>NZ_JBVIIM010000003.1:361532-436075 GCF_055569765.1 Streptomyces sp. NPDC031365 | reverse complement strand
CAATTCCCGCCTAAGCAGGAACACCCCCCCCCCCCCCCCCCCCCGCCCCCTCCCCCCCCCCCCCCCCCCCCCCCCCCCCCCCCCCCCCCCCCCCCCCCCCCCCCCCCCCCCCCCCCCCCCCCCCCCCACTACGCTCCTCCCGGGTCAGACCGGCACTCGATCGCCCTCGTCGTCCCGCGCCCCGGCCGGCGCCGCCGCCGCCTCCGGTGACTCGTCGTGGGTCAGGTCGGGCATCCGGTGCAGCCACTTCGGCAGGTACCAGTTGCGCTCGCCGAGCAGCGCCATCACCGCCGGGAGCAGCACACCCCGGATGATCGTGGCGTCGATCAGCACAGCCGCCGCCAGGCCGACGCCCATCTGCTTCATGGACTGCATGGACAGCGTGCCGAAGATCGCGAACACGGCGACCATGATGACCGCGGCGCTGGTGACGACCCCGGCCGTGGTGACCACACCGTGCTGGATCGCGTCCCGCGTGCTGCGGCCCCGCAACCGGGCCTCGCGGATCCGGGAGACCACGAACACGTGGTAGTCCATCGACAGGCCGAACAGGATCACGAACAGGAACAGCGGCAGCCAGGTGATGATCGCGCCGACGCCCTCCGCACCCACCAGGGACGCGCCCCAGCCGTGCTGGAAGACCGCCACGAGGATGCCGTACGCGGCGCCCACCGACAGCAGGTTCAGCATGATCGAGGTGACCGCGACGGTCAGCGAGCGGAACGACAGCAGCATCAGCAGGAAGCCGAAGACCACCACGAAGGCGAAGACCGGGACCACGGAGCCGACCAGCTGGTCGTTGAAGTCCTTGTTTCCGGCGACCTGCCCGGTGATCGGCGCCTCGACCCCGTCCACCTCGCCCAGCGTGGCGGGCCGTACCTCGTCGCGCAGCGTGTCCAGGCTCTGACCCGCCTTGTCCTGGTCGGAGCCGCCGACCAGCGGAACATAGACGAAGGCGACGTTCTGCCGGTCGTGCAGCTTGATCTCGACCGGTCCGCGTGACGCACCCGAACTGACCGCCTGCTCGCGGAAGTCGGCGAGTGCGGCCCGCACCTCGGGCGCGTTGATGTCGTCGGCGCTGACGACCACCTCGGCCGGTTCGGTGCCGCCCGGGAAGGCCTCGTTGACCCGGTTGTACGTCTGCACGATCGGCAGTGAGTCGCCGAACTCCTGGTCCAGCGTGAGGTTCTGCGTCTTCATCCCGACCGCGGGAGCGGCCACGGCGAGCAGCGCACCGGTGGCCACCACGGCGGCCAGCACCGGCCTGGCGAGCACCTGCTTCAGTACGGCGGTCCAGAACCGGCTGTCGTTGCCGCCGTTCGCACGACGCTTGCGCAGGAACGGCAGGCGGCCCTTGTCGACCCGCTCGCCCAGCAGCGAAAGGAGCGCGGGCAGGACGGTGACGGAACCGACCATGGCGACCGCCACGACCATCAGCGAGGCCAGACCCATCGCCTCGAACTCGGCGATCCCGGTGAACAGCATGCCCGCCATGGCCACGCACACCGTGACACCGGAGACGACGATCGCCCGGCCACTGGTCGCCGCGGCGATCCGCAGCGCCGTCTGCGCGTCCCGTCCGGCCGCCCGCTCCTCACGCTCGCGGCGCAGATAGAACAGGCAGTAGTCGACACCGACGGCCAGGCCCACCAGCAGCATGACCGAGTTCGCGGTCTCGCTCATCGGCTGGAGGTGGCTGACCAGGCCCATCAGACCCATCGTCGCCATGATCGCGGTGACCGCCAGCGCCACCGGAAGCAGCGCCGCCACCAGCGCGCCGAACGCGATCAGCAGAATGCCGAGGGCCACCGGCACCGCGGAGTACTCGGCCTTCTTGAAGTCGTCGCCGAACGCGTCGTCGAACGTCTTCATCATGCTGGCGCCGCCGATCTCCTCGATCCGCAGCGACCCATGGTCCTTCTGGACGTCCTCCACGGCGTTCAGGACCGGCTCGATCCGTTCACCGGCGGTGTCCGAGTCGCCGCGCATGTCGAACTGGACCAGCGCGCTGCGCCCGTCCCTGGAGATGGTGTCGCTCTCGTACGGCGAGGTGACGTCCGTGACCTCGCCGGTCCGCTCCACGGCCGTGACGACGGCGGTGACCGCCGAGCGGAACTCCTCGTCCGTGGCCGTAAGGCCCTCGTCCTTCGCCTGGACGAGCACGGTCTCACTGGCCGGCTCCTCGATGCCGGCGTCCTCGATGATGCGGGCGGCGGTGTGGGTCTCTCCCTTGAGCTGATCGCTGTTGCTGACGTCGACCCGGCCGGCGGCCGATCCGAGTCCCATCGCCAGCACGACGAACAGCAGCCAGATACCGACGGCCGCCCAGCGGTGCCGGGCGCTCCAGCCGCCGGCCCGGGCGGCGAGGCCCCGTACCCGCGAATCTCCGTTCCCCATGACGGGCTCGCTCCCTCGTGTTCGGCAGCGACCCCCTGCCGCCACCTGACACTTTCGAAGGTATGGGCCGGATAAGCGCGTCTCGTCGTGCTGTCCGGTGAAGCTCCGGGGCCCGAAGTCATCCCATCGGCGTTCGTCTCCTCCCCACTGGGGACGACAGTGGTCCCTTACATGTATCCGGACTTCTGGGGGCCGGTGATCAGGGGTCCGCAGCGCGGTCCCCCGTTCCGCAACCTTGTTGAATAAGTCACAGGTGCGTGTTCCGGTTGATCCGGGCCCCACCGTTCCGCCAGAGTTTCGCGCAGCCCGCCGCGTGCGGACCCGGCCGTCGTGCCCACCCCCACGGGGCACGACGGCCGTCCTAAGGTGTGCGGTATGGCGACGAGATACGCGGCGCTGCTGCGCGGGATCAACGTGGGCGGCGGCAGGAAAGTCCCGATGGCCGAACTGCGCACGCTCGTGGAAGGGCTCGGCCACGAGGGCGTGCGCACCCATCTCCAGAGCGGTCAGGCGGTGTTCACCGCCGACCACGGGGACGAGCGGTCACTGGCCGCAGAGCTGTCCGCGGCGATCGAGCGGCACTTCGGCTTCGGGGTGGACGTGATCGTGCGCGACCACGCCTACCTGCGAGGCATCGTCGAGGCATGCCCGTACCCGGCCGACGAGCTGGAGCCCAAGCAGCTCCACGTCACCTACTTCTCCGCACCCGTCACCCCCGAGCGCTTCGCCGGGATCGACCAGGCGTCCTGCCGGCCCGAGGAGTTCCGGCTCGGCGACCGCGCCCTCTACCTGTACGCCCCGAACGGCCTGGGCCGCTCCAAACTCGCCGAGTACCTGTCCCGGCCCCGCGTCAACGAGGGCGTCGTCGCCACCAGCCGCAACTGGAACACGGTGACGAAGCTCGTGGAGCTCACCGGGGACTGACCGGGCCACCCGCCGCCGGGATTGGACCAGTGGCCGGGCGGCGAACTGGACCAGGGCCCCGCTCCCGGTCGTGCATACGGTCGACGGCATGAGCAATGGATCACCCACCCGCGTCGACTGCTGGTTCGACCCCGCCTGTCCCTTCGCCTGGATCACCTCCCGCTGGCTGCTGGAGGTGGAACGGGAACGCCCCCTCGATCTGCGCTTCCGTGTGATGAGCCTCCATCTGCACAACCTCGGCAACGAGCTGCCCGACTGGTACCGGGACCTGGTCGACCGCTCCGTCGGCCCGGTACGGGTGGCGGTGGCCGCCGCCGAACAGCACGGCGAGAAGGTGCTGCGCGGCCTCTACACCGCCCTCGGCACCCGCATCCACGAGCGCGCCGTCGAGGACTTCGACGCCGTGATCGCCGAAGCCCTCACCGAACTCGGCCTGCCCGCCGGCCTGGCGGCCGCCGCGCACGACCCGGCGTACGACGACGCCGTGCGCCGCAGCCACGAGGCGGGCGCCGAAGCGGACACGGGCGCCTATGTGGGGACCCCGACCCTTCACGTCGACGGAACCGTCTGGTTCGGACCCGTCCTGCGGGCCGTCCCCCGGGGCGAGCGGGCGGCAGAACTCTTCGACAGCTTCCGGGTGCTGGCCGGTGACGCCGACTTCTTCGAGTTGAAGCGGACGCGGACGGGCGGCCTGTCCTTCGACTGAGGGCGGGGACTTCGACGGAGGACGTGGACCTGGACGTGCAGGGGGCGAGGAACGTCGAGGGGGCGAGGGCCTCGAGCCGACGAGGGCCGCCTGAGGCCACGGACGAGGCCCCCGGGACGACGGGACGACAGGGCTCCGACCGAGGACGACGGGACTTCGGCCGAGGACGACGGGGCTCCGACCGAGGACGACGGGACTTCGGCCGAGAGCGGAGAGAAGGATCGGGCCGACACCGCCCGCCGGACCAGGTCAGGCGCCGACTGCCGTGAGCAGCGGCACCCGCGCCCCGTCGTAGCGCTCCAGCAGCACCCGTGCCACCTCCGGGGCCGGACCCAGCACATCCGCCAGGACGTCCGCCCCCGCCGCACCCCGGGCGATGCGGTCCGGGAGGAAGCCGGGGGCCAGGACGTACGGCGCGACGGCGACGCGTGCGCAGCCGAGAGCGCGCAGGTCACGTACCGCCTGCTCGGTGCGGGGGAGGGATGCGGAGGCGAACGCAGGCCGCACGGCGCACCAACCGGTGTGCCGCCACTCCCGCGCGATTTCTGCGATCACTGCGATCGCCTCCGGGTCGGATGACCCCGCCGAGGCCAGTACGACCCCGGTCGAGGACTTGTCGGCGGGCGTCAGGCCCGCCTCGTACAGCCGGCGCTCCAGTGCCGAGAGCAGCAGCGGGGACGGGCCCAGGACGTCGGCCTGGCGGATCCGCAGCCGCGGCGGGGCCCCGGCCAGCACCGCGGGGATGTCCGACTTGGCGTGGAAGGCGCGGGTCAGCAGCAGCGGGAGGGCGACCACGTCACGGACACCCTCCGCGTCCAGGGACTCCAAAACCCCTGTGACGGAGGGGACGTTGAAGTCCAGGAACCCGGTCTCCACCCGCAGCCCCGGCCGCAGCGACCGCACCCGCCGCACCAGGTCGTGCACGGTCGCGGCGTGCCGCGGGTCGCGGCTGCCGTGGGCGATGACGAGAAGTACCGGACGACGCATGGTGTGCCTCAGCCCTTCACCAGCAGACCGCGGCTGCGCAGCACCCACCGCTCCAGCGGACTGAAGATCAGCAGGTCGATGGCGATACCGACGGTCAGGATCAGCAGGATGGCTTCGAAGACCATGGCCATGTCGCTGGCGTTGCGGCCGTTCTCCAGCAACTGGCCCAGCCCGATGCCGAGGTCCGGGAACGACGCGATGATCTCCGCGGCCATCAGGGACCGCCAGGAGAACGCCCAGCCCTGCTTCAGACCCGCCACATAGCCGGGCAGCGCGGCCGGCAGCACGATGTACCAGGTGCCCTTCAGCCCCGTCGCGCCCAGCGTGCGGCCGGCCCGCAGGAACAGCGGGGGCACCTGGGAGACGCCGGAGACCAGGCCGTTGGCGATCGAGGGCACCGCGCCGAGCAGGATCACGGCGTACATCATCGAGTTGTTCAGGCCCAGCCAGATCACCGCCGGCGGCACCCACGCCACCGACGGCAGCGACTGCAGACCGGACAGGATCGGCCCGATCGCCGCGCGCACCACCTTCACTCGCGCCACCAGCAGCCCCAGCGGGGTGCCGATCAGCAGCGCGAAGAAGAAGCCGAGCAGACCGCGCGAGACGCTGGTCCAGATGTAGCCGAGCAGTTCGCCCTGGAGCCACGCCTCGCGGAGGACGTCCCACACCGCGCCGGGGGAGGGCAGCTTGGTCGGGTCGTCGACGATCCGGAAGGAGACCAGGGCCTGCCACACCGCCAGCACCAGTGCGACGGCGACCACCGGCGGGAGGATCTTCTCCTTGACGGTCTGCCGCAGCGGGGTGCGGCCGGCCTGCACCGTCTCCAGTGCGTCGAGGCCCGCCTCCAGACCGGCGAGGTCGCCCCCGTCCTTGTCCTTCGCGGTCGTCTCAGTGCTGGCCATGACGGCGGATCTCCCCACGGAGTTCTTCGGTGATCTCGACGGACAGTTCCGCCACGGCGGTGTCCTCGATGCGACGCGGATGCGGAATGCCGACCGTCCACTCGCGGGCGATCCGGCCCGGGCGGGAGGACAGCAGCACCACCCGCTGCGCGAGCCGGACCGCCTCGCGCACGTTGTGCGTGACGAACAGGACCGACACCTGGGTCTCGCGCCAGATCCTGGTCAACTCGTCGTGCAGCACGTCCCGGGTGATGGCGTCCAGTGCTGCGAACGGCTCGTCCATCAGCAGCAGTTTGCTCTCCTGGGCGAGCGCGCGGGCCAGCGCGACCCGCTGGCGCATACCTCCGGACAGCTCGTGCACCCGCTTGCCGTGCGCGCCCTTCAGCCGGACGAGCTCCAGCAGTTCGTCGGCCCGCCCGCGCCGCTCGTTCTTCGGGACACCCCGCAGCCTCAGGGCGAGTTCGATGTTCTTGCCCGCCGTCAGCCACGGGAAGAGCGCGTGCTCCTGGAACATCAGGGCCGGCCGGCCGTCCGTGCTGATCGCCCCGGCCGTGGGCCGGTCCAGGCCCGCGACCAGGTTCAGCAGCGTCGACTTGCCGCAGCCCGAGGCACCCAGGAGGGTGACGAACTCACCGGGCGCGACATCGAGCGTGATGTCGTCCAGCACGAGCTGCCGTCCGGCGGGCCCGGCGAACGACTTCGAGACGTGCTCGATCCGGGCGGCGTGGGTGGCCGCCTCGGTGCCGTCGGCGGCCTTGGCGAGGGTCGTGGCCATGGTCGTCACCTCCTGGGAACTCTTCGTGATCCGGGCTTACTTGGCGCCGAGGCCGGCGTCGTCGACAGCGGGCTCACCCACGGCCTCGAGGACCTTGTTGAGCAGCGAGAGGTCGTAGATGCCGTTCAGGTCGGGCTGCTCCAGCAGGCCCGCCTCGACGGCGTGGTCGGCCTGCGAGTCGAGCGTGGCGGCCAGCGGGTCGTCGATGAACCTGATCGACTTCCACGCCGGGTCCAGTACCTCAGCCGGCAGCGCCTTGCCGGAGTCGGCCTCCAGTTGCTTGTTGGCGGCGGCCTTCGCCTCCCCGGGGTTGGCGTTGATCCACTTGTTGGCCTCGACGGACGCCTTCAGCACCGCCTCGACGGCCTTCGGGTGTTCCTCGAGGAACTCCTGGCGCACGATGATGTTCGTGATCACGAACTTCTCGTCCGGCCACAGGGACGCCTCGTCCAGCATCACCTTGCCGCCCTCGGCGACCAGCTTCGAGGCGGTGGGCTCCGGCACCCACGCGCCGTCGATCGAACCGGCCCTGAAGGCGTCCGGGGTGACCTTGTTGTTGCTGCGGACGACCGTGACATCGCCCTTGCCGCTCTGCGCGTCGACCTTCCAGCCCTGCTCGGCCACCCAGTTGAGGAACGCGACGTCCTGGGTGTTGCCGAGCTGCGGGGTCGCGATCCGCTTGCCCTTGACGTCCTTCAGCGACTTCACGGTGTCGGGGTTCACCACCAGCTTGACCCCGCCGGACGCCGAACCGCCGATGATCCGCAGGTTCTTGCCACCCGACTTGATGTAACCGTTGACGGCCGGGGACGGGCCGATGAAACCGATGTCGATGGAACCGGAGTTGAGCGCCTCGATCTCCGACGGGCCCGCGTTGAAGACGGCGTACTTCGCCTCCGTGCCGCCCAGTTCCCTCTGGAACAAACCCTTCTGGTTGCCCACCAGGGCGGTGCCGTGGGTGAGGTTGCCGAAGTAGCCGATCCTGACGGAGTCGAGTCCGTCGGTCTTCTTCGCCCCGGCGGCGACCTTCGCGGAGTCGTCGTCCTTCGCCTCGGAACCGTAGCCGCAGGCGGCCAGGGTGAGCAGCGGAAGCACGACCATCACCGCGAGGGTACGGCGCAGGGCGGTTGTGGCAGGCACGGGAGGTGTTCCTCTCGGGGGCCCGGCGGTCACGGTCTACTCAGGCCGTGGCCGGGAAGTCGGCAGGTTTTCGTCTACGGCGGCGGGGGGCGAGGGCGCGCGAGCGGTGCGCGTACGTCAGCACACACATCGGTCGACCCCGCCCTGCCCGCTGCCCAGAGCACCGCTGCCGACACGGCCGCCCTCTTTGGCGAACTCGGAGTAGAAATCGGTGGAGTTCATGCTCAGAAGTCCCACCCGTCGTCCTCGGCGCCGTCCTTGACGGGCTCCGGCGCGGCGAAGGACTCGCCGACCATGCCCGCGGTGAGCGTGGTGCCGTCGTTGGGGTCGATGAGGATGAACGAGCCGGTGCGCCGCGAGTCCGCGTAGGAGTCGGCGGGCAGCGGTTCGGCGGTACGGATCTTCACACGGCCGATGTCGTTGGCGGTCAGCCGGCCCGGATGCGGGTGCAGGGACAGGTCGTCCAGCGTCAGCCGGGACGGGATGTCCTTCACGATCGCCTTGACCGTGCGTGTGCCGTGTTTGAGCAGCACCCGGTGGCCGACGGTCAGCGGCTGGTCGGCGACGTGGCACACGGTGGCCTCGACGTCCTGTGAGGTGGCCGGCGCGTCCTTGCTGGGGACGATCAGGTCGCCGCGGGAGATGTCGATGTCGTCGGCCAGCAGCAGCGTCACCGACTGCGGGGTCCAGGCGATGCCGACCGGCTCGCCCAGCAGGTCGATCCCGGTGACCGTGGTCGTCCGCCCGGACGGCAGCACGGTCACCGGGTCGCCCACCCGAAACGTGCCCGCGGCGATCTGCCCCGCATAGCCCCGGTAGTCCGGGTGCTCGGCGCTCTGCGGACGGATCACGTACTGCACGGGCAGCCGCGCGTGGCAGTGCGCCAGGTCATGGCTGACCGGGACCGTCTCCAGGTGCTCCAGCACCGTCGGACCGCCGTACCAGTCCATGTGCGCGGACGGCTCCACCACGTTGTCGCCGACGAGCGCCGAGATGGGGATCGTGGTGACCTCGGGGACGCCCAATTCGGTCGCGTACGCCGTGAACTCCTCGGCGATGGCCGCGAACACGGGCTCCCGGTAGTCGACCAGGTCCATCTTGTTGACGGCGAGGACGACGTGCGGGACGCGCAGCAGCGCGGCGATCGCGGCGTGCCGCCGGGTCTGCTCGACGACGCCGTTGCGGGCGTCGACCAGAATCACGGTCAGCTCGGCCGTCGACGCGCCGGTGACCATGTTCCGCGTGTACTGCACATGGCCCGGGGTGTCGGCGAGGATGAACCGCCGCCGGGGCGTGGCGAAGTAGCGGTAGGCCACGTCGATGGTGATGCCCTGCTCCCGCTCGGCCCGCAGACCGTCGGTGAGCAGCGCGAGGTCGGGCGCCTCCTGGCCCCGGCTCGCCGACGCCCGCTCCACGGCCTCCAGCTGGTCGGTGAGGACCGACTTGGAGTCGTGCAGCAGCCGGCCCACCAGCGTGGACTTGCCGTCGTCGACGGAGCCGGCGGTGGCGAACCGCAGCAGCGTGGTGGCCGCGAGCTCCTCGGTGGTGATGGTGCTCATGTCTAGAAGTACCCCTCGCGCTTGCGGTCTTCCATCGCGGCCTCGGAGAGCTTGTCGTCGGCTCGCGTCGCACCGCGCTCCGTGAGGCGCGAGGCGGCGATCTCGGTGATCACCTTCTCGATGGTGTCGGCGTCGGAGTCCACCGCACCGGTGCAGGACATGTCCCCCACGGTCCGGTAGCGCACCAGCCGCTTCTCGACGCTCTCACCGTCCTTCGGGCCGCCCCACTCACCCGCGGTCAGCCACATGCCGGAACGGCTGAAGACCTCACGCTCGTGCGCGTAGTAGATCTCCGGCAGTTCGATTCCTTCGCGGGCGATGTACTGCCACACGTCCAGCTCGGTCCAGTTGGACAGCGGGAACACGCGGACGTGCTCACCCGGGGCGTGCCGGCCGTTGTACAGGTTCCACAGCTCGGGGCGCTGGCGGCGCGGGTCCCACTGGGAGAACTCGTCGCGCAGCGAGAACACCCGCTCCTTCGCGCGCGCCTTCTCCTCGTCCCGGCGTCCGCCGCCGAACACGGCGTCGAACCGCTCGCTCTGGATCTTCTCGGTGAGCGGTACCGTCTGCAGCGGGTTGCGGGTGCCGTCCGGGCGCTCCTTGAGCGCCCCCCGGTCGATGTAGTCCTGTACGGAGGCGACATGCAGCCGCAGTCCGTGCGCGGCGACCGTGCGGTCCCGGTAGGCGAGGACCTCGGGGAAGTTGTGCCCGGTGTCCACGTGCAGCAGGGAGAACGGGACCGGCGCCGGGGTGAACGCCTTCAGCGCCAGGTGCAGCATCAGGATGGAGTCCTTGCCGCCGGAGAACAGGATCACCGGCTTCTCGAACTCGCCTGCCACCTCGCGGAAGATGTGCACCGCCTCGGACTCGAGGGCATCCAGGTGGGAGAGGGCGTACGGGCTGGCCGTGCCCTCCTCGACAGTGGCGGCGGTCGTCATGCCAGTCCCCTTTCGCTGAGCAGGGCGTACACCGACGCCGCGGACTCCTGCACGGTCTGGTGCTGCGACTCGATCCGCAGATCGGGCGTCTCGGGCTCCTCGTAGGGGTCGTCCACACCGGTGAGTCCGGTGAGTTCGCCCGCGGCCTGCTTGGCGTACAGACCCTTCACATCGCGTACGGAGCACACCTCGACCGGCGTCGCCACGTGCACCTCGACGTACGGAGTGCCGTTCGCCCCGTGCCGCTTGCGCACCGCGTCCCGGCTGTCGGCGTACGGCGCGATCACCGGAACGAGCGCGGTGACGCCGTTGCGGGCGAGCAGTTCGGCGACGAAGCCGATGCGCTGCACATTGGCGTGCCGGTCTTCGCGGCTGAAGCCGAGGCCCGCCGAGAGGAACTCGCGGATCTCGTCGCCGTCGAGCACCTCGACCCGCCGGCCCCGCTCGCGCAGCCGGGCGGCCAGGTCGTGGGCGATGGTGGTCTTGCCCGCACTCGGCAGACCCGTGAGCCAGACGGTGGCTCCGGTCGTCACGTCGGTCTCCTGATTCTGAGGGGTGGTCATCCGTGCAGTCCGCACTCGGTCTTGGAGCGGCCCGCCCAGCGGCCGGCTCGGGCGTCCTCGCCCTCCAGCACGCGGCGGGTGCAGGGCGCGCAGCCCACGGAGGCATAGCCGTCCATCAGCAGCGGATTGGTGAGGACGCCGTGCTCGGCGACGTACGCCGCCACGTCTTCCCCCGACCACCGCGCGATCGGGGAAATCTTCACCTTCCGCCGCTTCTCGTCCCAGCCGACGACCGGGGTGTTCGCCCGGGTGGGGGACTCGTCGCGGCGCAGGCCGGTCGCCCAGGCCAGGTAGTCCCCGAGGCCCTCCTCCAGTGGCTGCACCTTGCGCAGCTTGCAGCAGAGGTCGGGGTCGCGGTCGTGCAGCTTCGGGCCGTACTCCGCGTCCTGTTCGGCGACCGTCCGGCGCGGGGTCAGCGTGATGAGGTTGACGTCCATCACGGCCTCGACCGCGTCCCGGGTGCCGATGGTCTCCGGGAAGTGGTAGCCGGTGTCGAGGAACACGACGTCGACGCCGGGCATCGCGCGGGAAGCGAGATGGGCGACCACCGCGTCCTCCATCGAGGAGGTCACGCAGAAACGGTTGCCGAAGGTCTCGGCGGCCCACTGGAGGATCTCCAGGGCGGAGGCGTCCTCAAGATCCCGGCCCGCCCGCTCGGCCAGTTCCCTCAACTCCGGGGTGGTGCGCTCTTGCTGAACAGCCGTCATGTCCGGTCCCCTCCCGTGTCGGAACGCTCGAGTCCCCGGGCCAGCAGCCCGAGGAACTTCAGCTGAAAGGCTCGGTTGCACGCGCCGCATTCCCACGCGCCGTGGCCCTGCTCCCCTGGACGCAGGTCCTCGTCGCCGCAGTAGGGGCAGTAGAAGGGCGCGGCACGCTCGCTCACGACAGGGCCTCGTCCGAGGCGCGGCCGACCCACGCCGCGAACCGCTCGCCGTCCTCGCGCTCCGCCTGGAAGCGCTTCACGACCCGCTCGATGTAGTCGGGCAGTTCCTCCGAGGTCACCTTCAGACCGCGGACCTTGCGCCCGAACGACGGCTCCAGGCCGAGGGCGCCGCCCAGGTGTACCTGGTAGCCGCCGACCTGGTTGCCTGCGGCGTCGGTGACCAGTTGGCCCTTGAGACCGATGTCCGCGGTCTGGATACGGGCGCAGGCGTTCGGGCAGCCGTTGATGTTGATGGTGAGCGGCTCGTCGAAGTCGGGGAGCCGGCGCTCGAGTTCGTCGATGAGGTCGCTGCCGCGTTCCTTGGTCTCGACGATGGCGAGCTTGCAGAACTCGATGCCCGTGCAGGCCATCGTGCCGCGGCGGAACGGGGAGGGGGTGACCCTCAGGTCCAGCGCCTCGAGACCGTCGACCAGGGTGTCGACCCGGTCCTGGGGCACGTCGAGGATGATCATCTTCTGCTCGACGGTGGTGGAGACCCGGCCCGAGCCGTGGTTCTCGGCCAGTTCGGCGACCTTGGTGAGCAGCGAGCCGTCCATGCGGCCCACGCGCGGGGCGAAACCCACGTAGAAGCGGCCGTCCTTCTGGCGGTGCACGCCGATGTGGTCGCGCCACCGCTGCGCCGGCATCTCGACGGCGGGGCCGTCGATCAGCTTGTGGCCCAGGTACTCGTCCTCCACCACCTGGCGGAACTTCTCCGCGCCCCAGTCGGCGATCAGGAACTTCAGCCGGGCGCGGTTGCGCAGCCGGCGATAGCCGTAGTCCCGGAAGACGGAGGTCACGGCCTCCCAGACGTCCGGCACCTCCGACTCGGGCACCCACGCGCCCAGCCGCACACCGAACTTGGGGTTGGTGGACAGACCGCCGCCGACCCACAGGTCGAAACCGGGGCCGTGCTCGGGGTGGACCACGCCGACGAAGGAGATGTCGTTGATCTCGTGCGCCACGTCGAGCAGCGGGGAGCCGCTGACCGCCGTCTTGTACTTGCGCGGCAGGTTGGAGAAGCGCGGGTCGCCGATGTAGCGGCGGGCGATCTCGTCCAGCGCCGCCGTGCCGTCGATGATCTCGTCCGCGGCGACCCCGGCGACCGGGGAACCGAGCATGCCGCGCGGGCAGTCGCCGCACGCCTCGGTGGTGGACAGGCCGACCGACTCCAGCCGCTCCCAGATGGCGGGCACGTCCTCGATGCGCACCCAGTGGAACTGGATGTTCTGCCGGTCGGTGATGTCGGCGGTGCCGCGGGCGTAGGTCTCGGCGACCTCGCCGATCACCCGCAGTTGCTCGGTGGTGAGCCGGCCGCCGGTGATGCGCACCCGCATCATGAAGTACTCGTCCTCGAGCTCCTCCGGCTCCAGCAGACCGGTGCGCCCGCCGTCGATCCCCGGGCGGCGCTGCGTGTACAGACCCCACCAACGGAAGCGTCCCCGCAGGTCGTTGGGGTCGATGGAGTCGAACCCGCGCTTGGAGTAGATCGTCTCAATGCGTGTCCGCACCTTGAGACCGTCGTCGTCCCTCTTGAGCTGCTCCGTGCCGTTGAGGGGGGTCAGGTGCCCCACGGCCCACTGTCCCTCTCCGCGGTGACGGCTCACCTTGCGGCGGGGAGTCGCGACGGAAGGCTTCTGCGCGACGGCAGGCTTCTGCGGGGTGGCGGCCATGGTTGATACGTCCTTCGGGACAGACGGAAATACGACTCTGACCTGCGCAAATGTGCGCACGGGTGCAAGTGCGCGTCATTGCGCGGGGAGTGTGGCGAAGAAGGGAATGTCGGGCGGTGCTGGGTGCTCTCAGCGCGCCGGACAGATGGCGCTGGACATACGGCCGAGGTCGACGTGCCGCCGACTCACCAAGGCGATTCCAGTTCCAGGCATGGCGGAAGCCTGGCACGGCGATCTGGACACAGTCCACCGTTATCCGAAATGTGGACACCCTTGTCTCGAAGTGAGAGGCAAGGGTGTCTTTGGTCACAAGCCGTGTGCGTGGTCTTGTCCGTGCTGGTCAGGCGGGGTAGGCCCCCGGCCACGGGCCCGGCGCCGGCACCTCGGGCTCCTCTTCGACCTTGGTGTCGAACAGGGTGAAGCCCCGGCGCCGGTAGTTGTCCAGGGCGTGCTCGCCGTCCTTGCTGCACGTGTGCAGCCACACCCGTGTGGTCGGCTTCAGGCCAGGGTGGCGGTCCGCCAGGTCCCAGGCACGGGCCGTGCCGTACGACAGCAGATGACCGCCGATGCGCCGCCCGCGGAATGCCGCGACGAGACCGAAGTAGACGATCTCGACGACCCCGTCCGCCTGCGCCTCCAACTCCAGGTACCCCGCCGGTGTCCCGCGGTCGTGGGCCACCCACGTCTCCACCCCGGGCCGGTCCAGGTGCTCCAGCCACTGTGCGTACGTCCAGCCCAGCCGGTCGGTCCAGCGGATGTCACCACCGACCGACGCGTACAGAAAACGGCTGAACTCGGGGGAGGGCACCTCGGAGCGGACCACCCGCACATCCCCCTCGGGCACGGCGGCCGGACGGAGGTCGGCGGGCGCGGTCTGCTCCAGGGACCAGGTGGTCACGGAAAGGGTCGTCATGTCCGAAAGAGAACCATCCGGCGTCCCGTTCTGTCGACCGCCCGACCAAGGCACGGACAGTCACCTCACGGGTCGATGCCTCTGGCTGGGGCCTGTCCGGCGGATCAGGGCCGGATCGGGAGGCGGTGGGCGTATGAGCCGTCGGTCGGGACGGAGCCGCGCGTCGCCAGGACCTCGCCTGTGTCGGCGAACTCCCAGTGGGTCGCATGCCTCCCGTCTCTGAACGGCCATTCGACTCGGACGACAGGGCGGCTCAACAGGCTCTCGAACCAGCCGGCGCACCGCTCCGCGAGCTCCTCGGCGGTGCCGGAGGCCGGGAAGAAGCCGTGCTCGGGCGACTCGTGAAGGTTGAAGAGCTGGTCGCAGACTTTCCCGGCGTGCAGGTGCGTGCCGTAGAAGTGCACGGCCCACTCGCCGAGCACCAGTCGGCGCTCCTCATCGAGAAGGCTGAGATGGACGAGGAGCGACGATTCGTCCTCGGGCCGTCCGACCTGGCTGGGCGCCCACGGCACCCGCCAATCAGCGGCCCGGGCTCGCAGGACTGCCAGGAAGGCGAGTTCGGCCTCACTGAAATCCCAGGGCTCCTCGCCGTACTCCTCTGGGTCCTCGACCTCGAACCAGCTGGTGACGTCCACGGAAAGACTCTAGAACTACAGGGTGTCCCGTAGATCACGGGCGGAGCCATGGGCGGATTGCTGCGGTGGTGACGGTGCCGTGGAAGACGCCTTGTCGCCGCCGAGGTGGCCGGGCCGGGTGCGCGGGCGTCCGCCCTGCGGTCGGGGAACGGCACCGCGTCCGAGGACCTCGAACATCCGCGGCGGGTCGCCCCACTGGCCGGGCGTGACCAGGAAGGCCAATAATCGGACAGTCGCATGATCCGCCGGACGGTGCCCGGACTAGTCGTCGAGGGACCGGTCCACCGACGCCAGGGGCAGCGCGAACAGCATCCGTCCGGACTGTGACCACACATCGCCCGTCTGCGCCCAGTAGGACAGTGACGTCGCCTCGCCGCTCCAGCAGCGGTGCGTCTCGTCCGCCCCGCAGCGGGTGGGGCGGGCTCCGTCCGTGTCCTGCCGCCACAGTGTGCCGCGCTCGTCCGGCGTTCCGGTCATCCGGCCCAGATACCAGCCCGACCGGTACGACAGCACACTGCGCACATGGGTCAGCTCCGTCGCGTACACCGCGACGGGTTCCGGCTCCAGCACTCCCACACGCCCCGGCTCGACGCTGAACGAGTACCGCCACAGCCGGGTCGGCCCGTCCTCGTCCGGGGGCGTCGCCTCGTGCGCGACCAGACTGTCGGGAGCGGTGCTGCGGTCCAGGGAGATACCGCCCGGCTGCGGGGCGCCGGCGCCGTTCGTCCGGTAGGAGGCGACCGCCGGGAGGACGTACCGCGCCCCGGCCGCCGACCAGCCGCCGGGCACCCGGCCGACCGCCGTGCCCTCCACGGTGGCCCGCTGCACGCGGTCCAGGTCGTACACGTACAGCGCCCCGCTCTCGCCCCGGCCCGTGGTCACCAGAAGCTTGTTCTGGTACCAGACCATGCCCGATACGGTGGAACCCAGCCCGCGGTAGTCGCGGCCCTCGTCCACCGGCACGGCGAGCAGCGCCCAGGTGTAGCGGGGTGCGCCGGTGTCAGCGGCGTTCACGAAGGCGACCCGGGCGAGCCCTTGCTCCGCCGGCGAGCCCGAACTCCGGCTCCACCCGGAGAGGATCACCCGATGCGCGCCCCAGCGGCCGTCCTCGTCCGCGTCCCCCGAGGTGGTGACCGCGCCGGCCCGCCAGCCCTCGGTGTCGCCGGCCGGCCAGCAGTACGCCCGTGTCGCGGCCGGTTCGACGGGCAGGGCACGCCGGTCGTCGTCCGTACAGTCCTCCGCGTCGCGCAGGGAGCCGTCGGGGTCGGCCAGTACGGCACCGACGCCGACGGGCCGGCCCATGCCGTCGGCGAGGCGGTCGAGCGCCTCGCCCGGGACGTCGTGCTCGGTCAGCCGCAGCGGCGCGGTCTCGGCGGACGCGGTCAGCGGCTTCAGCGCCCCGGGGTCGTCGGCGTCGGTGGCCTGCGAAGCGCTGATCATGGTGGCGGCCGCGGTCAGCGCGAGGGCGGTCCCGGCCAGCCCGGCCCGCAGGGCCCTGCCCCTCCTGCGCCGGCGGTGTCTGCCGCGATGCTTCATAACGTCCTCCCGGGGCGAACCAACTGCGTCCGGTGATCCGTGGGTTGACCGTGGAGCAGATGGGGTGGCCCGTACCGGGATGCTACGGCAGGTGAGGGCCGAAGGGGATGAGGACCCGGCAATTGTGCGAGCCAACCGCCCTCGGAGCGCGACCTGGTGTTCGTGTGTGCGGATCCGGGCCCCCTTGACGGGCGTCTCCCGTCCGGCGGGGAGGCCCGGCTCCGGCCCGCACCGCGCCGCGGCGGACACGACCCCGACGACCGAAGCGGGACGGAGGGCGGCCCGGTGCGGGCCTGCCTCAGTGGCCCCGCGCGGGCGTGAGCCGGCGGCCCGGATGCGGAAACAGACGGTGGGGCTCCTCGGGGAGAAGAACCTCCACCTCGGCCGACTCCGTGAAGCGGTAGGGGCGGTGGTCCAGGAGAGCGCCCAGATAGCGGCGTACTCGGGACATCTCCGCGCGGACCGTCACCGTGCGGGCGGGGTCTCCGAAGAGGTCCCCGGCAAGGGCCGCCGCGCTGCGGCCCTCGCGGTGCACGGCCAGCAGGTACAGCAACTCGGCGTGCCGAGGGCTGAGTTCCCGGACCCAGGAGCCCGCCCCGCCGGACACCTCCACCGACCAGCGGCGCGGCTCCCGCAGGTCCAGCACGATCCGCGTCGCGGCACGTGTCACCGGTTCGTCCGCCGCCCGCACCAGCCAGCCCCCGGCCAGCGGTTCCAGCGAGCACCGCCCCAGTGCCGGCAGCCACCGCATACCCGCCGACACCGACTTGGGCAGTGCCAGCCGCTCCGTGTACGGCATCCCGGTCACCGCCGCCGTCCATCCGTGCCGGTCCACCACCAGCGCACGCCCACCGGTCCGCGCCAGCACCGGGGCAGCCACCGCGCGCAGCCGCTCCAGCGACCGCACGTGCATCTCCCGCAGCCGCGCCTCGGCGAGCTTCGCCACCGAGTCGACCCAGGCCAGTGTGGCCGGATGCATCGTCTCCAGCGGCCCGCTCACATCCACCACGCCGATCAGCCGCCCGTCCCGGGGATCCGTGATCGGCGCCCCCGCGCACGTCCAGGTGGCGTGCGACCGTGCGAAATGCTCGGAAGCGAACACTTGCACGGGACGCCCGGTCACGGCCGGTGTCCCCACCCCGTTGGTCCCGACCACGTCCTCACGCCAGTCCGCGCCGATCTCGAAGCCCAGCCCGTCCGCCTTGCGCAGCACCGGCGAACTGCCCTCCCGCCACAGCACCCGCCCCTCCTCGTCGGCGACCACCATGATGTGACGGGCGACGTCCGCGACCGACAGCAGCCCTTCCCGCAGCACCGGCAGCACATGCCGCAACGTCGAGGACTGCCGCCGCCGCTGCACCTCCTCTTGGGACAACAGCCCCCTGCGGAAGTCGCCGTCCGGGTCCACACCGCTGCGCAGCATCCGCTCCCAGGACTGCCCGATCACCGGGCGGGGAGCCACGGGCAGCCGCTGCCCGGACAGCGCGGCGGAGCGGACCTCGTCGAGCACCCGCGCCGCACGCGCCGTGTCGACGGCCGTCAGATGCGTCATGTCCATCGGCGAGAACGCCACCGGACCTCCCGGAAGAAGACCTGTCGGACCCATACTGCCGTCTGCCCCGGGTGAAGACGCTCAGTACGGGGACGGCGACAGCACGTTGCAACCCCCTGCAACCCTGGTGGACCGCCGTCGACTGTTTGAAGATTGAGCGACGTCGCCCCGAGCGGCGTCCACGGCTCCCATGGGGCCCGTGCGGCGGGGGTGGTGCCGTGTCGGCGCAGCACCACCCCCGCGTTGTGCCGGGCGGAGGCGGGGCGGTGTGCGCGGCACGGGGTACGGCTCGCTGCGCGTCGGCGGCTCTCGGGCAGTGGGTGGCTGGTCGCGCAGGTCCCCGCGCCCCCTGGGTGGGTGGCCGGTTGCGCGGCTTCGGGCGTTCGCGCGCCGTGCCCCTCGGGCCCGCGCCCGCGCCCGTGTTCTCGGACGGGTCGCCGGCCGCTCAGGAAACCGGCCGGGCCCGCTCCACCACCGACGCCAGAGCCGGCGTGTGCGGCAGCGTCCCGAACGCCGCGCCCGCGTCGCCACCCAGCCGTGCCGCGCAGAACACGTCCGCCACCTCCGGCGGCGCGTACCGCACCAGCAGCGACCCCTGGAGCACCAGCGCGAGGCGCTCCACCAGCCGCCGCGCCCGCCCTTCGGCACCTTCCAGATCCGCCAGCCCGGTCAGCAGGTTCTTGATCGCCCCGTCCAGCCGGTGATCCGCCCCGCGCGCCTGCCCGACCTCCCGCAGATACGCGTCCAGCACCGTCGGCTCCCGGCGCAGCGCCCGCAGTACGTCCAGCGCCTGGACATTGCCCGCGCCCTCCCAGATCGAGTTCAACGGCGACTCCCGCACCAGCCGGGGCATCCCCGACTCCTCGACGTAGCCGTTCCCGCCCAGGCACTCCGCCGCCTCCACCGCGACCGGCGCGCACCGCTTGGTCACCCAGTACTTCGCCGCCGGCACCGCGATCCGCAGCAGCGCCCGCTCCTGCTCACCGCCGTCGTCGTAGGCCGCCGCCAGCCGCAGCGCCAGTGTGGTGGCCGCCTCCGACTCCAGCGCCAGATCGGCCAGTACGTTGCGCATCAGCGGCTTGTCGACGAGTTTCCCGCCGAACGCCTCGCGGTGCGTGCAGTGGTGCACCGCCTGCGCCACGGCCTGCCGCATCAGCCCTGCCGAGCCCAGCACGCAGTCGAGCCGGGTAGCCGCCACCATCCCGATGATGGTGCGCACCCCGCGCCCCTCCTCCCCGACCCGGCGCGCCCACGTCCCGGCGAACTCGACCTCGGCGGAGGCGTTGGACCGGTTGCCCAGTTTGTCCTTGAGCCGCTGGATGAGGAACACGTTGCGCGTGCCGTCCTCCAGCACCCGCGGCACCAGGAAACACGTGATCCCTCCGGGCGCCTGCGCCAGTACCAGGAACGCGTCGGACATCGGCGCCGAGCAGAACCACTTGTGCCCGGTCAGCTCGTACGCGCCGTCCTCGGCCAGCGGCCGCGCGGCCGTCGTGTTCGCCCGTACGTCGCTGCCGCCCTGCTTCTCCGTCATGCCCATCCCGAACAGCGCGCCGGGCTTCTGCCCGGGTGGCCGCAGGGCACGGTCGTAGACGGCCGACGTCAGCCGGGGCTCCCACTCCGCCGCCAGCGCCGGATCCGTACGCAGCGCGGGCACCGCCGCGTGGGTCATCGACAGCGGGCACAGGTTGCCGGCCTCCACCTGGGTCCACATCAAGAACGCCGCCGCCCGGCGCACATGCCCGCCCGGCCGTCCCCACGCCCCCGTCAGCCCTGCCGAGACGCCCTTGCCGAGCAGCCGGTGCCAGGAAGGGTGGAAGTCGACCTCGTCGATCCGGTGACCATAGCGGTCGTGGGTGCGCAGCCGCGGTGGATGCTCGTTGGCCTGCACTCCCCACTCCTGCACCTGCGCGGAACCGGTCGTCCGCCCGAGGGCCGACAGCTCCGAGCGTCCCTCGTCGAGCACGTCCGCCGCCAGATGCCGTTCGACCGCCTCCACCAGAGCCCGGTCGGCGCCGAAGACGTCGTACTGCACCAGCGGTGGAGCCTGGTTGGTCACGGTGTGCGTGGTGCCTGCCATGTCCCGAACGTACCCGGCGGCGGGCCTTCCTCACCCGGCGATCCCGCCTCTGGGTGAGTGCGACCAGGCACGACGGATACCTTTAGGGCGTGCAGCCAGCAAGTGAACCCCCAGACGAGCCCTCCGGCCGCCTCCACCGGGCCCGGGCCCTGTACCGGAACGTCTCCAAGCGGAGGACCGCCTGGCTGCTGCTCAAGGACACCGTCAATTCCTGCATGGAGTACCGCATCCTGGGCCTGGCGGCCGAGGCCGCGTTCTTCACGCTGCTGTCGGTGCCCCCGCTGCTGCTCAGCATGATCGGCCTGCTGGGCTACGTCGACGCGTGGACCGGCGCCGAGACCATCCACAGCCTGCAGCGCAACCTCCTCGACGCCTCCCGCACGGTGCTCTCCGACCGGGGCGTCAGCCAGATCGCGGAGCCGATCCTGCGGGACGTGACGAAGGGCGGCCGCCCCGACGTGATCTCCCTCGGCTTCCTGATCGCCGTGTGGTCGGGCTCCCGCGCGGTGAACGTCTTCATCGAGACCATCACCGTCATGTACGGCCTCGACGGCGTCCGGGGGATCGTGAAGACCCGGCTGCTGGCCTTCCTGCTGTTCATCGTGGCCCTGCTGATCGGCTCGATCGCGCTGCCGCTGATGGTCGCGGGACCGGACGCGGTCGTGGAGATCGTGCCCTGGTCGACGACGCTCGTCCAGGTCCTCTACTGGCCGGTCGTGATCCTGCTGTCCGTCGCCTTCCTGACCACGCTCTACCACGTCTCCGTACCCGTGCGCTCCCCCTGGATCGAGGACGTGCCCGGCGCGCTGGTCGCCCTCGGCATGTGGGTGCTCGGCAGCTTCCTGCTGCGCATCTACCTGACCAACACCGTCGAGGGACCCACCATCTACGGTTCCCTCGCGGCCCCCGTCGCCGTGCTGCTGTGGATCGGCGTGTCCGCGTTCGCGGTGCTCGTCGGCGCCGCCGTCAACGCGGCCATCGACCGGGTCTGGCCGGCCGCGGCGACCGCCGCGGCCCGCGAGGCCAACGAGCGGTTGCGGCAGGCCCAGGTCGCCGAGTACGTCGCCCGCACCACCGCCACGGCCGGGGAGGCCGACCCCGACATGCCCTCCGAGTTCCCCGAACGCTGGTCGCGCTTCCTGCCCCCGGAGGACGTCACGGCACGCCTGCGCACGCACGTGAAGACCATCCACCCGAGGGACGGCGAGAGCCCGCCGCCCCAGGAGGAGAAGTGATCCGTCTCCTCCACCGCCCGGTGGATGCCGTTTCCCGCCCCGCCGCCCCTTCCCGTCCCGAACCCGGGGCTCCGCCCGACCCCCGGAACGGGAAGGGGCGGCGAGGGCGGATCACCCCGGCTCACGCCGCCCACGTCCCGGCCGCCGCCTCCTCCGCCACGAAGTCCCCGAACTCCCGCGGCCCGCGCCCCAGCACCTGCCGCACCCCGTCCTCCACGTGCGCGTTACGGCCGTCGAGCAGGGTCTCGAACACCCCGGTGAGGAAGGCGGCCTCCTCCGGCGGCACCCCGAAGCCCACCAGCGCCTCCCCGTAGTCACGCGCCGGCACCGCCCGGTACGTCAGCGCCCGCCCCGTCGCCGCCGCGATCTCCGCCACCGCCTCCCGCCAGGTCAGCGGCCGGGGCCCGGTCACCGTGAGCGTCCGCCCCGCATACCGCTCCCCGCCCGTCAGCGAGGCCACCACCACCTCCGCGACGTCCCGCACGTCCACGAACGGCTCCGCCACCTCACCCGCGGGAAACACCAGCTCCCCGCGCAGCACCTCCGCCAGCAAGGGCCCCTCGCTGAAGTTCTGCGCGAACCAGGCGGCCCGTACGACCGTCCAGTCCGCGCCCGACGCACGCAGCGCCTCCTCGGTGGGCAGTGCCTGGTCCTCGCCCCGCGCGGACAGCAGCACCAGCCGCCGCACCCCCAGGCCCAGTGCCACCCCGGCGAGCTCACCGACCGCCTCCGCGGTCCCCGGAGCGCCGACGTCGGCGGGGTGCGCCAGATACGCCGCGCTCGCCCCGCGCAGGGTGTCCGCCCAGGTCGACCGGTCCTCCCAGTCGAACCCGGTCGCCCGCGACGCCGCCCGTACCGTCAGCCCCGCCGCCTCGGCGGAGCGCGCCACCCGGCTCCCCGTACGCCCCGAGGCGCCCGTGACGACCAGGGTCATGTCCTTCGCACTCTTCGCGTTGTCCGTCATGCCACCGAGTCAACTCCGGTACGGCGCACGCGACCATCGTCGAACGGCTCATTCCCATAAGCCCGCGTCTACGCTGACCCCATGGACGCACTCACCGGCCTGCTCGAAGGCCCCCGGGCCCGCGGCGCGTTCATGATCCGCGCGTGTTTCGACCCGCCGTGGGCGGTCCGCGTGGAGGACCGCGCCCCGCTGACGGTGATGCTCCTCGTCCGTGGCCGGGCGTGGATCGTGCCGGACGAGGGCGAGCGCCTCCGACTGCGCCCCGGCGACCTCGTCATCGCGCGCGGCCCGGCCCCGTACACCTGCGCCGACGACCCGGGAACGGCCCCCCAGGCGCTGATCCTCCCCGGCGGCGAGTGCCACCACCCCGACGGACGGCCCCTGAACGGCGTCATGGACCTCGGCGTCCGCACCTGGGGCGACCGCCCCGACGGCGCGACGGTGCTGCTGATCGGCACCTACCAGATGCGCGGCGAGATCGGCGGACGGCTGCTGGACGCGCTGCCGCCGCTGCTCTCCCTCACCGCCGAGGTGTGGGACTGCCCGCTCACCCCCTTCCTCATGGAGGAGATCGTCCGCGACGCACCCGGTCAGGAGGTCGTCCTGGACCGGCTGCTCGACCTGCTGGTCATCGCGGCGCTGCGGACCTGGTTCGACCGGCCGGAGGCGGAACCGCCCGCCTGGTACCGGGCGCAGGCGGACCCGGTCGTCGGCCCGGTCGTACGGCTGCTCCAGGACGACCCCGCCCACCCGTGGACGATCGCCGGACTCGCCGCGAAGGCCGGCGTCTCCCGCGCCGCCCTGGCCCGCCGCTTCACGCGGCTCGTCGGCGAACCCCCGATGGCGTACCTCACCGGCTGGCGCCTCGCCCTCGCCGCGGACCGCCTCCGTGACACCGACGACACCATCGGGGCGATCGCCCGCCAGGTCGGTTACGGCAGCGCCTTCGCCCTGTCCACCGCCTTCAAGCGGGCCTACGACGTCAGCCCCCAGGAGTGGCGGGCCCGCCCGGCGTAACCTGGGTGACGTGTACAGGGAGCGGGCGGCACGGCTGACGGGCGCGGTCGTGTGGACCAACTCGCCCTCCGGCAGCGGGGAGGGCAGGGTGCTGCCCGACGGCTGCATGGACCTGCTCTGGAAGGAGGGCCGGCTGCTGGTCGCCGGCCCCGACACCCGCGCACACGTCACCGGGGGACCGCCGGCCACCTGGGCGGGCGTCCGCTTCCACCCCGGCACGGCACCCGCCCTGCTGGGCGTCCCCGCCCACGAACTGCGCGACCGTCGTGTCGACCTGGTCGACCTGTGGCCCGCGGCGGACGTACGCCGCCTCACCGCCCGGGTCAACGCGGCGGACGACCCGGTCCACGGCCTGGAGGAGCTGGCCCTGCGCCTGGCAGCGGAGACGGCCCCGCCCGACCCCCTGCTCGGCCGTCTCGTGGCGGCGCTCGGAGAGGGCCGCCCGGTCGCCGCGATCGCCGACGAACTGGGGCTCGGCGCACGGCAGTTGCACCGCCGTGCCGTGACGGAGTTCGGCTACGGTCCGAAAACCCTGGCCCGCATCCTCCGCATGCGCCGCGCCCTGGCCCTGGTGTGGGCGGGCGTCCCCTTCGCGGAGACGGCGACCCGCAGCGGGTACGCGGATCAGCCTCATCTCGCGCGTGACGTGCGGGACTTGACGGGCCTGTCCCTGAGCGAGCTACTCGTCCGCCGGTAGCGGAGCGAACAGGTCCACCCCGTTCCCGTCCGGGTCGAGGAGGACGGCGTAGCGCTGTCCCCACACCGCGTCCCACGGCTTGAGTTCGAAACGGCTGCCGGCGGCCGCCATCTCCTCGAAGAGCGTGTCGACCTCGGCGGGACCGTCGCAGCGCAGTGCGAGCGAGGTCCTGCCCCCGCCCCCCGGCGGCTCGAACTCCGTGTGGAAGGACCGGACCACCTCTTCCGTGTCCATCATGAACCGCAGTCCGCCCGGCAGTTCCGCTTCCACATGTCCCTGTGTCTCGGCCCCCTCCGCAAAGGCGAACCCGAGCCGCCGGTAGTAGGCGACGGAGGCGGCCATGTCCGAGACGACCATCCCGATGGCATCAAAGCGTGCACTCATGTCACCCACCGTAGGGCGGGCCCGCCGGACGGGTCTTGAAGGAATCGGACACCGAGCGGGCCGGTTCGGGCCGGACACCCGCGGCCTCCTCACCACCTCGGCGACCTGCTGTCGCGCGGCATCCGAGTCAACGCGGTCAGGCCCGGTCCCGTCGACACGGGAATCCTGGAGCGGACGATGACCGCGGAGGCCGCCGAGGAGTTCACGGCGGAGCGGGTCGCGGACAATCCCATGCTGCGCTTCGGCACCCCCGAGGAGATCGCGGGGGCATCCGCGTTCCTCGCCTTCGACGCCACGTACACCGCCGGCATCGAGCTTGCGGTGGACGGAGGCTACACCCAGCTCTGAACCCGGCCCGCCCTGCGTGGGGCGGCTCGCCCGGGTCGTCAGAACAGGGGAGAAGGACCGGGACGCGGCCTCGGACCGGGACGTGGATCCGGCTCCGGATGCGGCTTCGGCCACGGATACGGCCTCGGACTCGGTCTCGGACGCGAACGGGGCCGCGGACTCGGCCTCGACCCCGGCCTCGACCCAGGTCTCCCCGTGCAGGAGTTCGAGCAAGGCCGTCTCCGCCGGGCCCGCGTCCTGCCGGACCACGGCGATGACGGGCCGGAAGACGGCCGACGACACCGGGCGGACGAGGTGCTCGTGACCGGGAGGCACCGCCGAGGCCGGGACGAGCGTCACTCCCAGCCCGTGGGCGGCCCAGCGCACGGCCGTCGCCGTCTGGGACACGCGGGCGGCCGTGACCGGGGCCAGACCGTTGTCCCGCAGCACGCCCAGCAGTGCGCCGTCGAGCACGCTGTCACGGTCGAACCGCACCCACGGCTCCCCGTCGAGTTCCCGCAACTCGACCCGGTCCGAGGCCAGCTGCGGGTGCCCGGCGCCCAGCACCACGACGAGCTCCTCGTCGCCGAGGTGGTGGGCGTTGGCGGGGCTCCGCTCGCACGCCGCCATCAGGGCGAAGTCCAGCGTGCCCCGGCGGCACAGCCGATCCAGCTCGGCGGAGCTCGGTTCCTCGAAGACGCTGACCTCCAGCCGGGGGAAGCGGCGACGCAGCGCACCCAGCGCCCGCGGCAGCTGCCGCGTGCCGAAGCCCATCTGCACCGCGACCACCAGCTCACCCACCAGGTCCTCGGCACCGGCCCGCGCCGTCGCCCGCGCCCGCCGCGACGCGCTCACCGCGACCTGCGCCTCGCGCAGGAACGCACGGCCGCCCGGCACCCTCGCGTAGGCTCCGGCGCATGGCCGCTCCCGCGCTTCTCGTCTGCACCCGCACAACGGATTACCGGCACGAATCCATCCCGGCCGGTGTCGCCGCCCTGCGCGGGCTCGGCGGCTTCGAGGTGGACGCCACCGAGGACCCGGAGGCCTTCGAGAGCCCTCTCGACCGGTACGCCGCCGTCGTCTTCCTCTCCACCAGCGGCGAGGTGCTCACCCCGGCCGGGCGCGCGCGGCTCGCGGCGTACGTCGAGGCGGGCGGCGGGTTCGTGGGCGTGCACGCCGCCGCCTGCACCGAGTACGACTGGCCGTACTACGGCGAACTCCTCGGCGCCCGCTTCGAGAGGCACCCCGCCTTCCAGCCGGGCCGCGTCCTGACCGAGGACCGCGACCACCCGGCGACCCGGCACCTGCCCCCGGTCTGGGAGTTCACCGACGAGTGGTACGACTTCCGCACCGGCCCCCGCGGAAGAGTGCGGGTCCTGCTGTCCGCCGACGAGTCGTCGTACGACGGCGGCGGCATGGGCGACGACCACCCGCTGGCCTGGTGCCGTGACCAGGGCGCCGGCCGCGTCTTCTACACCGCCCTCGGCCACGCCACCGAGGCCTACGCCGACCCGCGCTTCCGTGCCCACCTGCTCGGCGGCATCACCTGGGCCGCCGCCGCACGTTGATCAGTTCTTGCAGGAGGAGTACGTGTCCACGTCCTCCCCGTCGGGGCGGAACACGTTCTCCCAGTCACCCGGGTACGCGGTGACGAGCGCGGGCAGCTGGGCCTTCACATCGGCGGCCCATTCCTCGCTGAGGTAGTCGCGCAGGGCGTCGCGCAGCTTGTCGCAGTCGCCCCGGCGGCCCTCCGGCAGCGCGATGCCGTATCGGTTGATGCTGCCGAACGAGACGTCGGGAACGACCCTGACGGGCGTCTTGCTGCGCTTCTGCTGCTCCACGAATCCGTACAGCAGCGCCTCGTCGGTGAACACGGCGTCCACGTCGCCCTGCTGGAGCTTGCGCACACAGGTCGAGTAGTCGCTCTCCTCGTGCGGCGTCGTCCCGCCGGGCAGCGCCGCGAGGGCCGACGTGGAGCCCTCGACCGTGCAGATCACCTTGCCCGCGACGTCCTTCTCGCTCTTGATGCCCTGGTAGTCCTCGCGGACCAGGAACCCTTGTTTGGTGACGAAGTAGGGCCCGACGAAGTCGACCTGTTCGTCCCGCCGCGGAGTGATGGAGTAGGTGGCGATGATCAGGGCCGAGGCCTTGTCGACGAGTTCCTGCTCCCGGTGCGCGGACACCACGTCGTGCCACTTCGGCGTGAAACCGATCCGCTTGCCGAGGTAGGCGGCCAGGTCCGGTTCGAAGCCGCGGTCGGTGTGCGCGCTGTGGAGGTTGAACCCCGGCTGGTCGTTCTTGCCGCCGATGTACACGGTGCCGGTGAGGGAGGACTTCTCGTCCGCCCCGTCCGCCGTCCATCCGCAGGCCACGGCGCCGAACAGGAGGGCGGCGGCGGCCGTGACCCGCGCGCACCGGTGACCGAGGGAGCGGAGGGAGCGCGGAGAGCGCTTCTTGGCTGTCACTGGGCTCTCTTTCCTAGTCATCCAGATGCGCGGAGGCGACGGACAGATCCACTGCGCAGCCCGGCTCCGCGTCGAGCCGGACGGACAGTTCGACATCGGTCGTGCCCCGCCCCAGGGCGAAGGTGAACTCCGTGCCGGGGACGCCCGAGTGCACCTGGTCCTTCCCGGCGCCCGCCGTGAAGATCACGGTCAGTTCGGTGCCGGGCACGCACACCGGAGCGGCAGGGTCGTGCGGGGCCACGTCGAAGGCGATGGTGAGCCGCGGTTTGGGGTCGTCGGTGTGCACGGAGGCGATGACGGTGTCGCCGTCCACCAGGGGAGGGCCGGGATCGAGGTCGACCCGATGCGTCACCTCCACCGGGCGGCTGTCCAGGAACGCCCATGTGCCCCAGGCCGGCACTCCGACGGCCAGCACGGCCAGCGGGATCACCACGAGGACGAACGGCGGCCACAGCGGTGGCTGCCCGTCCGGGCCCCGGCGCCCGATGAGCGGCAGCATGGCGGCGGCGAACGCCAGCAGGGCCGCCGCCGTCACCCCCACCACCGCCGGATCCCCGCCGAGCGTCAGCCAGATCGCGCCCGCCCCGAGGACGGTCACGAGATCCGCCAGCAGCAGGAGGGTGATCATCCACGCGCCCGCGGAGGCGTCGCGAATCCGCAGGGCCGTCCGCCGGAGCCACGAGGGGCGGGGTGGGCCGTCGCCACCCGGGGGGTCCCCACCTGCCGACGCGCTCGGTATGGCGCTCGTCACGTCGTTGGTCACGCACGCAGCATATGGATACGCAGTGTAACGCAACGGAAGATTTCACCAAGGAGGTTGATTACGGTCCGAAGGTGCCCGCAACCGCCTTCCACTGTGCTACACGCGGTCCCTGCCGGTCGGACGGGTCCCGTGGCCGTGCGGTGCCGGCGCGTTCCACCAGCCGGGTCGACAGTTCCGTGCGGGTGCTCTCCGGACGGTGGCCGTCCGCCATGCGCAGGAGGAGGCGCAGGGCCGTCGCCGCCATCTCGGCCGGCGGCTGGCGGACGGTGGTCAGCGCCGGGGTGGGCCAGCGGGCCTCGGGCAGGTCGTCGAAGCCGACCACACTCATGTCGTCCGGCACCCGCAAGCCCCGTTCGGCCAGCGCCTCGTAGACCCCGCACACCATCCGGTCCGAGCAGAGGAAGACGGCCGTCGGCGGCTCCGGCAGATCGAGGAGCTCGCGCATCCGGCGGTGGGCCGCGGCCTCGTCGGGGCCGGTGTGCCGGACGTACTCGGGACGGTGGCGCACACCGGCCGAGGCGAGGGCCGAGCGGTATCCGGCGACGCGGGCACCGCCGGACATCGTGCCCCGGAGGCCGGCGATGACGGCGATGCGTTCATGGCCGAGCGACAGCAGGTGCTCCGTCGCCGTCACCCCGCCCTGCCAGTTCGCCCCGCCCACCGAGACGGCGCCCGGCGCGGGTTCACGGACCGGGTCGATCATCACGAAGGGGATGCGGTACCGCTCCAGCCACGCGTACTGCTGCTCGCTCAACTCGGCCAGATGGAACAGGACCCCCGCCGATCCGCGCAGCACGAGCCGTTCCAGCCAGACCCGGTCCGGGCGCCCGGAACGTCTCCGTGTGAGGGCCGCCGACACCACGATCTCCAGCCCGGCGTCGTGCGCCGCCTCCTCCACGCCGTACAGCACCGCGCCCGAGGCGGAGTCCCCCAGGGAGTGCACCACCAGGTCCACCGGGTGCGGGGGCCTCGCTCCGTCGAACCGGGGTTTCCTGACGTACCCGAGCCGGTCCAGGGCCGCCGTGACGCGACGGCGGGTCTCTGGGGCCACGTCCTCGCGGCCGTTGACGACCTTGGACGCGGTCGGCACGGACACCCCCGCCTCCCGGGCCACGACCGCCAGCGTCGGCCCGGCCGTCATGCCGGCACCACCCGTACGGGCCATCGGGAATCCACCTCTCCACCGGACAGGGAACGCATAGAAAGCGCTTCCTGCTGTAGGTCCGGCACTCCGGGGCGGGAAGAACTCTCACACGTGACAGGAATACCGATGAGCGTGGCGGTGCTCTGGTGTTACCGGTGGGTCCGGCCCGTGTCCGGCCTCGGAGGGCCGGTGCGGCGTGAGCACGGCGCGGTGAAGGGCTGGTGGGCACATGACGGCAGGCCGGGAGAACCCCGTGATCAGGACGCCATACGGTGCCGTACGCGGCCGCCGCGAGCGGGACGTCGCCGTGTTCCGGGGCATCCCGTACGCGGCACCCCCCTTCGGCCCCCGCCGTTTCCGCCCGCCCGTCCCCCCGGAGCCCTGGGACGGCGTACGCGACGCCGGCGCCTTCGGCCCGACGGCCCCGAAACCCCCGTACTCCGAGGCGTTCGCCCAGTACCTCTCCGACCCGGTGATCAAGGGTGACGACTGTCTCAACCTGAACGTGTGGACCCCCGACCCGTCCCCCGACGCCCGGCTCCCCGTCCTCGTATGGCTGCACGGCGGCGCCCTGACCCGAGGCTCCTCCGCCGTCCCCGTCTACGACGGCCGCACCTTCGCCCGCGACGGCGTCGTCTTCGTTTCGGTCAACTACCGCCTCGGAACAGAGGGTTACGGCCTCCTCCCGGACGCCCCCGCCAACCTCGGCCTGCGCGACCAGCTCGCCGCCCTCCGCTGGGTCCACGCGTCGATAACGGCCTTCGGCGGCGACCCCGGCCGCGTCACCCTCGGCGGCCAGTCCGCCGGGGCCATCAGCACCGGCGCGCTCGTCGCCGCCCCGCAGACGCGAGGGCTGGTCCGGCGGGCCGTCCTGCAGAGCGGCCCGCCCGAGACCACGGACCGCGACAAGGTACGGCGCATGGTCCGCCGTATGGCGAACCGCCTGAGGATCCCGGCCACCGCCGCGGCCTTCACCGCTGTCGACCGCGAGCAGCTGCTCCGCGTCCAGGCCGACATCGGCCGTCTCAGCAGCCCCGTCCTGGGCGGCCCCGCCTTCGGCATCGTCCTCGACGGCGACCTGGTCCCGCGCGACCCGCTGGAGGCCCTCACCGACGGCGCCGCCCCCGGCGTCGACCTCCTGACCGGCTGGACCCGCGAGGAACACCGCCTCTGGCTGGTCCCCGGCGGCCTCCTGGAACGCGTCGACCGCCTCGGCACGGTCGCCCTCGCCGGCGCGATGGCCCGCTGCCGCTGCGGCAGCGAGGTCCCGCGTGGCTACCGCGCCCTGCACCCCGGCGCCGGAACCGCCGAGACGGTCGGCCAGCTGGTCACCGACCACCTGCTGCGCGCCCCGCTGCACCGCCTGGCCGACGGCCGCACGGAGCCCTCGTACGTCTACGAGTTCGCCTGGCCCTCCAACCGGCCCGGTATGGGCGCCTGCCACGCCCTGGAGCTGGGCTTCGTCTTCGACAGCCGCGACGAGCCCGACGCCCGCAAACTCACCGGCGGGGGCGCGCCGCCGGAACTGGCCGACGCGATGCACGCGGCGTGGGTACGGTTCGTCACCGACGGTTCGCCGGGGTGGGAGCGGTGGGACGCCCACCACCCGGTGCGGATCTTCGGCGACGGTGCCCCGCACACCGTCCAGGGCCCGCGCGACCTCGAACTCGCCCTGTGGACCGCCCCGGAGGCCTCCGACCCCGCCCCGCCGCCCTCCGAACTCCGCTCGGTCGTCCGCCGTCTGCGCCGCACGGGCGCCCTCCGCCGCAACTGAACCGCCCGGCAGTCCCGTTACTGCCCCACACGCCCGTCGACGCACTCACGCAACAGGTCCGCGTGCCCGCAGTGGCGGGCGTACTCCTCGACCCGGTGCACCAACAGCTCCCGCACCGCGATGCCTTCCTTCCCGAGCCGCACGCCCGGATCCGTATGAGCGGCGAGTGCCGCGTCGGTCGCGGCCTGCTCCCGCTCCAGATCCGCGTAGGCGGCCTCGACCACGGCCGGATCGCCGACGGCGTCGTCGAAGTCCCCGTCCCGCCTGCCGTACAGCTTCGGCAGAGGCTCCGTATCGCTGATCCAGTTGCGCCAGTCCCGCTCCGCCTCGGCGAGATGGCGCACCAGCCCGAGCAGCGACATCGTCGACGGCGGCACCGAACGCCGCGCCAACTGCTCCGCGTCCAGCCCTTCGCACTTCATCCGCAGCGTCAGCCGGTAGTTCGTCAGCACGTCCACCAGCGTCGCGAGCTCCCCGTCCGGCGCGGGGCCGTCGTTGTTGCGGGGGTCGGCGTCCGGGTCGGCCCACATGTCGGGGTAGACGGTCGCCTGGGTCCATCGCTCGGGTTCGTCGATCATGGACTCCATGCTGGACGACGCGAACCCGGCGCCGCCAGCCCTTTTCCCCGTCCCAGGGGTGGACCGCCTGCTACCCCGCCCGCCGGCTCACCATCTCGTTGATCCACGCCGGCGCGAACGGGGACGTGCAGCCCGGGGGCGTCGGGTAGTCCTTGAGCACCTCCAGCCGCTCACCGATGCCGAGCGCACGGGCACGGTGCTCGGCGTGCTCGATCCCGATCTGGGCCAGACAGTGGTTCATCGCCCACTGGAGGCGGTCCGGAGCGTCCTTCATCAGATTCCTCCGTGGATACTCCGCCCTTCAGGACTCTGCTGAGGAATGCGTGATTCGAGCAGGGTTGGGTCGTTGGTCCTCCGTGGTTGTTGTGGTCGTGGGTGGGAGGGCCGAGAGATGTCGCTGGAGCCGCGGGCTGATCATGGGGTGCCGGAGCTGACGGCCCGGGTGGTGCGGGCAGCGTTCCCGAAGGGGACGCTGGCGGTGCGGATCCGGGAGGCGTTGGGTCCGCTGTTTGAGGACGAGGCGTTCGCCGGGGCGTTTGCTGTCCGGGGGCGTCCGGCTGTCTCGCCGGGGGCGTTGGCGTTGGTGTCGGTGTTGCAGTACGCGGAGGGGCTGACCGATCGGCAGGCCGCTGACCAGGTACGGGCCCGGATGGACTGGAAGTTTCTCCTCGGCCTTGAGCTGGATGATCCCGGGTTCGATGCCTCCGTGCTGAGCCTGTTCCGTTCCCGTCTCATCGAGCACGGACTGGAACAGACGACGCTGGAGCTGGTGCTGGAACGCCTGCGCGGGCTGGGCCTGCTGAAGGCCGGTGGCCGGCAGCGGACCGATTCCACGCACGTGCTGGCGGCGGTGCGGACACTGAACCGGATGGAGTTCGTCGGCGAGACGCTGCGGGCCGCACTGGAGGCGCTGGCGGTCGCTGCCCCGGCATGGCTGTCCGGCCTGGTCACGGCCGAGTGGGCCGAGCGCTACGGGCCACGCGTGGACGACTACCGTTTCCCCAAGGGCGAAGAGGTCCGTGAACAGTGGTCCGAGCAGGTCGGACAGGACGGGTTCTTCCTGCTGGACGCGGTCTACGCCCCCGCGGCTCCGAGCTGGCTGCGTGAGATCGAGGCAGTGCAGGTCCTGCGTGTCTCCTGGGTCCAGCAGTACCACCACGACGAGAGGGGCGTGCGCCGGCGGGAGACCAAGGATCTCCCGCCGGTTCATCAACGGTTGTGCTCGCCCTACGACACCGACGCCCGCTACGGGATCAAGCGCGGCTCCGGCTGGACCGGCTACAAAGCGCACCTGACTGAGACCTGTGAGCCGGACGCGCCGCATGTGATCACGCAGGTGGCCACCACCGATGCCGTGGTGGCCGACACCGAGATGACCGAACCGGTCCACCAGGCGCTCACGGAACGGGGGTTGCTGCCGGACGTTCCGTCGTGGACGCCGGCTGCACCACTGCCGCGCTGTTCCTGTCCGCGACCGGGCAGGGTATGGAACTGCTCGGCCCGGCCCCGCACGACAGCAGCCGCCAGTCCCGAGAGGATCAGGGCTTCTCCCATGCCGATTTCACCATCGACTGGGAGGACGAGAGCGCCGTATGTCCAGGCGGGCACCGAAGTTTCGAGTGGTGGGAACAGAAACACCACCGCAACGGCACTCCGGTCCTCAAGGTGTTCTTCTCCGCCGAGCACTGCCGCCCCTGCCCGAAGCAGACATCGTGCACCAAGCCCCCGTCCGGCCGCCCGGCCACCTCGGCATCCTTCCTTCAGGCGCGGGCTTCAGCCTACGACGACGTGAAGGCGGTCTGGTGCGAGTTCGCTACGAGCGGCCCAGCGTCGCCGCGACCGACGAGATCGTCTCCGGGCCCACTCGGCAGCAGCCCCCGATCAGCCGGGCCCCCGACTCCCGCCATCCCGTGACGCGAGAGGCGGTGAAGGTCGGCCTGCCGGTCCAGGCCCGCGCCCCCGCGTCCCACTCCTCCCCGCTGTTGGGGTAGACCACGACCGGTTTACCGGTGACACGGGCGGCGAGCGCGACCGTGTGGTCGGCGGCCTCCGGCGTGCAGCAGTTCACACCGACCGCGATCACTTCGTCCGCCCGCGCGGCCAGTGCGAACGCGTCCTCCAAGGGCTGGCCCGCGCGGGTCCGGTTGCCGGCCGCCGAGTACGACAGCCAGGCCGGTACGCCGAGGCCGCGCAGGGCGCGGAGCAGAGCCTCGGCCTCCTCGGTGTCGGGGATGGTCTCCAGGGCCAGGAGGTCGGGGCGCGCGGCGGCCAGGACCTCCAGGCGGGGGCGGTGGAAGCATTCCAGCCCCGTGACCGACAGGCCGTAGCGGCCCCGGTACTCGGAGCCGTCCGCGAGCATCGCCCCGTACGGACCGACCGAGGCCGCCACCCACAGCGGGCGGGACGCCCCGGCCCGCCGGGCCGCCTCCCGGGCACACCCGACGCTCAGCGCGAGCAGCGCGGACGCCTCCTCCCGGCCGATCCCGCGCCGCGCGAAGCCCTCGAACGTCGCCTGGTAGCTCGCCGTGATCGCGACATCCGCGCCCGCCTCGAAGTACGCGAGGTGGGCCGCCGTCACCGCCTCCGGCTCCTCGGCGAGCAGCCTGGCCGACCACAGCTCGTCGCTCAGGTCATGTCCGGCCGACGCGAGCTGGTTCGACATGCCGCCGTCGAGGACGACCGTGCCGTCCGCCAGGGCCTCGGCGAGGGAGGGTGCGGTGCCGGTGCTCATGGCCCCGACGGTAGTAGGTGCACGGCTCACCGGTCACCTCGCGTCCTCCTTGCCGGGTGCCGGGTGCCGGGTGCCGGGTGCAGGGATGGAGCACCGTCTTCGGAGGTGGCCTCGCGGAGACGGTTCGTCGCCCCGCACAGGGACCCCGTCCAGCGGGCCGGCCGCGTCACACGCTCTCGGCGCGCACCCTGCCGGACCGGACGGCGGCCCCCAGCGCCTCGAAGTCGCGCTCGTTGCGGTCGGCGTAATCCTGGGCGAACCCGGTGAGCGCCCGGTCGAAGCGGTCGCCCCGGCCCAGGTAGGCGGCGATGGCGATGGGGTCGCCCGAGCGGGCGTGGGCCCGCGCCAGGCTCGCCCCGCAGAGACGGGCGAACAGTGACAGCGTGGCCGGGTCCATGGTTTCCGGGCGGGCGATGCCCTTCCAGTCGCGCAACTGGCGTACGTAGAAGTCGCGGGGGCGTCCGTCGAGCCCCACGGCGTGGGTCCAGCCGAGCATGATGTCGCTGGTCGTCTGGATCAGCCGCTGGCCCGCGACCACACGGCGGCCCTGGTTGTCGTAGCGCCCGCCGTCCGTGTGCGGGGCGAGCACCGACTCCTGCGCCTCCTTGGCCTGGAGCAGCAGGGGATCGTCGTCGTCCCGGCCGAGGAGGAGGACGATCCAGCAGCGTGTGCCGACACTGCCGACGCCGACCACCTTCCGGGCCATGTCGACCAGGCGGTAGCGCCGCAGCAGGTGCCGCCGTTCCGATGACAGCGACCGCGCGTAACCGTCCAGGACCTCCCGCAGGGCCCGCTCCTCGGCCGAGGGGTCGTCCAGCAGGTCGGCCAGTGGTGTGATCAGCGGTGGGTCAGGGGTGATGCGGCGCCCGTCGGCGGTGGACCGGGTGAGTTTCGCGAAGGCGCGGAGATGGGTGCGGGACCGGGCGCGGGCGGTCGCCTTCGCCGTACGGCGCCGGGCTTCGCGGTCCATCGACGCGGCCATGATGCCCCGCAGCCGGTCGGCGTCGTCCTGGGCATACCAGATGTCGAGGGTGCGCATGCCGGCGAACTCGCGCATGCGGCCGCGGTACGCCGCCACGCAGGCGAGCACCGTGTCGTCCTGCGCGCCGGTCGGGAAGCCGTTCGCCCGTCCGGCGATGGCGAGGCTGGCCGCCAGCCGTTTCACATCCCATTCGAAGGGGCCGGCGAGGGTTTCGTCGAAGTCGTTGATGTCGAACACCAGATGACGCTCCGGTGAGGCCAGCAATCGGAAGTTCAGCAGATGGGCGTCGCCGCAGAGCTGCACGGTCAGGCCGGTGCTCGGAGCCGGTCCGAGATCCGCCGCCATGATCGCGGCTGCTCCCCGGTAGAACCGGAAGGGGGATTCGAGCATCCGGCCGTAACGGACCGGCACCAGCTCGGGCAGCCGGGTCGCGGACTGCCGCTCGATGATCCCGACGGGGTCGGGCCGTCCACGGGCGGCTTCGAACCGGCCGTGGGACGAGCGTGACGTGCGGCGTCGCGCGTTCTTGCCGCGCGCGGCCCGCTCGGCCGGGGACGGGCTGCCGCTGAACGGACTCGGTACGGGCATCGGGGCCTCCCGCCTGCGCCGTGAGCCGCGCTTCCTCGTGGCTCCCCGCGCCTTCTCGCCCTTCATCCCATCGTGCACGGCCTCCGGCATGATCACCCGTCGTGGATGAGGCGGCGGGAGCGCGCCGGGGACGGGCCGAGGGCGGCGGCCGGGCGGGGTGCCGGGGCCCACGGCCCGGAACGGAGCAGGGAGGCCGCCCGGCTCGCGTCCCACCCGGCCGGCTGGGTACCCGGCGGGCAGCGGGGCTCCGCCCGAGTCGTGGCCGCGGGGCCGGAAAGGCGGTGGACATGTGCCGGTGGCTCGCCTATTCGGGCACTCCGATCCTGCTCGACAGCATCCTCTACAGGCCGGCCCACTCACTGATCGACCAGAGCCTGCACGCCAAGATGGGCGTCGAGACCACCAACGGTGACGGGTTCGGTGTCGGCTGGTACGGGGAGGACACCGACAGCCCCGCCGTCGTCCGCGACATCGGACCGGCCTGGAGCGACCGCAACCTGCGGGAGATCGCCCGGCATGTGGTCTCGCCGCTGTTCTTCGGCCATATCCGCGCCTCCACCGGTACGGCGGTGCAGCAGACCAACTGCCATCCGTTCCGCCACGGCCCCTGGATGTGGATGCACAACGGCGCGATCGACGGGTTCCACCTCATGCGACGCGATCTCGCGATGGCCGTGGACCCGGGCCTGTTCGCCGACATCGAGGGGTCCACGGACTCCGAGATGATGTTCTACCTGGCGCTCACCCTGGGCCTGGAGGAGGACCCGCCCGGCGCGGTGGCCCGGATGGCCGGTCTGGTGGAGCGCACCGGCCGTGCGCACGGCGTGGAGTTCCCGCTGCAGATGACGGTCGCGGTGACCGACGGCGCGCGGCTGTGGGCGTTCCGCTATTCCAGCCGGAAGGAGTCCCGCTCGCTCTTCTACAGCAGCCGGGTGGAGACCCTGCGCTCCCTCCACCCCGACCTCGCCTTCCTGCGCGAGCTCTCCGACGATGCACGTCTCATCGTCTCCGAGCCCCTGGGGGACCTTCCCGGCGCCTGGAACGCGGTCCCGGAGGGGGCGTACGGAGTCGTCCAGCCGGAGGGCGACAGGATGGCCGACTTCGTGCCCGTGTAGAAGTACGGGCCCGGTCACGGCTGGTGGGCTGAAGACGGCGGCGAGTAGGTGTCGGGTCTCCGGGACGGTCAGCTTGATCGGGGGTGACCGCGGGTGAGATGGGCTGGCTGGGCGGGGCGCTCGGATGCCGAGCTGGTGGCGACGGCGGTCAGCCAGAGCAAGAGCGACTACCGCCAGTATCAGAGAGATCGACGGCGACCCCCTGCACGACCCCGACCGGCACACCCGCGTGCAGCGGCTCGGCCGGCAGGCGGACGGCACCCGCGACTTCGGTGTCCCCGTCCCCCATCCCCGTCCCCGTTGCCGACGGCCCGGCGGCCCGGCGGGGGAGGGGGCGACGTGGGACGGGACTGCGATGGCGGTGGCAGACGTGGCCGGCGGCTGCGCGGCCGACTCGGCGTCGGTCAGCGCACACCTCTGTGTTGGAGATACCAACCAGCGGGGGACACAAGGGACATGAGGTCGTCCCGCTGAGTGACTGAACGGTGCGGACTCGGGAACTCGTCGACCTGCCTCTGGTGTTGAAGGGGGAAGTCGGGGTGGGATGAGCCCCTGGGGCGCTCCGTCCGGAACCGGGGCGTCCCAGGTCCGTGCCGTCCCGTGAGGCTGGGGCGAAAGGGCACGGCCGGAGAGGCACGGACACTTCGGCCGGCACCGAAGCGTTCCGCTTCTACCGTTTCCGCATGACCGAGAGCGCACCGACCTCCCGTCCGTCCGCGGCCGCCACCGCCTTCGCCGGCCTCCACCACGCGGACCAGCCCCTGCTGCTGCCGTGCGCCTGGGACCACGCCTCCGCGCTGCTCCTGGCCGCCCAGGGGTTCCGGGCCGTCGGGACCACGAGCCTCGGTGTCGCCGCGGCGGCCGGACTGCCCGACGGCGCCGCCGCCACCCGGGACCTGACGCTGCACCTCGCGCGCGTCCTCGGCTCCGGACCGTTCCTGCTCTCCGTGGACGCCGAGGGCGGTTTCAGCGACGACCCCGACGCGGTGGCCGAGTTCGCCAGGGAGCTCCACGCGCTGGGCGCCGTCGGCATCAACCTGGAGGACGGAAGAGGCCCCGCCGACCTGCACGCCGCGAAGATCGCCGCCGTCCGCGCCGCGGCCCCCGGCCTCTTCGTCAACGCCCGCACCGACACGTACTGGCTCGGCGACGGCGACGGCACCAGGCACCGTCTCGACGCCTACGTGCGGGCGGGCGCGCACGGAGTGTTCGTCCCCGGCCTCACCGACCCGCGGAGGATCGCGGACCTGGTGCGCGGCCTGGACGGCGTTCCGCTCAACATCCTGTACACGCCCACCGGGCCGTCCGTCCCCCACCTCACCGACCTCGGCGTCCGCCGCGTCAGTCTCGGCTCCCTCCTGTACCGCCGGGCACTGGGCGCGGCGGTGGAGGCACTGGCCGGCATCCGCGCGGGTGACGGGCCCCTGCGGGGAACGACCCCGTCGTACGCGGAGATCCAGGCGTTCGGTGGACGGGACCGGGGGGAGTGACCCTGGTACGGTGGGCACTTTCGCGGGTATCAGACCCTTTGGACTCATCTCCGGCGAGGGACCGAGGAACCATGGACATGGACATCCCCGGCGAGAAACGACTGGCGGCCGCGGTCGTGCGGGACGACGAGGGGCGGGTGCTCCTGGTGCGCCGCAGTGCGACGGAGAGATTCCTGCCCCGGGTGTGGGGCGTTCCCTGCGGCAAGCTCGAACCCGAGGAGAACGCCCGTGACGGCGCGTTGCGCGAGCTGAAGGAGGAGACCGGCCTGCTCGGCGAGATCGTGCGCAAGGTGGGCGAGTCGTCCTTCGTCAGCGAGTACCGGGGGCGGGAGACCAAGAACTGGCAGGAGAACTTCCTGGTCCGCCCGCTGAGCCGGAGGATCACCCTCCCCCTGCCGGACCAGGAGCACGTCTGGCTGCATCCGTCCGAGCTGACCGGCGTCGACATCGACGACTACAACCTGGACGTAGTGCGGCAGGCGCTCACGCGCTCCTGAGCAACTCCGCCAGCCCGTTCAGCGCGGCCAGATAACCGGGCCCGTCCAGCGGCTGCTTGGCCACCGCACCCGGATGCGGTCCCGCCGCCGTGAACACATCCGTGTGCCGGCGCCGTCCACCGCCGGTCTCCAGGAACAGCGTCACCGTCGGCTCGTCGGTGTCGCACCACGCCCGGTGCAGGGTGTGCGCGGGCAGGGCGTAGGTGCTGCCCGCCGCGTAACGGCCGGTGTGCGTCAGCCGCAGCCGGGCCCGCCCCGCGGGTTCCAGCAGCCAGTCGGCCGACCCGTCGGCCAGGGACTCCTCGTACCGGGTGGCCTCGACCCCCTCACCGTCGTCGCGCGCCTCGTACAGCTCCATGCTCAGCCGCCCCCGCACGATGTGCGATGCCAGCGTCGAGCGATGGTTGTGGATGTCGTCCGTGCCGGTGCCGCCCCCGCCCGCATGCCACAGATGGACCCGCAGCATGTGCCGCGCGCCGACGCCGGCCAGCAGCAGCTTGTCGAAGCCCAGCACATGGCGGTACGACAGCCGGGCACAGGCCTCCGGATCGCCCGAGCCGCCGGCGAGTTCGGTGATCAGTTCCAACAGTTCGTCGGGGTCGCCGAGCCGGGCCACGACCGCGCCGGCCGCCGCCACCCGGTCCCGCTCGGGGTGCTCACCGTCCAGTGACTCCGTGAGCAACCGCCGTACGGCCCGCACCTGTCGATCCCCCACCCATCCCACCCTCTCGAGTCTCCGCGCGTCACGTCGTGGTCGTCGTGGTCGTCGTGTCGTCCGGCCGGTACGCCCACAGGGCGTGTCCCCGCAGCGCCGTCAGGCCCTGATACGTCATCCACATCGGGTGCCGCAGCTCGTTTCTGTCACCCCGGTCCCAGGACCAGATGCCGTCCCGCTGTCCGGCCCGCACCGCGGCCACCGCTCCGTCCAGCAGCTCGCGCCAGATCCCTTCCAGGCCGTCCCGCCGGGCGACCTCCAGCGCGCCCCGGGACAGCAGGGCCCTCACGATCCAGGTCGCCGTGAAGTGCCGTACGTTCAGCACCTCGTGGTGCGCGGGATCGTCCGGGCGCGGCCGGCGTACCTCCTCGCGCAGGTTCTCCAGGTCCACGCAGGCGTGGTGTTGAGCGTCGGGACAGGACAGCAGCCAGCGCACCCCGTCCTCCCGTGCGGCACGCACGCCCGCGCTCTCGCCCAGGACGCGTGCGGCACGCTCCAGCGCGACCACCGCCTGCGCCGTGTGCAGGGGGGACGGGGATCCGTACGGCGGGTCGAGCCGGTAGCCCCAGCAGCGCAGATGGTCACGGGCCGGATCGCTGATCGCGCCGTCCACCAGGGCCTCACGCAGGGAGGGCAGGGCGGCGAGGCGGGGTGCGGCGCGCAGCAGCCCGCGCAGCACCGTCGTCATCACGTGCGTCGACTCCCGTCCCGCGCGGTCGAGTTCGCGGGTGAACGCGTTCGTGCAGCGGTCCACCTCTTCAGCGAGCCGGTCCGGTGACACACCCGCACGGGCCAGCGCGCCCAGCACCAGCGCGGTGACCTCCGGCCGGGCCTCGGCCCCCTGGGACCGTGCCGACCATCCGCCGCCCGGCAGCCGCAGCCGCCACAGCGTGTCGACGAGCTCGCCCGGTACGAGCCGGCCGTCGGTCATGCCGAGGTCGAGCATGATCTGCAGCCCGTACGCGGTGCCCACGGAGGTGGGGCGGGAGGGGCTGCTCTCGCCCAGGGAGTGCGACCAGCCGGTGAGTCGGCCGCGGCCGGGGTCGTCGACCACGGCCACCTGAGCGACGAGGGCGTCGTAGGCGGACGCGAAGACCTCGGGGAGCGGACCGGGCGCGGGGCCGGTCCCGGTCGCGGGCGGCCCGGCGGGGCGGGCGGCTCCGTCGGCCCGGGCCCGAACCAGCGCGGCGGCCAGCCACGCGGCGAGCGCCGTGCCGAACCCGCTCACCGAGGCGATCAGATACTTCGCCGCCTCCCCGCCCAGGGAGCCGGGCAGCACCTGGAACAGGAACTGGAACACTCCGTACCCGGCGGCCAGGCACCCGAGCCCGCCGAGCCAGCCCACGAACCGTCCGGGACGGGATGTCCCGTCGTCCGGTCCGGCAGGCGTCGGATGCGTTCGCACGGGCCTCAACGGTTCGCTCCTCAGGGGGCGTTGGGACACGTCGCGCTCCCTCCCCCTGGGCGGCGACAGACGGCTGCGGCAAGATTCCATCCTAGGGAATCCCGGACGAACGGCTCCGACTCACCGTCCGTACCGCTGTTTCCGCCGTCTCACACCCGTCAGGACAGGGGGTCCAGGCGGATCCGGGTGGCCGCGTACCGGGCGGGTGAGTCAGGGCGTACGCGCGGTGGACGCCCCGGCGAACGCGGTCAGTGCCTCCTCGCCGGTCCGGCGCGGGGATGCGGTCCTCCCGGAAAGTTCTCCGGGGTCCCGAGAGCGGATCCGGCCCACCCGGGGTGTGCGGCGAGCCGTCGTGTCCGGGGCATGTGCGGCTCACCCGCCGGTCGTTCCACGTTCACGCGCCGCGTTGATCCTCCACTCGCGGCGTGGTCGCGTCGCGGCATCGAGGAGGCACGTCATGGGTCACGGGCACGCACACGGACCGCACCACCATCACCACCACGGACACGACCACCGGCAGGAGGCGACGGCGCCCCTGCCCGCCGCCTTCGACACCTCCGTGCCGGACGAGGCGCTGAACCCCGAACAGAGGTCCCGTCGCACGCTGCTGCGCCGGGCCGGGCTGCTCGGCGCGGGGCTCGCGGCCGGCACCGTGCTGTCCGCCGGCGCCGGTGCGGCCGCGCCCGCACACGCGGCGGGCGACAGCCGTCGTGGCAAGGGCGGCGGCAAGGGCTTCCTGTGGCTCGCGGGCGACCACCACATCCACACCCAGTACAGCAGCGACGGCAAGTACCGCGTCGTCGACCAGGTCCGCCAGGGCGCCCGGCACGGCATGGACTGGCTGGTCATCACCGACCACGGCAGCACCACCCACGCGAAGATCGGCGTCGAGAAGGTCAACCCGGACATCAGACAGGCCCGGGCCGCCCACGAGGACACGCTCGTCTTCCAGGGCCTTGAGTGGAACATCCCGGCCGCCGAACACGGCACCGTCTTCGTCCACCCCGGCCGTCACGAGGTCTCCGTCCTCAAGCAGTTCGAGAACGACTACGACGGCAGCGTCAAGGGCGCCGGCGACTCCACCCCCGCCAACGAGGCGCTCGCCGTCGCCGGCCTCAACTTCCTCGCGGACCAGGTCAGACGGCGCAAGGTCAAGGACGCCCTGATGCTCGCCAACCACCCCGCGCGCAAGGGCATCGACTCCCCGCACGAGATCCGCGCCTGGCGCGACGCCACCGGCAGCGGGGACCGGCAGATCGCCGTCGGCTTCGAGGGCGCCCCCGGCCACCAGGCCGCCGGCCTTCCGAAGCCCCTCGGCATGGGTCGCGCCCGCGGCATCTACGACGGCAGCCCCGGAGCCAACTCCTTCCCCGGCTACCCGCTGGAGAGCTACCGCACCTGGGGCGGCTTCGACTGGATGACCGCCACCGTCGGCGGCCTGTGGGACAGCCTCCTCGCCGAGGGCCGCCCCTGGTGGATCACCGCCAACTCCGACTCCCACCAGGTGTACGCCGACACCGGCGCCCGCGGCGGGGGCGACTTCGCGGCCAACGGCCGCTACGACGACCCCGTCTACGCCGGGAGGATCGACGTCACCCAGGGCGACTTCTGGCCCGGACAGTACAGCCGCACCCACGTCGGCGCCGACGGCTTCTCCTACGCGGCCGTCATGGACGGCATCCGGGCCGGCCGCGTCTGGGTCGACCACGGACAGCTCATCAGCGGTCTCGACGTCCGGGTCTCCGGCGGCAGCCGCTGGGCCACCCTCGGCGGGGCCCTGCACGTACGCAAGGGCACCCGGGTCACGCTGAGCGCCGACGTCGCGCTCGCCGGCGGCACCAACTGGGCCGGTTTCACACCGAAGCTCGCCCGCGTCGACGTCATCCAGGGTGATGTCACCGGCCCGGTCACCGACAAGGACACCTTCACCGCGCCCACGGCGAAGGTCGTCCGCTCGTACGACATCGACAAGCCGGCCGGTACCGTCCGCGTCACCTTCGACCTCGGCCGCGTCGACCGCCCGGTGTACGTCCGGCTGCGCGGCACGGACGGCAACCGGTCCGCCGTCGGCGCGATGGGCGCGCGGGTCGACCCGGCGGGCCCCGCCCTCGACATCGTCGGCGACGCCGACCCGTGGCGCGACCTGTGGTTCTACACCAACCCGGTGTGGGTGCTGCCGTCGTGACGCCGTACGCCCTCACCGTGGACGCGGGTGTCCGGGACCTGCTCGACGCCGACCACCTGCTGCACGAACTGGCAGCCGGACTCGACCTGCCCGAGGACATGTTCGGCTGCACCCACCTCGTGCGCGGCGACCGGCCGCGCGTCGCCGTGTCGCTGTCCCTGCCCGCGCGGCCGCTCCCGGACACCCTCCGGGAGCGGCTCGCGGGGTACGGTGCCGTCTCCCCGGGACTGCCCGACGCGGTCGGGCGCGCGGTGCTCTATCCGGGCGCCCGCGCCCTCACCGGCACGATGACCGTCGCGGAGCTGATCGCAGGCTCCGCGATCGCCCGCGTGACGGTTCTGGGCACGCCCGAGCCACCCGGCCCGCAGACGCGCATGGTGACCCGTGACCATGTCCGGCCGCAGTGGCAGCGGGACGAACTCGTCCTCGCCGCCACTCCGGCCCTGGGCGGCACCCTCGTGCCGTTCGAGGCCCCGGACCCGACGCCCTGCTGCGCGGACCACTGAGTCCGTCAGTCGCGCGGCGGCGAGAAGACGAACGAGAACTCCGCCGGCTCGGGCCACAGCTGGTACTGGGGCAGCGGGCCCGGGCCGCAGGACTGGGAGCCGATGGCGTGCTGGCGGTGGTCCAGGTTGACCCAGACCGTGTCCCCGGGGGTGAGGTCGGTGCGGTGCCGGGCGGCGTCCAGGTGTTCGGTGGTCCAGGGCCTGGCCGTGAACCAGAACTCCGGGTCGCCGTCGATCCTCAGGCCGCCGGCCTCCGCCCAGCGCACGTGCGCGCGGGCGCCGTTCTCCTGCGGGCGGACGTAGGGCGTCTGGAGGTCCTGGACACTGGCGTCCCACAGCAGGTCCCTGGACGCGGTCACGGTGTCGGGATACGCCTCGTTCCCGCCGCCGAACCAGAGGACGGCATCCTCCGCGGTGGCCCCGACGAGGCCGAAGCGGACGCCGAGCCGGGGCAGCGGCACCCGCCAGTCGCCCTCCGGTACGACCGAGACGGCCAGCCGCACGTGCGTGCCGTCGGAGGTCCAGCGGTACGCCGTCCGCAGGCCCGCCTCGCGGCCGGCGGGCGCCACCCGGGTCCGTACGGTCAGGCCGTCGCCGTCCGTCTCGACGGCCTCGACGCGGTGTCGCATGCGGTGCAGGCCCAGTTCGCGCCAGAGGAGCCCGTACCGGGTGTCCGGCTGCCAGGGCGCTCCGTCGTCGTTGTCCGTGGTCGCCCGCCACACGTCCAGGCGCAGACCGGAGACCGGCACGCCGATGAGGGTGCGCGGCGCGCCGGTGCGGGCGTCGAAGACCGCCGGGCCGAGGGTGATCCGGTCCCCGTCGACGGTGGGGCGTACGCCGGCGGCGGCGGGCAGCGGGGCGCGGCGGGACACCGTTCGCTGTGCCCAGGCCACCTCGTGGTTCCTCCCGGCCCAGGGGGTGTCCCCGGCGAGCCGTGCCTCCACCGTCCACTGCACCTCCTCGCCCTTGCCGTCCGGGGCCTCGGGCAGCTCGACCTCCGCCGACGCCCCGGGGACGAGCGCGGGCACGGCGAGCGGGTGCGCCCCGGTCGGCAGGCCGTCCACCTGGTAGGAGACCGAGAACTCCAGATGCGACAGGTCCGCGAAGTCGTACCGGTTGGTCACCCGTACGGTGCCGTCCGTGTCGCCCGCCTCGATCCGGACCGGCTCGATCACCTTCTTGTACTCGGTCAGTCCCGGTGAGGGTGTGCGGTCCGGGAACAGCAGCCCGTCGCAGACGAAGTTGCCGTCGTGCAACTCCTCCCCGAAGTCACCACCGTAGGCGTAGCCCAGGTCCGGGTGCTCGATGCCGTGGTCGATCCACTCCCAGACGAAACCGCCCTGGAGGCGGTCGTACGTCTCGAACAGCTTCTGGTAGTCGGCCAGTCCGCCGGGTCCGTTGCCCATGGCGTGCCCGTACTCGCAGAGGACGAGCGGCAGTCGGCGCCTGCCGTGAGGGCCGCCGTCCAGGCCCCGGGCGATCCGCTCCACCTCCGCGTGCGGCGGATACATCCGCGAGTACACGTCCGTGTCACGGCAGCCGGAGTCGCCCTCGTAGTGCACCGGCCGGGACGGGTCCCGGCCGTGGATCCAGTCGGCCATCGCGGTCAGTCCGCGTCCGGTGCCCGCCTCGTTGCCCAGCGACCACATCACCACCGACGGGTGGTTCTTGTCCCGCTCGACCATGCGGGCCGCGCGGTCGAGCAGGGCGGGGGTCCAGCGGTCGTCGTCGACGGGGTTGTCCCGCCAGTCCTGTTCGACGAATCCGTGGGTCTCCAGATCGCACTCGTCGATCACCCACAGCCCGTACTCGTCGCACAGGTCGAGGAAGGCGGGGTGCGGCGGATAGTGGGAGGTGCGGACGGCGTTGATGTTGTGCCGCTTCATCAGCAGCACGTCCTCGCGCATGGTGGCGGGGTCCAGTGCGCGGCCCCGGCGCGGATGCCACTCGTGCCGGTTGACGCCCTTGAACAGCAGTGGCGTCCCATTGACTTTGATCACGCCGTCGTCCAGGACGACCGTTCGGAAGCCGACACGCAGCGGGACGCGTTCGCCCGCCGTCGCCAGTACCCCGTCGTACAGCCGGGGCGTCTCCGCCGTCCACGGCCGGACCGGGAGCGTCACCGGTTCGCCGGTCGCCACGTCGATGCCCAACTCCGGTACGGTCACCCGGCCCGGGGTGCCGGAGTCGACGCGCAGGGTGCCCTCGCCGGTGACATGGTCGTAGGCGGCGTGCACGAAGAAGTCGCCCACGCCGGACACCGGGCGGTGCAGCAGCGTCACGTCACGGAAGATGCCGGGCAGCCACCACTGGTCCTGGTCCTCCAGGTAGGAGCCGGCCGACCACTGGTGGACCCGTACCGCGAGGACGTTCCCCGACGGCTTCAGCAGGTGCCCGACCGCGAACTCGTGCGCCAGGCGGGAGCCCTTGAACTCCCCGATGTCCGTGCCGTTCAGCCACACCCGGGCGCAGGACTCCACCCCGTCGAAGCGGAGCACGCTCCCGCCGTCGCCCGGCCACGTCCCGGGCAGGTCGAAGAGGCGCAGATGGTCGCCGGTGGGGTTCTCGGCGGGGACGTGCGGCGGGTCGACGGGGAAGGGATAGAGGTGGTTGGTGTAGATCGGCGCGCCGTGGCCCTGGAGGACCCAGTGGCCGGGCACGGTCACCTCCGCCCAGTCGCCGGCGTCGTGGCCGGGTTCGGCGAACGAGTCGTCCTCCGCGTCGGCGGTCGGGGACACCCGCAGGCGCCACCTGCCGTTCAGGGACAGGGATGCCGCGTCGGAGGAGGCGTACCAGGCGCGCGGGGGCAGGGCCCCGCGGCCGGGTGAGACGTCCTCGACATAACCGGTCGAGCCGCTCGCCGGGGTGCGCGATGACATGGGTCTCCTACTCAGCCCTTGATCCCGGTCTGTGCGATGCCCTGGACCAGCCAGCGCTGGAGGAACAGGAACACGCACACCAGGGGGAGGATGGAAATGGCCGTGGCCATGAAGATCAGATGGAAGTTCACGGTCTGGTTGGTCATGTAGGAGGAGAGGGCCACCTGGACGGTCCAGGAGCTCGGGTCCTGGCCGATGACCAGCGGCCACAGGAACGAGTTCCAGCCGCTGATGAAGGTGATCGTGGCGATGGCGGCGAAAAAGTTCAGCGAGTTCGGCACGACGACCCGCCAGTACGCGCCCCAGTAGCCGAGCCCGTCCACCCGCGCCGCCTCCTCCAGCTCCTTGGGGAACCCCAGGAAGTACTGCCGGAACAGGAAGCAGGTGAAACCGCTGAAGAGGCCCGGAATGATCAGACCCCGGTAACTGTCCACCCAGCCGAGCGAGGAGACCAGCACGAAGCTGGGCACGAAGGTGACCGCGGTCGGCACCATCAGGGTCACCAGCACGGCGTAGAAGACCTTGTCGGCGTGCCGGTACGGGATGCGGGCGAGGCCGTATCCGGCGAGTGAGCAGACCAGCAGGGTGCCGACGGTGTGCGCCACTCCGACGACCGCCGAGTTCCACAGCGACCGGGCGAAGTCGACCGTCGGATCGTCGAACGGCTCGGTGACGTTTCCCCATTGGATGTCGGTGGGGAAGAACCGCCACTCCTCGCCGGTGATCTCGCGGTCGGTGGACAGGGCGCCCCGCACGATCAGGTAGAAGGGGACGAGGAACAGCAGCGCGGCGACGGCCGTGGCGGCGTACAGGCCCGCCGAGCCGATGACGTTCCCGCGGCGGACCCGGCGCGTCGGTCCCCGCCTGGGAGTGGTGGTGGTCACTTGGGGCCCTCCCCCCTGCCGAAGCCCATGATCCGGCCCTGGAGCAGCGTCACCAGGCAGATCAGCAGCGTCAGGATCAGCGCGCCCGCGCTGCCCGCGCCGTAGTCCTGGTTCTCGCCCAGCGCTTTGTAGTACAGCTCCACCAGGGGCGGACGCCCCCAGGTGGTCTTGTTGAGCAGGTTGAAGAACTCGTCGAAGGCCTGGTAGGCGGCCACGAGCAGCAGCAGGATCACGGCCGTCGAGGTCGCGCGCAACTGGGGCAGCGTGATGTGCCGGAACGTCTGCCGGCCGGGCTTCGCCCCGTCGATGGCCGCCGCCTCGTACAGCTCCGGCGGGATGTTCTGCAGCGCCGCCAGGAACAGGATCATGTAGAAGCCGGCCTGCAGCCACAGCCGTACGGTGACGATGACCAGCCAGTACCAGGGCGGGTCGGGGCTGGCCAGCCAGGCGGTGTTGTCGGCGCCGAACCAGCCGAGGACGGTGTTGGCGAGCCCGAAGCGTACGCCGTTGAAGATGGACATCTTCCAGATGAGTGAGGCGGCGACATAACTGACCGCCGTCGGCAGGAAGAACACCGACCGGAAGAACGCGCGCATGAACCGCAGCCGGTTCACCGCCAGCGCGAGCGCGAGCGACAGCGCCCAGGTGGTGGGGACGATGATCACGGCGAAGACGGTGAAGGTGACGAGGGAGCCCATGAACTCGTCGTCGGTGAGCATGGTGCGGTAGTTCTCGAAGCCGACGAACTCGCTGGGCGTGACCGTGAAGCGGGCCTCGAAGAGCGACAGCCAGGCGCTCCAGAGGATCGGGACGTAGACGAAGACCGCCAGGCCGAGGAGGAACGGCCCGGTGAACAGCCAGAAGGCGAGGGTGCTGTTGCCCCGGAGCCGTCGCCGCGGCCGGGCGGGGGAGCCCTTGCCGGGAGCGGGGCGGGCGACATCGCGCGTGGAGGTGGCCGACATGGGGTGGCTGCCCGTCCGCCGGTCTATCCGAAGAGCTTGTCGAGCTCGCGGTTCACCTTCGCGTCGGCCTTGTCGAGCTCGGCCTCCGGGTCACCGCCCTTGCGGACACAGTTGGCGAGGACGTCCTCCAGGGCGGTGATCATCGACTGGGTCCAGCCGATGTTGTCGAAGTGCCCGAACTCGTTGAACAGCCTGACGCCCTCGGCCGGCAGACCCGACTTGAGCTTGCCGGCGGACTCGGCGATCGAGGTGCGCGGCGGGATGTGGAAGCCGTAGGAGAGCGCCCAGTCCTCCTGGTACTCCTTCTGGTCGATCCACAGCCACTTCACGTACTCCTTGGCCGCTTCGACGTTCTTTCCCTTGGCGTTGACGAACATCGACCACCCGCCGTTGTAGACGGCCTGCTTGCCGGAGCCGGTCACCTTGGGGAAGGGGAAGATCCCGAGGTCGTCGCCGAGCGCCTCCTGCATCTGCGGCATGGCCCACATGCCGCACCACTGGATGGCGGTGAGGCCCTGGTTGAGCGCGGAGGGGTCCCAGAAGTCGGTCGGCGCGTCGAGCAGCAGATCACCGCTGGTGAACAGCTTGCGCAGGGTGCCGAAACCGCCGACGACACCGTCCGTGTGGTAGGCGATCTCGTTGTTCTCGTCCAGGGTGTCGGCGCCGGACGCCCAGATCAGCGGGTTGACCATCGAGTGCAGGGTGTTGCCGAGGTAGATGCCCTTGACCTTGTCGGTGGTCAGTTCAGCTGCGGCGGCGAGGAGTTCGTCGAGTGTCCGCGGGATGTCGACGCCCGCCTTGTCGAAGAGCGACTTGCGGTAGAAGAAGAACTGCGGGTCGTCGATCATCCGTACGCCGTAGATCTTGCCGTCGACGGTGTGCGACTGGATGTCGGCCGGGTTGAAGTCGTCCTTCACCGGGTCGACCAGCTCGGTCAGATCGGCCACCTGACCGCTCTTGATGAGCTGGATCTGCGGGTGGAACTCGAAGACGTCCGGCGCCTTGTCGGTGAGCAGTGAGGAGAACAGCTTGCTCTCGAAGTTGGAGCCCGTGATCCACTGCGTGGTCACGCTCGCCTCCTCGTAGGCCTTGGCGTACCGCTTGATCGCCTGCTCGGTGCCGGCCTCGCCGTAGGCGTGGAAGTACTGGACCAGGGACGTGCCCGAACCCGAGCCGCCCCCGCGTCCGGTGTTGCCGCCGCACGCGGCGAGCCCGCCGGCGGCGGTGAGTCCCAGGGCGGCACGGAGTACTGCTCGACGGTCCCATGTGCTGGTGCTCGATGCCGGCATGACGGACGTCCTTGTCTCTTGTGCGGCTGCGGCGGGGTGGCGCTCAAGGACTTGCGGTGCGCGGGACGTTAACCTTCGGCCAATACTTCGGCAAGGGGTTGGACAAAGCCCGTTCGAAGTGTTGTGGGCTGTTCGCGATGACGAACGAGTCCTGGGCCGGGAGTTACCGGCGACCGCTCACGGCGCGGTTCCTGGCGCCCTTTCCGGCCGGCTCCAACGCGCCCTCCAGCGCGAACGTCGCCGCTCCCAGGCACACCGGGTCGGTCGGGATCGGCGAGAGGACGATCCGGGTGGCGGCCAGCGGACGGCGCAACGCGTGCCGGGTGACGGCGGCGCGCACCTCGTCGAGCAGCGGCTCGCCGAACGCGGCCGCGACCCAGCTGCTGAGCACGACCACCTCCGGATTGAAGAGGTTGATCAGACCGGCGACGCCGGCACCCAGATAACGGGCGGTGTGCCGGAGCACCCGCAGCGCCGGCGGATCGCCCGCGCGCACGGCCCGGGCGAGCGCGTCGACGGTGGCCGTCTGGTCCTCCGCGTGCAGCAGCGGACTGTCCGGGCTCAGCTCCCACAGGTTCAGCATGATCCCCGGCGCGCCGGTGTACGTCTCCACACAGCCGCGGTTGCCGCAGTGACACGGGCGGCCGTCCAGGACCAGTGTCGTGTGACCCCATTCGCCGGCGCTGTTGCTCACGCCCCGGTGCACCCCGCCACCCAGCACCAGCCCGGCGCCCACCCCCGTCCCGAGGTTGACCACCACCGCGTCCCCGTGCCCGCGCGCCGCCCCGAACCACAGCTCGGCCACCGCGCACGCGCGCAGCGGATTGTCGAGATACAGCGGGTAGGCGATGTGGTCGGCGAGCAGGTCGAGCAGCGGTACGTCGTGCCAGTCCCAGTTCGGCGCGTACTCGGAGACACCGGTGTCCCGGTCCACCTGACCCGGCACGCTCACCCCGGCCCCGAGCACCCGCGCGCCCTCCACCCCGGCCTGTGCCACCACCGCACCGACCGCCCTGGCCACACGCCCCACGACCTGCTCGGGCCGTCCGTCCCCGGGGCGCATGCCCTCCTCCGCGCGGGCCAGTACGTTCAGCGCGAGGTCGAACAGCTCGACCCGGACATAGGTTTCGGCCAGGTCGACACCGATCAGCGCGCCCCCGGACGCGTTGACGGCGACCAGTCCCCGGGGACGGCCCCCGGCGGAGTCCTCGAAACCGACCTCGGTGATCAGAGCGAGGTCGAGCAGCTCACCGACGAGGGTGGCGACGGTGGCGACGCTCAGACCGGTGGCGGCCGCCAGCTCCTGCCGGGAGGTGGGCGACGCGGCGATGATCTGACGCAGCACCTGATAGCGGTTGGCCGTACGGATGTCCCGTGATGTGCGCTTCACCGTCAGCTGCCCCCATCCCTGCCCGACCGGGCCGGGCCGGCCCGGCACCGGCGCGCGGCAAGGCTACGCAGGACACGGAACGTTCGACAAGGCCTTTGGAAAGGGGCTTGACGAAGGCAGGACCCGGGCGCCGGGGCTCAGCCGCCCAGGACCTCCCGTACGAAGGCGTTGGTGAACTTCCCCTCCGGGTCCAGGTCGCGCACGAGCGCACGGAAGTCGTGCAGGCGCGGGTACCGGGCGTGCAGCTGGGCCGCCGGTGTGGTGAACACCTTTCCCCAGTGCGGCCGCGCGCCGAACGGAGCCAGAGCCTCCTCCACCCGGGTCACCACGGGCAGCACCGTCCGGGTGTCCTCGGTCCAGGTGAAATGGGCGGCCACCGTGTCCTGGTCGTAGCAGGGACCGATCCACTGGTCGTCGGCGGCGACGGTGCGTACCTCGCAGGTCTGCAGCACCGGGGCGACGGTCTCCCGGATGCCGTCCAGCGCCCGCAGCATGCCGACGGCCGACCTGCGCGGCATCAGGTACTCCGACTGGAGTTCCGCCCCGCTGCTCGGCGTGAACTCCGCCCGGAAGTGCGGCAGCCGCTCGTGCCAGGGACCCGGTACCCCGAACTGCTCGGTGCAGTTCACCGCCGGCATCCCCGGCACCGGATGCATCTTCTCGGTCGCTGCGGGAGCCCAGGGGAAGTCCGGCAGCGGCTGGTCGGTGCGCCGCTTGACCCACACCTGACGGAAGCCCGGTGCCCGCCAGTCGGTGAACAGGCTCACGCTGTACGCCGCCGACATCACCTTCTCGAACGTGGCGTCGTCCAGCCCGTCCAGGGGCAGCTCGGTGAACACACGCTGCTCGACCTCGAAGGACGGCTCCAGGTCCAGGGTGAGCGCGGTGACGACACCGAGCGCGCCCAGTGAGGTGACCGCTCCGCCGAACCGCTCGTCGCCGCGCGCCACGGTCACCGTCGAGCCGTCCGCCGTGACCAGCTCCACCGCGCGCACGGACGAGGCGAGCGGGCCGTTGCCGACCCCGGAGCCGTGCGTGCCGGTGGCGACCGAGCCGGCCACCGAGATGTGCGGGAGCGACGCCATGTTCGCCAGCGCCAGCCCGTGCCGGTGCACCTGGCGGGCCAGCTCCGTGTAGCGCACCCCGCCCCCGACCCGTACCGTCCGGGCCGCCGTGTCCACGTCGATCCGCGGGGGCAGGGCGTCGAGGGAGAGCAGGACGCCGTCCGGGCCGGCCTCGGCGATCTCGTTGAAGGAGTGCCCACTGCCCAGGGCCCGCACCCGGGGGCTCTCGGCGACCAGCGCGCGCAGTGCGTCCAGGGTGTGCGGGCGGTGCAGCTCCTTGGCGGCGTACGTGATGTTGCCCGCCCAGTTGGTCACGCTCTCGGCCATCCCTCGTCCTTCCCGACGGTCGGGGCCGGAAAGGGCCCCGGTCGGAACCTATCCCGCGGAGTGACCCACGCCATGTGGGGGACCCGCCACCCCGGACGTCCGACCGGGGGCATACCGTGAGGAGTCGTACGTCCGAACCGGGAGGAGAACACGTCGATGGGCAGCCGTACCGCGCTGGTCGAGGATCTGATGCAGCGGTTCCCGCACGTGCCGCGCGAGGCCGTCTTCAAGGAGGACCTGCTGCGCGGCGGTGTGGCCTTCGACCCCTCCGCGCTCAGCGACAACGAGAGCGGCGAGGTCAAACCGAAGTCGTACTTCATCTTCTCCTTCGACCACGGGACCCTGCCCGAGCTGGGCGAGGCGGCGCTGCGGCGCCCGCCGGAGGAGATCATCCTCACGGGAGGGCCGTACGACCTGCGCCGCACGGTCGTGTCGGTGCGCGTGAACCCGGCCTCCCCCTACCGCGTCGCCGCCGGCGAGGACGGCATGCTCGGTCTCTACCTCGACGGCAAGCGGATCTCGGACGTCGGTGTGCCGCCCATGCCCGAGTACTACCGGCACACCCTCGCCAGCGGGAAGTCGGTCATGGAGGTCGCCCCCACCATCCAGTGGGGCTATCTGATCTATCTGACCGTCTTCCGGGTCTGCCAGTACTTCGGCGCCAAGGAGGAGTGCCAGTACTGCGACATCAACCACAACTGGCGCCAGCACAAGGCGGCCGGCCGGCCCTACACCGGCGTGAAGGACGTCGAGGAGGTCCTCGAGGCCCTGGAGATCATCGACCGGTACGACACGGCGAAGGTCTCCACCGCCTACACCCTCACCGGCGGCGCCATCACCAGGACCGTCGCCGGACGCGACGAGGCCGACTTCTACGGTCACTACGCCAAGGCCATCGAGGAGCGCTTCCCCGGCCGCTGGATCGGCAAGGTCGTCGCCCAGGCGCTGCCGAGGGACGACGTGCAGCGCTTCAAGGACTACGGCGTGCAGATCTACCACCCCAACTACGAGGTGTGGGACGAGTACCTGTTCAAGATGTACTGCCCCGGCAAGGAGCGCTACGTCGGCCGCGACGTGTGGCACGAGCGGATCCTCGATTCGGCGGAGATCTTCGGTGCGCGCAACGTGATCCCGAACTTCGTCGCGGGCGTGGAGATGGCCGAGCCCTTCGGCTTCAAGACGGTCGACGAGGCCATCGAGTCCACCACCGAGGGCCTGCGCTTCTTCATGTCGCACGGCATCACGCCCCGCTTCACCACCTGGTGCCCGGAGCCGACCACCCCGCTGGGCAAGGCCAACCCGCAGGGCGCGCCGCTGGAGTACCACATCCGGCTGCTCCAGGCGTACCGGCAGACCATGGAGGACTTCGGTCTGTCCTCGCCCCCCGGCTACGGTCCGCCCGGACCCGGCCAGGCGGTGTTCTCGGTCAGCTCGTTCATGGACAGCCTCCCGGCGCAGGAGCCCGCGCAGACCGGCTGAGACACCGGGGGCCTGCCTCGCAGGCGCCGCTCGAAGAGATCGGGAAGGCCGGAACCGAGACGTTCCGGCCTTCCTTGCGTATTGTCCACGCGAGGGGTTGCCGCACCGCCACAGAAAGTGAAGACGGCGCTTGTCAGTTGTGTCGGGAACGTGAAAAGCTCTCGTCCACTGCCGCGAGGTTTCCCCAACTCCACTGCCGGTATGGCGAGTTGACCTCGCTCGTGGATGCAGGAGTCTTATGCCCGACCTGCCGAGCCCTCAGGACGCCACCGAGGCGGCACTGTTCTCCGAATGCTGGGACGCGGTGCTCTCCTACGCGGATCTCTGCACGGCGGGATCCACCGCCGCCGCCGAACTGGCCCGCGAGGCCTTCACCCAGGGCATAGGAGAACTGCGCGCCGCGGAGGCCGGCACCCTGCGCGGCACCGGCCGCCGTTCGTCCCGGCTGCCCCGGATACCCCTGCTGCTGAACGCCGTTCGGACCGCAGCGGCCGCCTGGGAGGAATCGGGACAGGGACACAAACTCGACCCCGACCTCCGGCTGTGGCTCCACTCCGACCAGGCCGCCCGCTACACCGGCCCGCCGCTCGGGCGCCCGGTCGCCGTACGCGGACTGCGCGATCTGCAGCAGGCCGACGCCGAACTGCTGTGGCTGGCCGAGGCGGAGGCGCTGCCGCTGCCCCTGGTCGCCCGCCGGCTCGGCCTCGACCCCGACACCGCGGCCGACGAACTGGCCCAGGTGAGCCGCCTGTTCCGGGACCGCTGCCACCGTAACCACCTCGACTCCCCGATGGACGCCGAGTGCCGCAGCTACGCCCGGCTCCTCGACGCCGTCACCCGCTCGCCCGCCGCCGACACCCCCGGTGACCTCTCCCGGCATCTCGCCACCTGCCACCCGTGCGCCGAGGCGGCCGCCTGCCTGCGGCTGCACGGCGGGGGACTGCCCGGGGCGCTGGCCGGCGGGGTGATCGGCTGGGGCGGCCTCGCCTATCTGGAGCGCCGCCGCCGCGCCGCCGAGGTACGGCTCGGAGCCGGACGCCCGGACCGGGCCGAGGCCGACGACCCGGCCGCCGGGAACGGCAGGACACGCGTCGCCCGGCACGGACTGCTGGCCGCCGCCGTCCTCGTCTCGCTGCTCGCGCTCGCGGTCTCGCTGATGCCGTTCGGGGACGGCGCCGCCGAGAGCGCGCCCCACCCCGACGCCGACCGCCAACCGGTGGCCGACCCCGGCCCTTCCCTGCCGCCCGCCCCCACCGCCCCGTCCACCGACGCCACCGCCGGTTCCCCGGAACCGTCCGCCGAGCACAGTCCCGGGCACACCCCGGACCGGAAGGACCCCGAACCCGAACCCCAGGGCACGTCCTCCGGTACCGCCGCGCCCGAGACCACGGCTCGCAGCGCTCCGGTCGCCTGCCGGGTCGACTACGACCTGTCCAACCAGTGGCCCGAGGGCTTCCAGGCCGCCGTCACCGTCAGGACACGGGACGCCCTCGACTCCTGGCGCGTCGGTTTCACCTTCGAGGACGGCCAGCGGATCACCCAGATGTGGGACGCCGCGGTGCGCCAGGACGGCTCCCACGTCACCGTCACCGCCGCCGATTACAACAAGACCGTCCCGGCCGGCGGAAAGCTGGCCTTCGGCTTCCTCGCATCGTGGCGCGGCACGAACTCCCCGCCCACCGGCATCACCCTGAACGGCCGTCCCTGCGTCCGCGGCTGAGCCCTGTCCCGCGGATCGTGCCGAAACCGCGGGGCCCGGCACGCCCTCCCCCTGCCCGAGGCGTGAGAGGTGCCCCCAGCGGCGGCGACGTGCGCTTCTCCTGCCCGGATCGTCCCCGTGCCCGGCCGCGTCCGCCGCACCGTCTCCGCCCGCTCCCTGTCAGGGCATGCCACCCCCTGAGAAGTCACCCATCTGAGGGAAGGCCACGATCGGCGTGGCGAGACGCCGCTCGTGGGCCGGGGCGGTTGACGGGTCGGCAGCCCGGGGCCGGTGAGAGGGGTGCATGCCGAACAGCGAGCCGGTGGCGGCCGCCACTTCGGCAGCGAGGTCGGCCGACTCCTGTGCCGGCACGCCCAGTCGGCGCAGGGCACCGGCGAAAGCGTCCTCCACCAGCTCCAGTCTCCGGGGCAGGCCCGCCGCACCGGGCGCTTCGCCGCGCGGCCGGACGGACAGGGCCGTGAGGATCTCCTCCGCCCTGTACCGCGCCGTACCGAGGGCCTCCCAGCCGGACGGCCGCGGTGCGGCGGGGGACGCGACGCCCCCGGCCCCCGGCAGGGACGGTCCGAGAACGTCGCGGATCCGGTTGCCCACGGTGGAGTACCAGCCGGTCAGGGTGCCGTGCAGTTCGGCGTGCAGACCGTCGAGGAACATCAGCAGTCCAGCCGCGCCGTCGGCCGGACCGTCGTACGGCGGCCGGGACGCACCGCCGTACCCCCCGGGGTCGCGCAGATGCCCCCGGAGGGCACCCAGACCGTGCGCCACGACGTCGGCCGCGGCCCGGCAGGCGTGATCGGTGGGCATGGGATCTCACCGCTCCCTCGGGTCGGCCGCACCCGGGCCGGCCGCACCCGGGCCGGGATCCGGCCGGCCGGGCCCCGGCTCTGCCGCCAGGGTGAGGAACTCGGCCAGATGGATGGCCTTCGCACGGGAGCGGACACGGCGCAGTCCCTGCTCGAGCTGTCGCAGACAGCCCGGATTCAGCGCCACGACGTAGTCCACGTCCGCCGTCTCCACCTCGCTCAGCTTCGGGTCCAGCACCTTCCTGCTGTCGGCCGGCCGGAGCAGCGCGTAGGTTCCGGCCGCGCCGCAGCACTGTCCCGCGCCGGGGAGTTCGACGTAGTCGGCGACCTCGGCGATCAGCTCACGGGGCGGGCGGGTCACTCCCAGACCGTTGCGCAGATGGCAGGAGTCCTGGAGGGCGGCCCGTGCCCTGCGGCCGTCGACCGTGACCTGGGCGGCCGGCCGGTCCCCTCGCTCGTCGAGGTACTCGCTCAGCTCCCGTACCCGGTCGCGGCCGAGGTGGTGCGCGAGGTGTGCGGCGCAGCCGCCCGCCGTGGTGAGGACGGTGCCCGGCAGCTGTTCGCCGAGCGTGCGGGCGAGCTTCTCGCCGGTGGCCGAGTCACCGTTGTGTGCGTGCAGCGCGCCGCAGCATCCCTGTGCGGCCGGTACGTCGACCTCCGGGCACAGCCGGCGCACGGCACGGGAGACCTGCGGGTAGAGGCCCCGTTCCACGCAGCCCAGCATCAGGGACACGGGCTGCTCCGACGGCTCCGACCGCTCCGACGGCTTCGTCGGGTTCTCCGGGGACGGTGACGCAGGAGAGGAGGGGGACGCCGGAGATGCCGGGGACGTAGGGGACGAGGGGAACGACGGCGCGGGTGGGACACCGCGCGGTCCGGTCTTCCTGCCTGGGCCGCGGGCGTGGCGCCGCAGGAGTCCCTGGAGGCGCAGCAGCCCCGGCCGGGAGACCAGCATCATCAACGCCCGTGCGATCCATGGCCGGTCACGGCCGCTCCACTGGTGGTCCCGCCACTGCTCCAGTAGCTGGCCGTACTCCACGCCCGCCGGACACACCGTCTCGCAGGCACGGCAGCCCAGGCAGAAGGAGGACTCCTCGGCGAGCGTGGGATCGTCGGGAGAGAGGTCCCCGGTCTCCAGGGCACGCATCAGTGTGATGCGCCCGCGCGGGGACGAGGTCTCCTCGCCGGTGAGGGCGTAGGTGGGGCAGGCGGGCAGGCAGAACCCGCAGGAGATGCAGCGGTCCAGCAGTTCCTTGTCGAAGATCCCGAGGCCCGGCGCTCCGGCCGGGGGGAGAGCGGCGGGCGCGTGGGGAGCGGGGGAAGGCGTGGGAGAGGGCCCGGGGACCCCTCCGGCGCACCCGGCGCCGGAGCAGCCGCACGGGCCGGAGTGGTCCACGCTGTCGGGGTCGGTCATGATCCGAGCTTTCCGGGGTTGAGGATGCCTGCGGGGTCGAAGGCCTTCTTGATACGGCGCAGCAGCGCGACCTGGTCGTCCCCGAGCCGGTCGGCCAGGTACGGCAGCTTGGCGGCACCGACGCCGTGCTCGCCGGTGATGGTGCCGTCCATCGCGATCGCGGCGGCGAAGATCTCGGCGAAGGCCCTGTGGGCGCGGTCGGCGCCCTCACCGTCGTCGGGGTCCAGCACGCAGGTCGGGTGCAGATTGCCGTCACCCGCATGGCCGAACGTGGCGATCCGCAGGTCGTACCGGTCGGCGATGTCGTCAATACGGTCGACCATGTCGGCCATGCGGTGCCGGGGAACGGTGGCGTCCTCGAGGATCGTCAGCGAACCCAGCCGGGACAGCGCCGGCAGGGCGCAGCGACGGGCGGCGAGCAGGGCGTCCGCGCGGGCCACGTTCTCCGCCAGCGTGACCTCCAGCGCACCGTTCTCACGGCAGACGTCCCCGATCCTGGCCAGGTTCCCGGCGACGTTCGCCGCCGAGCCGTCGTCGCCGAACAGCAGCAGCGCGCCGGCGTCCCCGCGCAGGCCGAGGCCGGCGAACTCCTCGACCGCGTCGATGCACTTGCGGTCGAGGAACTCGAGCGTCGCCGGGACGATGCCGGAGGCGATGACGGCCGCCACCGCGCGCGAGGCGTCGGCCAGGGTGTCGAAGTACGCCACTCCGGTACCGGTCTCGGCGGGCGCCGGGAGCAGCGCCACGGTGGCCTCGGTGATCACCGCCAGGGTGCCCTCGGAGCCGGTGAGCAGCCGGGTCAGGTCGTAGCCGGCGACGTCCTTCCACAGCCTGCCCCCGGTGCGGATGATCTCGCCGGTGGGCAGGACGGCCTCGAGCCCCAGGACGTAGTTGCGGGTGACGCCGTACTTGAGCCCGCGCAGGCCCCCGGCGCAGGTCGCCACGTTGCCGCCGATCGTGGAGACGGTTCTGCTGCCCGGATCGGGGGCGTAGAGCAGGCCCTTGGCGGCCGCGGCGTCCGCCAGTACGGCGGTGGACACCCCGGTCTGCGCGCGGGCCAGCAGTTCGTCGGGACTGACCTCGAGCAGCTGGTTCAGCCGGGTCAGGACCAGGACGATGCCGCCGGTCAGCGGCACGGTGCCGGCGCACAGGTTGGAGCCGGCGCCCCGCGGCACCACGGGGATGCCGCGGGCGGTGGCGTAGCGGAGGACCGCCGCGACCTCCTCGGTGCTGCCGGGCAGCACCACGGCCTGCGGCCGGGAGTGGAAGAGCGGGGTGGCGTCGCGGGCGTACGCGGTGAGGGCGCCGTCGTCGGTCCGCACATGGTCCCGCCCCACGATCGCGGCCAGGTCCCCGGCCAGGTCGGTGGCGGCGGGCATCAGCGCACCACCATCCAGTCCAGGACCGGGGTCGACTGGAGGTAGACCAGGGCGCAGACCGCGACGAGCATGCCGAGACCCCAGCCGACGACCTTGCGGAACAGCTCGCCCTCCCGGCCCTCGAGGCCGACGACCGCCGCGGCGATGGCGAGGTTCTGCGGGGAGATCATCTTGCCGAGCACACCACCGGTGGTGTTGGCCGCGCCGAGCAGATAGGCGGAGATGCCGGTCTCCTCGGCGGCGGTGACCTGGAGCATGCCGAAGAGGGAGTTGGAGGAGGTGTCGGAGCCGGTGACGGCCACGCCGAGCCAGCCGACCACGGGCGAGAGCAGGGCGAACGCGGCGCCGGTCTGCGCCAGGAAAAGGCCGAGGGTGACGGTCTGGCCGGACAGGTTCATCACATAGGCCAGGGCGAGCACCGACATCACGGTGACGATCGTCCAGCGGAACTGCCGGATCGTGTCGAGGTAGGCGCCGGTGGTCCGCCGGGCGCCGATGCCGTACAGCACGGCAGTGAGCAGTCCTGCCACCAGCAGGACGGTCCCGCCGGCGTTGAAGACGTTCAAGTTGTACGTCAGGGAGGACAGCGGCTCGCCCTTGGCGTTGACGACGTCCAGGCCGGGCCAGGCGAACTTCCAGCCGGAGTGTGCCTCCAGCCAGGTCTTGACGGGTCCGGCGGTGACCACGGAGAAGAGGGCCACGACGATCAGGTACGGGGCGAAGGCCTTGAGGGCGGAGCCCTCGCCGGTCTGCCGGCGCCGCGCGATCGCGTCCGAACGCTCGTTGGCGATGGAGCCGCCGGCGATGACCGGGGTCTGCCCCTGCGCGGCCAGCATCTCCTTGGGCTGCCAGACGCGCAGCATGCCCACGACGGCCAGGGCGCCGGCGAAGGCGGCCACGATGTCGGCGATCTCGTACGAGATGTAGTTGGCACTGACGAACTGGGCGGTGGCGAAGGCGAATCCGGCGACGAGGGCGAGCGGCCAGGTCTGCTTCACACCGCGCCTGCCGTCCACCATGAAGACCAGGACGAGCGGTACGAACAGGGCGAGCAGCGGGGTCTGGCGTCCGACCATGGCGCCGAGGTCGGCCGCGTCCATGCCCGTGATCTTGCCGAGGGTGGTGATCGGGACCGCGATGGCGCCGAAGGCGACCGGAGCGGTGTTGGCGACGAGGGAGACCGCGGCGGCCTTCATCGGTCGCAGGCCTACGGCCATCAGCATCACGGAGGAGACGGCGACCGGGGTGCCGAAGCCGGCGAGCGCCTCGAGCAGCGCGCCGAAGCAGAACGCGATGATCACGGCCTGGACCCGCTGGTCGCCGGAGAGCGACCCGAACGCCCTGCGCAGCACGGCGTCCCAGCCGGTGATCTCGGTCATCTTGTAGATCCACAGTGCGTTCAGCACGATGAAGATGATCGGGAACAGGCCGAACGCGGCTCCCTCACTCGCGGCCAGCGCCGCCTGCCCGACGGGCATCGAGTAGGCGAAGACCGCCACCCCCAGAGCGACCGCGAGGGACACCAGCGAAGCCTTCCACGCCTTCCAGCGCAGTCCGCCCAGCAGGACGAAGAGGGTGACGAGGGGGAGCGCGGCGAACAGCGCGCTCCATCCGAGAGATCCCCAGACGGGGTCGAAAATCTGTTGGTAAGCAGCCACGACGCGTCCTTGCCTCATGTCCGGAAATGGACGTGATGCCCGTCACTCTGGTGTGCAGGGCTGGTCGATTGTCAGACAACCGAACATGTCTGTCAATGGATCGCGTCAGTCTGCGTGCGAGAATGACGGCGTTCCCTTCGGAGGTATTCATGGCTCAGGACGCCGCCATCCGGCTGTCCACCGTCTCGGTCGTCGACGCCCTTGCCGCATCCCTGCGCGACCGGGTGCTCGACGGGCAAGTGAAGCCCGGCACGGCCATCGCCGAGACGGAGATCGCGACGGACTACGGTGTCTCGCGACCCACCGCCCGCAGCGCGGTGACCGCCCTGGTCCATGAGGGACTCCTGCACCGCCACGCCAACAAGCCGGCCTACGTGCCCCACTTGACCCGGGCCGACGTCGACGATCTGTTCCTGGTCCGCACACCGCTCGAGACGCAGGTCGTACGGGTTCTCGTCGAGCGCGGCGCGGTACCGGTGGCCACCGCGGAGCAGGCCATCACGGATCTCGACCGGCTGGGACCCGACGCGCCGCACAGTGCCTTCGTCGAATCGGATCTGCGTTTCCACCAGTCACTGGTGGACGCGATCGGCAGTCCCCGGCTCAGCCGGCTCTACCGCGGCATCAAGGGCGAGATGCATCTGTGCATGGTGCAGACCCGGCACACCCTGGGGCGCGAACGCATCGTCGCCGAGCACGGGGCGATACTGGACGCGCTGCGTGCCGGTGACGCCCAGGAGGCGATTCGCCGCATGGAAGCCCACCTGGACGGTGCGCGCGGTTCACTGCAGCGGATCTTCGAGGACGACGATTTCTCGTAGTGCCGTCGACCACCCGGGCGTGGCAGGCGGGCCCACGGCTGCCGCGCGGTCCGTCATGCGGCAAGGCGCATGACGTCGACCGGTCGGCGGGTCGTGACATGTGCCGCCGGTCCCGGCGCGCTTCCCGCCGAGGACCCGCGACCTGCCTCACGGGCAGGCGCACGCCCTGGGACCGATGGCCCTCCCCCTCCCGGCCGGCCCCCGGGCGGAAAAGCGATGGCACGCGGGCCGATGGCCCTCTAATGTGTGCTCCGCAGCGCTCGGCGACCGGGGTCGCCGGACGCCGATGGTGCTGATCCGAGTGAGAAGTGGGAGGTGTGACCGATGGCTGTCGCCGCGACGGGCCGTGCCCGCATCCAGACGTTCGTCCACTCCACCTCCGTGGCCACCGGCTGACCTCACCCTTCCTGTTCCGCGTGCGTACGCGGCCGCCGGGGCCACCCTTGTGAAGGGTCATCTCCGTTGAGTTCCACCTCTGTTCCCTCTCTTCACCCCGTGCTCGTCCCCTACGGATGGGACGACGCCTGGGCGGACGAGTTCGCCCCGTACGACGCGGAAGGGCTGCTGCCCGGGCGCGTGATCCGGGTCGACCGCGGCCAGTGCGACGTCGTCACCGCCGGCGGGGTCCTGCGTGCCGACACCGCTTTCGTCACCCCGCACGACCCCCTGCGGGTCGTGTGCACGGGCGACTGGGTCGCCGTCGAACCCGGCGGGAACCCCCGCTACGTACGCGCGTATCTGCCGCGCCGTACCGCCTTCGTGCGCTCCACCTCCTCCAAGCGGTCCGAGGGGCAGATCCTCGCCGCCAACGTCGACCACGCAGTCGTCGCCGTCTCGCTCGCGGTCGAACTCGACCTGGGCCGCATCGAACGGTTCCTCGCGCTGGCGTGGGAGTCCGGGGCGCAGCCCGTGGTCGTGCTGACCAAGGCCGACCTGGTGCCGGACGCCGTGACCCGGGCACACCTCGTCCAGGACGTGGAGACCAGCGCGCCGGGTGTTCCGGTGCTGACGGTCAGCGCGGTCGACAGGGACGGACTCGACGTCCTGACCGCGCTGGTCTCCGGTGGTACGTCCGTGCTGCTCGGGCAGTCCGGCGCCGGCAAGTCCACCCTGGCCAACGCACTCCTCGGCGAGGACGTCATGGACGTCCGGGCCACCCGGGACACCGACGGCAAGGGCCGGCACACCACGACCACCCGCAACCTGCTGGCGCTGCCCGGCGGGGGAGTCCTCATCGACACGCCGGGACTCAGGGGCGTCGGCCTGTGGGACGCAGGCACCGGCGTCGGCCAGGTGTTCGCCGAGATCGAGGAACTCGCCGAGGGCTGCCGGTTCCACGACTGCGCCCACGAGAGCGAACCGGGCTGTGCGGTTCTCGAAGCGGTCGGGACGGGTGAGCTGCCCCAGCGCCGTCTGGACAGCTACCGCAAGCTGCTCCGGGAGAACCAGTACATCGTCGCCAAGACCGACGCCAGGCTCCGCGCGGAGATCCGCAAGGACTGGAAGCGCAAGGGAGCCATCGGCAAGGCCGCGATGGAGGCGAAGCGGGGCCGCCTGCGGTGACACGGGCGTGACGGGTGGTGCCGGGCGCCGACCGCCGGGCCGGGCACCACCCGCGCGGCCGGCGGAGGCGCCGCCCCTGGGCGCGGTCCGCGCGGGTGGAGGTGGTCGTTCTTGGGCTTTACCCGCTCGGGGCGGTGGTGGAGGTGGTTGCCTCCGGGCGCCGTCCGCACCGGTGGCCGAGGTGGCCCTCCTCGGCCACCACCCGCATCCGCCACCGGACCGTCATCGCCTGCCGCGCAGCTCGACGACGTAGGTCGCGGTGATCGCCACGGCGCGGTCCGCGTCCCGGGCGAGCTCCGTGAGCGCGCGTGACGCCGTGACTCCCGGGATGTCCGCCAGCGCCTGCGTCAGCCGGCGGCGTGCCGACGCATCGAGGACACCGTCGGCGAGGCGGTCGACGAGCCCGGCGGCGATGCGGTCCGCCGCGGCCGGATCGCCCGCCAGCACGCTGAGCGCGTCGGCCGCGTCGACGTCGTTCGCCGCGTCGACGATCATGCCGATGAGTACCGGGACCGCCTCGGCCACACCCCGCGTCCCGAGCTCCAGCGCCGCGCACCTGCGGACCGCGAGGTCACGGTCCCCGAGGGCGCGGCGCAACAGTGCGGTGGCGGCACCGTCCGGGATCTCGGCGAGGCACTGCGCGGCACGCCTGCGCACCTCGGCCCGCGGTGAGTCCAGGCCCTGCGCCAGCAGGTCCGCCCCCCTGCCTCCCGACTGAGCCAGCGCCCATCTCAGGGCCCCGGCGACATGCGGATCCGCCTCGTGCAACGCCGCCTCGACCAGGGCCGCCACCGGTACCGGGACCACGCCGACCGAGGAGAGAGCCGCGCGCTGGCGCTGCCCCGCGTTCTCCGACCGCAGGGCCTGCAGGAGCGCCACGACACGGAGCACGTCCTTCCAGCCGGCGGGTTCCGCGGCACCGATCCGGTCGAGACGCGTCAGCAGCTCCGTCTCGCTCGCGATGCGCTCCCGTGTCCGGCGGGCCAGGTCGGCGACGAGCTCCGACGGCCTGAAACCGGGGTCGTCCAGCGCGCGCCCCACTTCACGCAGCGAGAGCCCCAGCGAACGCAGGCTCTCGACATGGAAGATCCGCCGGATGTCCTCGTCGGAGTACTCCCGGTAGCCGGCCCCTGTCCGCCCCGTCGGCCGCACCAGGCCGAGCGACTCGTAGTGCCGGAGCATCCGAGGGCTCACCCCGGAGCGTCGCGCCACTTCACCGATCAGCACCGTCCCTCACTCCTCCCGGCCCGTCGTCCCCCAGGGCCACGATGCGCACGGCCTCCTCGACGGCGTACTCGAATCCGGCGTCCGGGTCGTGCCACAGCCGTTCCGTGGCGGTCGCGTGCCCCCGCACTCGGGGGTCCGGATGTGTCGCCGCGGCGCGCAGAACCGGCACGATCACCTCGCCGAGTGTGATCAACGCCCGGCTCAGACTCAACCGCGTCTCCCGCCCGCCGCGCCCGAGCTGTGCCGCCAGCACTCCCGCCAGCCCGGCCACCTCACCCTCCGGGACCAGGACGACCGCCGCCCGCCAGGCACTGCGCGCCACCTCGTCGTCGGCGTCGGTCAGCAGCGCCCCGGTGATCGCCGGCCAGGCCCGCCGGTCCCCGATCTTGGACAGGGTGTGCAACGCCTGGCTCCGCGCCTGGGCGCACCCGGAGCCGAGTTCGGCGACGACCCCCGGCAGGGTCAGGGACGAGGGATGGCGGGTGAGCGCCCAGGTGAGCATGTCGCGCACGTGGAAATCGGGTTCGGTCCCGCAGCGCTCGACGAGCTTGCCGACGAGTCGCGCGTCCGGGGCCGTGCCCGCCGCCAGCGCCGACCTCAGGCGCACCGACGCGTCGCCGTGCTCCAGCCCCTGGAGCACTCGAGTCGTGTGCGCGGCCGCATTCGGCATGGTCATCAGGGAACACCTCCTGGACCGCAGTGAAGACCTTCTCACCGTGTCAAGGTCAAGCGGCGCCGCCCTGCCCCGTGAGCGGGACTCCCTGTCCGATTTCCGCCAGTCGTGGCCGGCGGAATGGCGGAGACTGGACGGTGTGAGGGACGAGGACAGCAGGTACGAGGCGGTGCGCAGCCGGGACGCGCGGTTCGACGGCGTGTTCTTCTTCGCCGTGGAGACGACCGGCATCTACTGCCGGCCCAGCTGCCCCGCCGTCACGCCGAGGCGGCACAACGTGCGGTTCTTCGCGACCGCCGCCGCCGCGCAGGGCTCCGGGTTCCGGGCCTGCCGGCGGTGCCGCCCGGACGCCGTGCCCGGTTCCGCCGAGTGGAACGTACGGGCCGATGCCGTGGGCCGGGCCATGCGGCTGATCGCCGACGGCGTCGTCGACCGCGAGGGCGTCGCCGGACTCGCCGTACGGCTCGGTTACAGCGCCCGCCAGGTGCAGCGACAGCTCACCGGCGAGCTCGGCGCCGGGCCCGTCGCACTCGCCAGGGCCCAGCGGGCGCACGCCGCGCGCGTGCTCCTGCAGACCACCGGCCTGCCGGTCACCGAGATCGCCTTCGCCTCCGGATTCGCCAGCGTGCGGCAGTTCAACGACACCGTGCGGGCCGTGTACGCGACCACCCCCAGCGGGCTGCGGGCCTCCGCGCCCCGCGGCGGCCGGACCGCCGCACCGTCCGCCGGGATCCCCCTGCGGCTCGCCCACCGCGGCCCCTACCGGGCTGGCCCCGTCTTCGACCTGCTGGAGCGCGAGGCCGTCCCCGGCGTCGAGGAGGTGAGCGGCACCCCGGGCGCCCGTGCCTTCCGGCGCACCCTCCGGCTGCCCTACGGCACCGGCATCGCGGCCGTCGGCGAACGCACGCACACCGGCGCGGGCGCCCACCCCGGCGGCTGGCTCGACGCCCGGGTCCACCTCACCGACCTCCGTGACCTGACCACCGCCGTGCACCGGCTGCGGCGGCTGTTCGACCTGGACGCCGACCCGTACGCCGTCGACGAACGCCTCGGCGCCGACGCACGGCTCGCCCCGCTGGTCGCCGCGCGTCCCGGGCTGCGCTCACCGGGCGCCGCCGACCCGGACGAACTGGCGGTCCGCGCGCTCGTGGGCCGCGAGGCTGCCGCCGAACTGGTCCGGCGCTACGGCAAGAGGCTCGACGCCCCCTGCGGAAGCCTCACCCACCTGTTCCCCGAACCCGCCGTCCTCGCCGCCGCCGAGCCCGACGGCACCCTGGGCGCACTCACCGCCGCCCTCGCGGACGGCACCGTACGCCTCGGTCCCGGCGCCGACCGGGACAGCGCACGGGACGCCCTCGCCGCCGTTCCCGGCCTGGACGAACGGGCCATCGCGGCGATCCGCACCCGTGCCCTCGGCGACCCGGACGCGGCCCCGCCCGGCCCGGACGTCCCCGACAGTTGGCGCCCCTGGCGTTCGTACGCCCTGAACCACCTGCGTGCCGCAGGGGAGTTGGAGTAATCATGACGACCGCGACGTACTGGACGAGTGTCGGCAGCCCCGTCGGACCGCTGCTGCTCACCGCCGCCCCGACGGGCGAGCTGACCTCGCTCTCCGTGCCCGGTCAGAAGGGCGGGCGCGCCGTGTCGGCCGACTGGCGCCGCGATCCGGGGCCGTTCCGCGAGGCCGAGCGGCAGCTCGCGGCGTACTTCGCCGGTGAGCTCAAGGAGTTCCGGCTGGCACTGAGCGCCGTGGGCACACCGTTCCGGGAGAGGGTGTGGGCCGCGCTCGACGACGTCCCCTACGGGGCGACCGTCTCCTACGGCGAGATCGCGGCGCGGATCGGCGCGTCCCGGCCCGCCGTACGGGCCGTCGGCGGCGCGATCGGCGCCAACCCGCTGCTCATCGTCCGCCCCTGCCACCGGGTGATCGGCTCCGACGGCTCGCTCACCGGGTACGCGGGCGGGCTGGAGCGGAAGGTGCGGCTGCTGACCCACGAGGGCGCGCTGCGGCCGTGAGCGGGGCCGTGGTCAGCCCCAGAACACCGCGCCCAGCCACGCGGCCGTGATCAGCTGACAGGTGAACAGTTCCGTCAGCAGGCTCCAGCCCCCCGAGCGCATCGCCGTGCGTGTCGCCGCGACCGCCTCGCGGCGGCGGCCGAGACGGAGCCGCTCATGGAGGTAGACCCCGCCGAGAAAGCCCGGGACCGCCCCGAGCACGGGCAGCAGGGCGAATCCGAGCAACGACCCCCAGCCCGCGTACGCCAGCATCCGGGCGTCGTCGCCGGTCGCCCGCAGCCGGCGGGGCGGCAGGGCCCAGCGCACCACCTGGGACAGGAACAGCACGACGGTCGCCCCCACGCACACCCACCACGCGACGGGCCGCGGGTCCTTCAACGCCCACCACAGGACCGCGGCCCACACCAGCCACGACCCGGGCACCCCTGGCAGCAGCACTCCGCACAGGCCGAGCAGGAGCACCAGTCCGGTCATCAGGAGGTCCCACGCTCCCATCTGTCCAGCGTGCAGGAGGACGCGGAGCGGCGCAGAACAGGACGGCCGGGCCGCCCCCCTGTCGCACAGCCGTCCCACCCTTCACCCGGGCGGCCGTCCGGTGCGTGCCGCCGGGCGGGGATTTTCCGGATGCCCCGTTTTCAACCGGGCCGCGCGGGTGACAATTGGGGGCATGAGTCAGCAGGGCGGAAGGCCCACCGGCCCCGAGGACGACTGGTGGCGGCAGTTGTACGACGACGCCACCGACGACACGGGCCCCGCACCGGCGCCCGATTCCCTGGACGACCGGTTCGCCTCGGCGTCCGGCACGCTGGACACCGGGACCCCGGCCCCGCCGTCCGCGACGAGACTCCCCGCGCCCCGCCCGGCTCCCGCACCGCCCTCCCGGGCCCCGTGGGAGCCCCCGCCCGCCGCACCGGCGGGCCCGGTGACCTTCCCGCCGACGTCCCCCCGGCCGCCCGGGCCACCGCACGCCGTGGACGCCGCCGCAGACATTCCGCCGGGTACGGGCCGGGGCACCCCGCGGGATGCCGGCGCAGACATTCCGCCGGGTACGGGACCGGACATGCCGCAGGGCACGCCGCCGCCCTTGCCTCCCCTCGCCTTCGGCACCTGGACGCCCTTCCCGGCCGCGGCCCGCGAGGACGGAGGGCCCGCCACCGGTCCCCGGGGAGACCGGGGACCCGCCACCGGCGGCAGCACCCCGGAGCCCCCGGACAGGCTGCCCCAGGCCGACCCCCGCCCCTCCCGCCTGGAACCCCTCCCGGCGCCCCCCACCCGCGGCCACGTCGGCTCCCGGCCCCCCACCTATGACCCCGAGCCCACCGCGCTCCCCGCGGCCGATCCCGACGAGCTGGACGGCCTGGTGCCGGACACCGTGCTGGACGGCGCCCGGTACGGTGCCTGCACCCTGCGGGCCGCCTCCGTACGCGGGGACTCCGCGCGCTACCGGGGAGAACCACGGCGCGACGCACTGCTGACCGCGCGGTTCGGGACGGGCGAGCGGGCGCTGCTCCTCGTGGCCCTGGCGACCGGTGCCCGGAGCGCACCCGGGGCCCATCGGGCCGCCGCCGAGGCATGCCGCTGGATCGGCGGTGCGGTGGGGCGCAGCCACGCCCGTCTCGTCGACGACATAAGGGCCGCCCGGCGCGGCGACCTCAAGTCGGGGCTGCACCGCCTCACCGACCGCAGCCTCGGCAGACTCCGCGCCGGGGCGGCCGAGCAGGGCCGCGAACCCGACGCGTTCGCGGTGAGCCTGCGCTGCCTGCTGCTGCCCGCCGATCCCGAATGCCGCACCCGGGTCTTCTTCGGCGTCGGCCCCGGCGGACTGTTCCGGCTGCGGGACGGCGAGTGGCAGGACATCGAACCCGAGGTCGCCGAGGTCAAGGGCGAAGCCGTGCTCTCCTTCGGCTCACCGCCGTCCGAGACCCCCGACGGCGACCGCCTCACCATGGACCTGGGCATCCCCACGCCCCCGAGCCCTTACGAGCCCGCCCCCGAACCGCCCCGGGAGCCCTTCCGCTTCCGCACCTCCGTAGCCCGCCCGGGTGACACGCTGCTGATGTGCGGCACCGGCCTCGCCGACCCGCTGCGGGGTGAGCGGGAACTCCGCGCCCATCTGGCCGACCGGTGGTCACGCCCCGAACCGCCCGGCCTCACCGCCTTCCTCGCCGACACCCAGGTACGGGTCAAGGGATACGCCGACGACCGTACGGCCGTCGCCGTCTGGGAGGCGTGAGCGCGCCCGGTGTGAATTCATGGAACCCGTCAGGCATCTTCGGCACCGGAGGGGCAGACGGAACCCATGGCCAAACAGAGCATCGCGGAACAGTTCGTCGACATCCTCACCCGTGCGGGGGTCAAACGCCTCTACGGCGTCGTCGGAGACAGTCTCAACCCGGTGGTCGACGCCGTGCGCCGCAACTCCGCCATCGACTGGATCCATGTCCGGCACGAGGAGACCGCCGCCTTCGCAGCCGGCGCCGAGGCCCAGGTCACCGGACGGCTGGCCGCCTGCGCCGGCTCCTGCGGCCCCGGCAACCTCCACCTCATCAACGGCCTCTACGACGCCCACCGCTCCATGGCCCCGGTCCTCGCCCTCGCCTCGCACATCCCGTCCAGCGAGATCGGCCTCGGCTACTTCCAGGAGACCCACCCCGACCAGCTGTTCCGCGAGTGCAGCCACTACAGCGAGATGATCTCCAGCCCCCGGCAGATGCCCCGGCTGCTGGACACGGCCATCCAGCACGCGGTCGGCCGCTCCGGCGTCAGCGTCGTCACCCTCCCCGGCGACCTCGCCGACGAGCCCGCCCCGGACCAGGCCCCCGAAACCGCCCTGGTCACCTCCCGGCCCACGGTCCGTCCCGGCGACGCCGACATCGACCGGCTCGTCGACATGATCGACAGGGCCGGGAAGGTCACCCTGTTCTGCGGCGCCGGCACCAAGGGCGCGCACGCCGAGGTCATGGAGTTCGCCGGGAAGATCAAGTCCCCGGTGGGGCACGCCCTGCGCGGCAAGGAATGGATCCAGTACGACAATCCGTACGACGTCGGCATGAGCGGACTGCTCGGCTACGGTGCCGCCTACGAGGCCACCCACGAGTGCGACCTGCTGATCCTGCTCGGCACCGACTTCCCGTACAACGCCTTCCTCCCCGACGATGTGAAGATCGTCCAGGTCGACGTGCGGCCAGAGATCATCGGCCGGCGCTCCAAGCTGGACCTCGCGGTGTGGGGCGATGTGAAGGAGACCCTGCGCTGTCTGACGCCCCGGGTCCGCACCAAGGACAACCGGAAGTTCCTCGACCGGATGCTGAAGAAGCACGCGGAGGCGCTGGAAGGCGTCGTGAAGGCGTACACGCGGAAGGTGGAGAAGCATGTGCCGATCCACCCCGAGTACGTGGCGTCCGTACTGGACGAGATGGCCGACGGCGACGCGGTGTTCACCGTCGACACCGGCATGTGCAACGTCTGGGCGGCCCGCTACATCTCGCCCAACGGCCGCCGCCGGGTGATCGGTTCGTTCTCCCACGGCTCGATGGCCAACGCGCTGCCGATGGCCATCGGAGCGCAGTTCACCGATCCGGGCCGACAGGTCGTGTCGATGTCCGGCGACGGCGGTTTCAGCATGCTGATGGGGGACTTCCTCACCCTCGTGCAGTACGACCTGCCGGTGAAGGTGGTCCTGTTCAACAACTCCTCGCTGAGCATGGTCGAGTTGGAGATGCTGGTGGCCGGACTGCCCTCGCACGGCACCGCCTTGAAGAACCCCGACTTCGCCGCCGTCGCCCGCGCGTGCGGCGCCTACGGGGTGCGGGTGGAGAAGCCGAAGGATCTCGCGAGGGCGCTGAAGTCCGCGTTCAAGCACAAGGGCCCGGCCCTCGTCGACGTCGTCACCGACCCCAACGCGCTGTCCATCCCGCCGAAGATCAGCAAGGAGATGGTGACCGGATTCGCCCTGTCCGCCTCCAAGATGGTGCTGGACGGAGGGGTCGGCCGGATGGTGCAGATGGCCCGGTCCAATCTGCGCAACGTCCCCCGTCCGTAGGGGTGTTCACTCGGTACGGGACCGCCAGTCGCGCGCGGAGGTGTCGTACTCGTAGCGGGGCAGGCCCTCGATGCCGCTGGTGCGGAACGGCCGGCCGCGGTCGTCGATCCGGACCGTGCCGGTGCGGCCCCGCGAGGACCAGTCCAGCTCCAGGTACCAGCGGCAGTCGCAGCCCGCGGTCCGGGCGGTGACGACCAGCACCTCCGGGTCGGTCGCGGAGACCCGGTAGGGCATCCGCGCGGCCGGGATCGGCGTACCGGCGTCGTTCCCGGCCACGGCGCGGGCGATGGGCCGGTCCTTGTCCAGGTCCACGTCGAAGTACCGCGGGGTGAGCGCGCCGCCACAGCCCTGGTCCATGGCGTACGCGTTCCCCGGTACCGGGTCGGCGCGGCCGGCCACACGGACCCGCAGCGCGGTGAGGACGACGGCCGTGTCGGACGTCCCCTGCACCGACAGCTCCACCATGGTCTCGCCCCCGTGCACGGCGGACTGCGTACCGGCCCAGGTGCCGGCGTCCTGTGGGGCGGGGGGCGGGGGGACCTGCTTCGGGGGCTTGGCGATGACGTAGTCGTGACCGCACCCGTATGCCCAGACATGCGAGTCGGCGGACCAGGTGAGGGGCGGAGACCCGGCGGAGGACCGTGCCCTCGGCTTCGGTGTGGAGGAGCGGGCTGGCTGTGATTTCGGGAAGTCGTGGTCTGGATCCGGCGTTGCGGAGCCGGGGTGGGAGCCGGAGGGGGAAGGGGAGCCGGAGGGTGGGGAGGAGGTACGGCTGTGGGGCGTCGAGGCCGGGCCGGTCGTCGCGGAGGGGCCGGAGCGCGCACCGGGGCTCTTCTCCCCGGCGGACGCACCCCGGCCGTCCGGCAGCGCGGACAGACTTCCCACGGTGGCGAGCAGCGCGCACGCGGCGGCCAGGGCGACGGCGACCCGCTCGCGCCGCCGGTACCAGGGCCGCGGTTTCCCGGTACCGTCCGGCAACGGGCCGCTCACGACGGCCGCTTCCGGCGCGGGGCCGCCCGTGTGCGCCGATTCCCCGGTGCTCCCGGGGACGCCTGATCCGTCGACCGGACCGCCCGCCGACCCGCCCGCGGTGCGAGAGCCTTCGGACCGCGGTGTGCGGGCAGGCACGCCCGGGACGTCCCGCGTGGTGGCCGGATCGCCGGCGCGGCGTAAGCCCGCCGGCGCCGCCCGGCGTCCCGCGGCGGGCCCGGCGTCAGGCTCCGCCGCGTGGGCGCCCTCTGCTCCCGCGGCGTCGGCAACTCCGCCGCTCGGGCCCGAGCCCGGCCCTGTGCCCGGCGGCTGCGTGGGAGGAGACCCCGCTGCTGCCGGCCCGTCCGGTGCGCGGGGGCGTTGGCGGGCCTCCAGTGCGTGGAGCCAGCGTCGGTGGAGGTCCAGGCGTTCCGCGGCCGTCGCGCCGCACAGTGCGGCGAACCGCTCCACGGGGGCGAAGTCGACGGGGACCGCCTCGCCCGCGCAGTAGCGGTGCAGCGTCGAGGTGTTCATGTTCAGGCGGCGGGCCAGCGACCCGTAACTGCGGTCCGTTCGTTCCTTCAGCTCGCGCAGCAGGGCCGCGAACCCGGCCACGTCGTCCTGTGCCGACACCGACACCGTCACCCCGCACTCGCTTCGACCCGGACAGGGCCCTGGGACGGTATCCCAGGCACCCCCTGTACCTGCACGTCGGACGGGCTGGGATGGTTCCACGCCGGTGAATCCGGCGCTGACGCTTGCGCCGGCCTCCCGGGGCGGCCGATGCTCTTGGCACCGCCCCGACGGCCGCCGACGGACCATCCCGGTCGTCACGGCGTACCGCTTCGTCATTCCATCACGCACACCTCACGGGGGACATCCATGCCCATGCGCACCCGGGCCGTCGCACTCGCCACGCTCACCGTCGCCGCACTCGCGGCCGGCACCGTGCTCACCGCACCGGCCGGCGCCGTGCCGAAGACGGCGGTTCCGCCCGCGTTCCTCGCCGCCTCCGAGTTGCCCCCTCACCCGTCGTCCACCTGGGCCGCCGGCCCGGTCACCGACGGCTTCCCGACGGAGCTCGCCTACTGCCTGGGCGAGGGCGTACCCGCCTACGACTACCGGCACCGCGTCTTCCACACCGACCTGGACACGGGGGCCGTACAGGTCACGGCCGTCACCGGCTCCGCGACCAAGGGCAAGGCGCTGGCCGCCCGGCTGAACAAGGAGATCCGCTCCTGCGCCGACCGGATCGAGCTGTCCGACCCGGAGATCGACGCCGAGGGCCGGTACTACGGCACGCTGCCGGTCGAGGAGGGCGCGAAGGTGCACGGGCTGCACACCGAGACCTCCTGGGGCGCCACGGACATTCATCTGCTGTCCGTGGGACGGGACGGCAGGACCGTGACCGTCGTCGGCTGGGGGCAGATGGGCGACTTCGGCGACGCCCCGGTGGCCGCCTTCAAGAAGACGACGACGAAGGCCGTCAACAAGCTCCACTGAGCCGCACGACCACCACGGAAGCCGGGGTCGTCCTCTCGCCACGGGGGTCGGGAGGACGGCCCCGCGCGCATACGTGGCCACTGCACTTCGGCCAACAACCGGTCGGTGACGTGCGGCATGACTGCCGCGTGGGTGGCCGGGCAAGGATTCCCGTGAACGCGTATCAACAGGGGGAATCGACAACGGGACGTGGGCGGGGGCCATGAAGAGTCAGGCTTCGGCGGATCGGCTGAGGCGCACACTGGGACGGGCGGATCTGAGAGCGGTGCCCGAGTCCCGAAGAGCACTGCGCGAACTGCTCGCGCACTGGGGGACGCCGGAGCGGTCCGCGGTCGCGGAACTGCTCACCAGCGAGCTGGTCACCAACGCGCTCGTCCACACCGGCGACGGGGCGGTGCTGACGGCCGTCGTCGGACCTCAGGGACTGAGGGTGGAGGTTCGGGACTTCGTGGCCCGCGAGCTCCGGCCGCGCCTACCGTGCGCCGACGAGGGAACGAACGGCCGGGGTCTGATGCTGGTCGAGTCCCTCGCCGACGAATGGGGCGTCAGCAAGCACGACGTGGGCAAGTCCGTCTGGTTCCAACTCGAAGCGGACGCTGCCTGAAGGAGGCCGGTCACGGGGGGGGGGGGGGGGGGGGGGGGGGGGGGGGGGGGGGGGGGGGGGGGGGGGGGGGGAGGGGGGGGGGGGGGAGGGGGGTGGGGGGGGAGGACGTGGAT
>NZ_JBVIIM010000003.1:263917-361522 GCF_055569765.1 Streptomyces sp. NPDC031365 | reverse complement strand
TCCGGCCCCAAAAAGGAAGGCCGCCCCCCCCGCCCCCCCCCCCCTCCCCCCTCCTCCCCCCCCCCCCCCCCCCCCCCCCCCCCCCCCCCCCCCACGTGGGGCGTCAGCCGAACTGCTGCTCCAGGTCCTTGAGTTTGCGCTCCAGGGAGTCAAGGCGCGGCAGCGCCTGGGTGTTGTCCTCGGCGGTGAGGTCGACCGTCACCGGGTCAGCGCCGGTGCGTACCGGCTGGAGGGAGGGACGCGCGCGGACGGGCAGGGCCTCCGTCGCCGATATGGCAGGCTCCGCGGAGACCATGTCGGGCTCGCGTTCCACGGTCGCCGTCTCCAGCTCGCGCCCGCCGCCCCGGCCCACGACACCGCGGTGGCCACGGCTGATCGCCCTCAGACGGGCCCGCTCCACCCGCTGCTGGTCCCGTCGGCGCCGCTTCGTCTCGTCCTTGCGGAGCTTGTCCTCGCGGACCTCCTCGACCGCCTCGTCGAGGCTGCGCACGTTCTCCAGCAGCATCAGCGACCAGGCGCCGTAGGTCTCCCGGGGAGCGCGCAGCCAGCGCACGATACGGATCTGGGGGAGTGGACGCGGGACCAGGCCCTGTTCACGCAGGGCGGCCCGGCGGGTCTGCTTCAGCGCGCGGTCGAACAGCACGGCCGCCGACAGGGACATGCCCGCGAAGAAGTGCGGTGCGCCCGCGTGGCCGAGGCCCCGGGGAGCGTGGACCCAGTTGAACCAGGCCGCGGCGAAGGCGAACGTCCATACGAGTATCCGCGAGCCGAGGGCCGCGTCACCGTGGCTGGCCTCGCGCACGGCGAGCACCGAGCAGAACATCGCCGCGCCGTCCAGACCGAACGGGACGAGGTACTGCCAGCCGTCGGACAGGCCGAGATTCTGCTCACCGAAGCCGACCAGGCCGTGGAAGGAGAGTGCGGCGGCCACCGCCGCGCAGCAGAACAACAGGACATAGGAGACGGTGCCGTAGAGGGCCTCCTTGCGCCGACGGCGCTCCTCGCTGCGCTCCCACGAGTCGTCCGCGCTCGTGTCCTTGACCGAGGAGCGCTTCCCGCGCGCCAGCACCGCCACCGCCGCCAGCATGCCCAGGAGCAGCACGGCGCCCGGAAGCAGCCAGTTCAGCGATATGTCGGTCAGTCTCATCTAGGGGTCCCTTGCATTGGGATAGGGCGTAACGCCCGCCATAGTGGCCCAATCCCAGCAGCCCTCAGGGGTATTCACGGCAAGAGGCCGCCAAGGAGGTGCGAGGGGGGTACCCAGGGCAGCGTTCTGCTCGAACTGACGCATGAGGGGCGGGAGTTGAGTGCGAATAACACTACCCGTACGGGTGGTTCCACGGAAAGTTCCCGTGACGGGTGAGGGAATCGTGAATCACCTGTGACCTCTGCGGAGTGACGACCGGACGATCTTACGGTCCAGGCGGGGCAGGCGTCGTGTGGTGCGGTGTCAACTCGCCTGCGAAGCAACGACGGTGGTCCGCTCGGCGGTCCGCTCCTTGGCGCATGCGCGGGGGCAGGTGGCGCAGATGTCCGCGGGGCGCACGGTGTAGAACATGCAGCAGCTGACCCGGTCCCGGGTGGGGCGCTCCGGCTCCCCGTCGGGTCCGGCCGGCCGGCGGAAGGCCGCCGCGCCGACGTACGGCCGGGTCGCGCCCGGCAGTAGCCGCTCCAGCTCGCGCAGCCCTCGCTCCTCCTCGTCGAGCAGCTGGGCGACGTACCACAGGCTCTCGACGATCTCGTCGGTCGCCATGCCCCACAGGGCGCGGCCGCGCCGCCGCATCCGCGGGCCGAAGCCGGCCAGGACGGGCTCGAGGTGCTGGGCGACCGCCGCGCGCACCTCCGCCCGCAACGCGGCCTCGTCGGGCACCACCCGGGCGCCCGGCAGGCCGGCGGCGGGGTCGTCGGGCAGACAGGCGAATCCGTCCGGGCGCACGGCCATGCGGCCGACGGCGAGACCGGCGGCCGTACGGTCGAACGAGACATGCGTCACGGGGTAGCGCGGCACCCGACGGTGCAGGAACCATGGCACGGTGATCAGCAGGCAGGCCGGCCAGGCGTAGCGGTGCAGTCCGAAGCTGGCGATCACGTCGGGGCGGGCCTGCCGGCCGTAGTCCCGCAGTATCTGGGTGTCGTCCCAGGTCAGGAATGCCTCCAGGCCGGAACCGCCCTCCGCGAGCTCCGACGCGGTGATCCAGCCGCCGCCCCGGGGTGCCTCCTCGCCGGCGCCGAGTTCGGTGACGGCCAGCGCGGGGAAGGCCTCCGCCAGGCGGGCGTACGCGTCCGCGACGGCCGAACCGGGCACAGGCATGGGACCACCCATTCACGTCTCGTGGAGCCGACCAGTAAAGGTAAGCCTCACCTTACCCAAGATCTCCGGGATGTGAACTGACGTCCGGTGCGCCTATGGTGCTTGACGCAGAGGTGACAACCCGCCGTAATGACCGCAAGTACCGACACGTCCACAGGGAGGACCTTGTGAAGCAGGGCATGCAGGGCTCCGTGGGGGCGGAGAGGATGGCGGAGACGGGGGCCGGGGAGGCGCCGGCCGCCGGACGGGCCGGTGCGGGCCGCTACCGGGTGCCCGCACAGCCCGTGGCGCAGGACGCGGACCGGGGGCGCGACGGTGGGCGGGGCCGGCTTCGCGGCCGGGCGGGCGGTACCGAGGGCGGCGCCGAGCGCGGCGCCGCGCGGGGCGAGCACACGCACAGCGAGCCGGTCCTTCCCCGGCCCCGGTCCGTCATCCAGCGGTCCTCCGTGCGCGGACAGATCCTCGCCGCGCTGCGCACCGCGCTGGTGACGGGTGACCTGCGCCCCGGCGAGGTGTATTCCGCGCCCGTGCTGGCCGAGCGGTTCGGCGTCTCCGCGACTCCCGTGCGGGAGGCCATGCAGCAGCTCACACTGGAGGGCGCGGTCGAGGTCGTGCCCAATCGGGGGTTCCGGGTCGTCGAGCGGGGAGTGCGGGAACTGGCCGAGCTCGCCGAGGTGCGGGCGCTGATCGAGGGCCCGGTGATGCTGCGGCTGGCCCGGACCGTGGCCGCCGAGCGGTGGGCCGAGCTGCGGCCGCTCGCGGAGGCGACGGTGCGTGCGGCTTCCTCCGGGTGCCGGGCCACGTACGCGGAGTCCGATCGTGCCTTTCACTGTGCGGTGCTGGGGCTTGCCGGGAACGAGCAGCTGGTGCGGATCGCCGAGGACCTTCATCGGCGGGCTCAGTGGCCGCTGGTCGGGAGCGCTCCCGGTGTCCGGGGGCGGGCGGAACTGGTTGCCGATGCCCATGAGCACACGGCGCTGCTGGACGCGTTGATCGCGGGGGATCTTGAAGTGGTGCGGTCGCTGGTGGGGGAGCACTTCGCCGGGGCGGTCTGAGGGAAGCGCGTTCGCATGTGCTCCGGGGGCGGCTCGGGGTGGGGGAGCGGGTGCGCGGCGGTCGTCGCCGTCGTCGGGTCGTCCCGCCCCGCCGCCGCTTCCCGTCCCTGGGGGCGGTGCCCCCAGACCCCCCCTGCGGCCCAGACCCCCCTGCGGCCCAGACCCCCCTGCGGCCCAGACCCCCCTGCGGCCCCTGAACGGGCCTCGTCCTCACACGCCGGACGGGAGGGGGGCTGGGCGGACCCTGTTACGCCGTGGCCGCTCCCGGGGTGGGTGGGGCGAGTTGGTGGGACAGCCAGGTGGGGACGCCGCCCAGGAGGCGGAAGAGACGGCGGGCCTCCTCACGGAGGTGGGAGGCCTCCGGCTCGGTCTCCGTGTCGGCGAGGGAGACCAGGGCCGGGGCCGTGCCGACCAGGTAGCCCAACTCCTCGCGGATGCGGAGTGATTCGGCGAAGCCGTGCCGGGCCTCTGCCAACTCGCCGTCCCGCAGGGCGAGTCCGGCGAGGTGGCGCCATGTGCCGGACAGCAGCAGCGGGTCGGCGTGCGCGGTGGCGCCCGCGTGGGCGCGGCGGTACGCGGCCCGCGCCGCCTGCGGGGACCGGGTGAGGTTCTCCGCGATCAGCCCTCGCCGGAAGTCCAGCAGCGCCCGCCCCGCCGCCCCCGGGGCGATCAGCGCCGCCGCCCGCCCGAGCGCGGCCCGTGCCTCGTCAGCCCGGTCGCGCACCCGGAACAGAGTGGCCGCGTAGGCCAAGTACCCGCGTTCACAAGCGGCCGCCCCCCGCTCCTCGTCACTGTGCGCCAGTGCCTCGGCCGTACGCAGCGCGTCCTCGGCCTCCTCCCACCCGGCCTCGGTGTACAGACACCGCTCCACCAGCAGGGACGCCCGCTGCAGGGCCGTCCCCGGGGTGGTGGGTGTGAGCAGCGCGGCGGCGTCGGCCCAGCAGGCACGGGAGCGCAATCGCCACACCGCCGTCTGGAGAGGATCGTCATCGGCGGTCATTCCGTCACCGGACATGGCGGTATGCGCCACGTTGCCCTCCCCGAGCACGCCATCGAGCTGTTGAGTGGTGGCCGCATCTCAGCACGAACCACAAGGCCCGGCCAAGAGGGTGGGTGAAGGATTTCACAAAGTCATGGGTTGCGGGACCGAACCGACCGGAAAGATCCTCTTCGGCTCAACTCATGCGCAGGGCCAGGAAGAAGTCCAGCTTGTCCTCCAGCCGGGACAGGTCACGGCCCGTCAGCTGTTCGATGCGGCCGACGCGGTAGCGCAGCGTGTTGACGTGCAGATGGAGACGGGAGGCGCAGCGGGTCCAGGAGCCGTCGCAGTCGAGGAACGCCGCCAGGGTGGGGATCAGCTCGGCGCGGTGCCGGCCGTCGTACTCCCGCAGGGGGTCCAGGAGGCGGGCGGTGAAGGCACGTCGCACGTCGTCGGGGACGAAGGGGAGCAGCAGGACGTGCGAGGCGAGTTCCTGGTGGCCGGCCGCGCAGACCCGGCCCTGGCGGGCCGCGGCCACGCGCCTGGCGTGCCGTGCCTCCTCCAGGGCCCCGTGCAGCCCCTCCGCGGAGTGCACGGGGGCGGAGACACCGAGGGTGAGCCGGCCGTCGCCGTCGAGGCCGGCCGTGAGCGGGTCGCGCACGGATTCCAGAAGGGCGTCGGCGAGGACTCCCGCGGAGGAGTGCGCGTCCTCGCCCGTCACCGGGGGCAGCGGCACCAGCGCGATGGCCTCGTCCCCGGTGTGTGCCACGGCGATGCGGTCGGACTGCTCGGGCCCGGTCGACGCCGGGTCCACCAGGATCTCCTCCAGCAGCGTCTGCGCCACCGGCCCGCCGTCGACCTCTCCGCCGTCCCAGTCGACATGCGCCACCACGACCTGCCAGTGCGGCGCGGTCCCGAGCCCGGGCAGCAGCACCGGCGCGGCCACCCGCAGCCGCGCCGCGATCTCGGCGGGCGCGGCGCCCGTCTGGACCAGTTCCAGCACCTCCTGCGCGAGCCGACGTCGGACCGTGCGCGCCGCGTCCCGGCGGTCCCGTTCGACGGCGATCAGCTGGGTGACCCCCCGCAGCAGGTCCAGCCGCTCCTCGGCCCACTCCCCGGCATCGGCCTCCACGGCCAGCAGCCAGTCGGACAGCACGGTCTCGCGCACGTCCGGTCCACCCTGCGCGGAGCGCCCGCTGCCACGCACGGGAAAGAGGCTGTACGTCGTCTGCCCCAGCGTCACCCGGTGCGGTCCGAGCCGGCCGGTGCGGGCGGCCGCCAGTTGCCCCGCGGCGAGCCGCGCGCCCACGTCGGCGGGCAGCGTCGGTTGCGCCCCCAGCGACCCGTTGACCTTCGATCCCGCGATCAGCCGGCCGGTGGGCGACAGCACCCAGGCCCGCAGGTCCAGGTCGGAGCCGAGCAGGTCGAGCACGACGTCGGGGCCGCCGCCCGCCGGACCCGACGTCATCATGCGACGGTGCCGGTCCACGACGGCCGCGAGATCCCCGGCGCGCTCGCCGGAGACCTGCCGTACGACGTGCTCGGTGATGGTCGCGAAGGCCACCGACTCGTGCACCGCGAACAACGGCAGCCGGTGCCGCGCACAGGCCACGAGCAGATCGTCCGGCACCTCGCCCAGCTCCGCCTCACCGGCCGCGAGCGCGGCCACCCCGGCCTGCACCAGCAGCCGTACGAAGGGCTCGGAGTCGGCGGCGTCCCGGCGCCAGGCAAGGCCCGTGAGGACCAGTTCCCCGCCCGAGAGATAGCGGCTGGGGTCCCGCAGATCGGTGGTCATCACGCCCCGCACACCGCGGTCCAGCTCGCCCTCGCCACCGAGCAGCTTCAGGCCCAGCGCGTCGGTGTCCAGCAGTGCGCGCAGCCGCATGGTCGTCGCCGCCGTTCTCTGTCTCGATATCTACGATGAACCGTGAAGGGATGGTCCGGTGAGGGCCCTCTGGGTGGCTGATCAACGGTGTCGGCCGGGTCCTGGACCGTGCCCTCCGCTTTCCGGGGGAAGGTGGGGAAGTCACTGATGACCTTCGTTCATATGAATCTACAAGATGCCCTCATTGGCCAGCCAACTCCTTCATGCTTTCCGTGACTGACCCGGGTGGAGCACGCGGCGGTGTACTGGGCCCACTCCGCGTGAACACCGCACGACCGAGCCGGGCCCGCCGTACACGGATTGGCTCAATCCGCACGCCTCACGAGACGAAAAAGAGAGCCGGTCATGGAATTCCTTCGCCCCGCCAGCTGGCAGGAGGCGCTCGCCGCGAAGGCCGAGCACCCCGCCGCCGTGCCGATCGCGGGTGGCACCGACGTCATGGTCGAGATCAACTTCGACCACCGACGGCCCGAACACCTCATGGACCTGAACCGCGTCGGGGACCTGTACGAGTGGGAGGTCGGCGAGGACAGCGTACGGCTCGGCGCCTCCGTCCCGTACTCGAAGATCATGGAGCATCTGCGCGCCGAGCTGCCCGGTCTCGCCCTCGCCTCCCACACGGTCGCCTCCCCGCAGATCCGCAACCGCGGCGGCGTCGGCGGCAACCTCGGCACCGCCTCCCCGGCCGGCGACGCCCACCCGGCGCTGCTCGCCGCCGGCGCCGAGGTCGAGGCGGAGTCGGTACGCGGATCCCGCCGCATCCCGATCGACGCGTTCTACACCGGCGTGAAGCGCAACGCGCTGGCGCCCGACGAGCTGATCCGCGCCGTCCACATCAAGAAGGCCGACGGACCGCAGCAGTTCTCCAAGGTCGGCACCCGCAACGCCATGGTCATCGCCGTGTGCGCCTTCGGTCTCGCGCTGCACCCGGAGACACGGACGGTACGCACGGGCATCGGTTCGGCCGCACCGACACCCATTCGGGCGCAGACCGCCGAGGAGTTCCTGAACGCGGCCCTGGAGGAGGGCGGCTTCTGGGACAGCGGCAAGATCGTCACCCCCTCCGTCGCCCAGCGGTTCGCGGACCTGTGCGCCGGGGCCTGCAACCCCATCGACGACGTCCGGGGCACCGCGAGCTACCGCCGCCACGCGGTCGCCGTCATGGCCCGCCGCACCCTGACCTGGACCTGGGAGTCGTACCGCGGCGCCCACCGCATCACGGAGGGAGCCGCGTAATGCGCCTCGACCTCACCGTCAACGGACGCCCCCAGGAAGCCGACGACGTCTGGGAGGGCGAGTCCCTGCTGTACGTGCTGCGCGAGCGGCTCGGCCTGCCCGGTTCCAAGAACGCCTGCGAGCAGGGCGAGTGCGGCTCGTGCACGGTCCGCCTGGACGGCGTGCCCGTGTGCTCCTGTCTGGTCGCCGCAGGCCAGGCCCAGGGCCGCGACGTCGTCACCGTGGAGGGCCTGGCGGACTTCGCCGCGCAGCGCTCCCGCGGGACCGGCGGCGCGGGTGGCACCTCGCTCGACGAGGCCAAGGGGTGGCAGGCTCAGGGCACCGGCTCGGGGACCGGCGAGGGCACCGAGCTCTCCCCGGTCCAGCAGGCGTTCGTCGACGCGGGCGCCGTCCAGTGCGGCTTCTGCACCCCCGGCCTGCTGGTCGCCGCCGACGAGATGCTGGAGCGCAACCCCGACCCGACGGACGCGGACATCCGCGAGGCCCTGTCCGGCAACCTGTGCCGCTGCACGGGCTACGAGAAGATCATGGACGCGGTCCGGCTGGCCGCCGCCCGTCAGTCGGAGGGGGTCTGATCATGCCGACGAACGGCGTTCCCACCAGGATCACCCAGGGTTCGGGGACCGAGGGCGGCATCGGCGCGTCCACCCTCCGCCCGGACGGAACCCTCAAGGTCACCGGCGAGTTCGCCTACTCCTCGGACATGTGGCACGAGGACATGCTCTGGGGCCAGATCCTGCGCTCCACCGTCGCGCACGCCGAGATCGTGTCGATCGACACCAGCGAGGCCCTCGCGCTCCCGGGCGTGTACGCCGTCATGACGTACGACGACCTGCCGACCGAGGTGAGGAACTACGGCCTGGAGATCCAGGACACTCCGGTCCTCGCCCACGGCAAGGTCCGTCACCACGGCGAACCCGTCGCGATCGTCGCCGCCGACCACCCGGAGACCGCCCGCCGCGCCGCCGCCAAGATCAAGGTCGACTACCGCGAACTGCCCGTCATCACCGACGAGGCCTCCGCCACCGCTCCCGACGCGGTCCTCCTCCACGAGAACCGCACGGACCACCACAGCGGCCACGCCCCCCACCCGAACGTCGTCCACCGCCAGCCCATCGTGCGCGGTGACGTGGCGGCGGCACGGGAGCGCGCGGACGTGATCGTCGAGGGCGAGTACACCTTCGGCATGCAGGACCAGGCCTTCCTCGGCCCCGAGTCCGGTCTCGCCGTGCCCGAGGAGGACGGCGGCGTCCACCTGTACATCGCCACCCAGTGGCTCCACTCCGACCTGCGCCAGATCGCGCCCGTGCTCGGCCTGCCCGAGGACAAGGTACGGATGACCCTGGCCGGCGTGGGCGGCGCGTTCGGCGGCCGCGAGGACCTGTCCATGCAGATCCACGCCTGTCTGCTCGCCCTGCGCACCGGCAAACCCGTCAAGATCGTCTACAACCGCTTCGAGTCCTTCTTCGGCCACGTCCACCGCCACCCGGCCAAGCTGACCTACGAGCACGGCGCCACGGCGGACGGCAGGCTGACCCACGTCAGATGCCGCATCGTCCTCGACGGCGGCGCGTACGCCTCCGCCTCCCCGGCCGTGGTCGGCAACGCCTCCTCGCTCGGCGTCGGCCCGTACGTCGTGGACGACGTGGAGATCGAGGCCATCGCCCTCTACACCAACAACCCGCCGTGCGGCGCGATGCGCGGCTTCGGCGCGGTCCAGGCATGTTTCGCCTACGAGGCCCAGATGGACAAGCTGGCGGCGAGGCTCGGCATGGACCCGGTGGAGCTGAGGCAGCTCAACGCCATGGAGCAGGGCACGCTCCTGCCCACCGGCCAGCGGGTCGACTCCCCGGCACCGGTCGCCGAACTCCTGCGCCGCGTCAAGGCGATGCCCATGCCGCCGGAGCGCCAGTGGGAGTCCAGCGAAGGCGCCGACGTGCGCCAACTGCCGGGCGGTCTGTCCAACACCACGCACGGCGAGGGCGTCGTCCGCGGGGTCGGCTACGCGGTCGGCATCAAGAACGTCGGTTTCTCCGAGGGCTTCGACGACTACTCCACCGCACGGGTCCGCATGGAGGTGGTCGGCGGTGAGGCGGTCGCCACCGTGCACACCGCGATGGCGGAGGTCGGCCAGGGCGGGGTCACCGTCCACGCGCAGATCGCGCGCACCGAACTGGGCGTCGGCCAGGTGACCATCCACCCCGCCAACACCGAGGTGGGGTCGGCCGGTTCCACCTCCGCGTCCCGGCAGACGTATGTCACCGGCGGAGCGATCAGACACGCCTGCGAGCGGGTCCGCGAGCAGGTCCTGGAACTCGGCCGGCGCAGGCTCGGCTCCCACCACCCGGCCTGGGCGACCGCCGAACTCCTGCTGGAGGGCGGCAAGGTCGTCACCGACGGCGGCGAGGAGCTCGCCGATCTGGCGGACGTCCTCGGCGACGAGGCCGTGGAGGTGGAGGAGGAGTGGCGGCACCGCCCGACCGAGCCCTTCGACCTGCGCACCGGCCAGGGCAACGGCCACGTCCAGTACTCCTTCGCCGCGCACCGCGCCGTCGTCGAGGTCGACACCGAACTCGGCCTGGTGAAGGTCATCGAACTGGCCTGCGCGCAGGACGTCGGCAAGGCGCTCAACCCGCTGTCCGTGATCGGCCAGATCCAGGGTGGCACCACCCAGGGCCTGGGCGTCGCGGTGATGGAGGAGATCGTCGTCGACCCGAAGACCGCGAAGGTACGCAACCCGTCCTTCACGGACTACCTCATCCCCACCATCCTCGACACGCCGACCATCCCCGTGGACGTGCTCGAACTCGCCGACGACCACGCCCCGTACGGCCTGCGCGGAGTCGGCGAGGCACCCACCCTGTCATCGACTCCGGCCGTCCTGGCAGCCATCCGCGACGCCACGGGCCTGGAGCTGAACAGAACCCCGGTCCGGCCGGAGCACCTCACCGGGACGGTGTGACCCCTGTGCCGCTGCGGGCAGTCGTGCCTCACCCCGTGCCTTACGCCCCGGGAGGTGCCCCCCGGGGCGGCACGGGTGGGCGAGGGGGTCCCCCGCTCGAGCGAAGTCGAGAGTGGGGGAGGCATCCCGACGCCGGGCAGGCGACGGGTGACGCCGGGGGAGAGGCCGGTACCTCCGACGCCGGTCGCCGGAAGACCGGCGCCTTCACGCGGGGGCGCTGACGCTGGTCTTCCTCGTCTGCTCCGCCCTCGCCCCGACCGAGGGCCGGCCGGGCGTGCACTGACCGGGCCCCGGGATTCACCCGCACCTTCCGCGCAACCGCAGTCGAGGGGACCGAGACATGCTGGACATCGCAGAGGAACTGAACCGGTGGGTCGGGCAGGGCCGTGACTTCGCGGTCGCCACCGTGGTGGCGGTCGGCGGCAGCGCGCCCCGCCGGCCGGGTGCCGCGCTCGCGGTCGACGCCGACGGCACGGCCATCGGCTCGGTCTCCGGCGGTTGCGTGGAGGGCGCGGTGTACGAGCTGTGCCGGCAGGCGCTGAGGGACGGCGAAACCGTCCATGCGCGTTTCGGCCAGAGCGACGAGGACGCCTTCGCCGTCGGTCTGACCTGCGGCGGCGTCATCGACATCCTGGTCGCACCGGTACGGGCGGCGGACCCCGCCCGTCCGGTGCTCGCGTCCGCGCTCGACGCCGCCGCACGGGGGGAGGCGGCGGCGGTGGCGCGGATCGTGAGCGGTCCGGCGGAGCTGCTGGGCCGGGCGCTGACGGTTCGCCCGGACGGCTCGTCCGAGGGCGGATTCGGTGCCCACCCGGAACTGGACCGCACGGCAGCCGCCGAGGCCGGCGCCTTCCTGGACGCCGGCCGCACCGGCACCCTGGAGATCGGTGAGCAGGGCTCGCGTTGCGGAGCACCGCTCACCCTTCTGATCGAGTCCTCGGTTCCCCCGCCCCGCATGATCGTCTTCGGCGCGATCGACTTCGCCTCGGCCCTGGTACGGGTCGGCAAGTTCCTCGGCCACCATGTCACGGTGTGCGACGCGCGCCCCGTCTTCGCCACGAAGGCCCGCTTCCCCGAGGCCGACGAGATCGTCGTGGAGTGGCCCCACACCTACCTGGAACGCACGCCCGTCGACGCCCGTACGGTCCTGTGCGTCCTGACCCACGACGCCAAGTTCGACGTACCCCTGCTGAAGCTCGCCCTGCGCCTCCCGGTGGCCTACGTCGGCGCGATGGGCTCCCGCCGCACCCACCTCGACCGCAACGCCCGCCTGCGCGAAGTCGGCGTGACCGACCTGGAACTCGCCCGCCTCAGGTCCCCCATCGGCCTGGACCTGGGCGCCCGTACGCCGGAGGAGACGGCCCTGTCCATCGCCGCGGAGATCGTCGCCAACCGGCGCGGCGGCAGCGGCGTGTCCCTCGCCGGCGCCCACACCCCGATCCACCACGATGACGCGGCCGGGCCCGCGGGCCGGATCGGTTCGGTGGCGTGAGGGACGGTCACGCAGGGCGGGGAGCCGACAGGACGGCGGAGGCGCGCCGGACCTCGTCGAGGAGGTCCCGGAGGGACTTCACCAGCGCACGGAGGCCCGGGGTGCCCGAAACGGTCGACGAGGGAGTGTCGGGGGCAGCCGCCGCCCCGCGAGGCGTGTCCGTCCGCAGCCGGCCGGGTCACGCCTGCCGGAGCAGGCGGTTCACCGCCCGTCCGAACACCTGGCGTCCCGCACGGGCCAGTGCTGCTTCGCCGGAGGCGGGTAGGAACCGGACCCGGATCTCCTCCCGCCACACCACCCGTGCCCGGCCCCCTGGACCCGGCCGCACCTCGATCTCCGCCCAGCCGGTGACGACGCGGCCCCGCTTCTCCAGGCGGCAGAACCCCGGGGAGTCGTCCGCCGGGGGCCGCCACACCGTCACCTCCATCGGGTCGTCGAAGGACAGGGGGCCCAGGCCCGTGCGGGCGACGAACACGGTGCCTTCGCCGACGGGCGGGGGAGTGGTCACGGTGACGCGGGTCAGCGGGACCACGTCGCCGTGGCGGGGCCATGTCGTGAGCCGCCGCCAGGCCTCGTCGAGGGGGAGGGGCGCTGTGCGCTGGAGCTGGAAGGTGGCCACGGAGGCATCCTAGGAAACCCGGGCCGTCCGGCGGCATGCCCGGGTACGGCTCACCCGTCCGGCCCAGTCGCCGCGGGTGCGCTCGCCGCTCACCGGTACACCTCGCCGGGCTCCGCCTTCCCCGGGGCGAGGAGTTGCGGCACCGTCACGAACACATAGCCCCGCTTCTTCAGCGCGTCGATGATGCCGGGCACGGCGGGGACGGTCCCGTCGTAGATGTCGTGGAGCAGGATGATGCCGTCGCGGGAGGACTGGGCGAGGACGCGGCGGGTGATCAGGCCGGAGTCGGTGGTCCTGTAGTCCTTCGCCGTCACACTCCAGAGGACCTCCGACAGGCCCAGCTCGCGGCTGATCCCGTGCACCGTGTCGTTCGTGCGGCCCTGGGGTGGACGCATCAGGGTGGGGCGGCGGCCGGTGAGGCGCTCTATCTCCTCGCACTTGGCCTCGCGGCAGTCGACGGTGCCGAGGCGGGCCTGGACATCGGTGGTCCGGACGGCGCTGGGAGCCGTCGTCTCCAGCCGCGTGCAGCCGCTCGGCGCGAGCGTCAGTGCCGCCCGCCGCGGCCAGGGTTGCCGCCGTCCGGAACGCGGCCCCCGAGCTTTTCATCTTCCTGGTCAGAGAAGGAGAGAAGGCATGGCCGGACTGTACGTATTGTCTATACGCATTATGTATAGTCCGTTTCGTGTGCCCTCGTTCGGGTCGCCGCGAACGTGTGAGGGTCGTCACCCGGCATGAACGGCCGGGCCTGCAACGGTGAGCAAAACATGCCCAGGTTGACCACTGTGGGACAAGCTGTGTCCAAGTGTTTGAGACAACCGCGAACGCGGCACCCGCGTCCCGGTAGCACCTCACGCCTCTCAGGGACGGAGCACAGCCCCGATGCGCATGCTTGGTACCAGAGCCCGAGCCGGGGGGAGGGCGTTCGGATGACCTCGTACGCCGTCGTGATCCCCACCCTGGTGCGGGACACCCTCGCCGACTGCCTCGCCGCTCTGGCCGCGGCGCGCGGGCCCCGCCCCGACGAGATCGTCCTCGTCGACGACCGGCCCGACCCCGCGCCCGCAGCCGATGCGATGGGCCACGCGCTGAGCGTCCTGGGAGACCTGCGCGAACGCACCACCGTCCTGAACGGCGGCGGCCGCGGACCCGCCGCCGCACGCAACACCGGGCTGCGCGCCGTCACCGCGCCCTGGGTCGCCTTCCTCGACGACGACGTCCAGGTCGGGCCGCACTGGTGCGCGCAGCTCCTGCGGGACCTCGACGAGGCGTCCCCCGACACCGCCGGCGTCCAGGGCGCCATCACCGTGCCGCTGCCCGGCGGCCGCCGCCCCACCGACTGGGAACGCGGCACCGCCGGGCTCGCCCGGGCCCGCTGGAACACCGCCGACATGGCCTACCGCACCGAGGCCCTCAAACAGGCCGGCGGTTTCGACGAACGCTTCCCGCGGCCCTTCCGAGAGGACGCCGACCTCGCGCTGCGCCTGCTCGACGCGGGCTGGCGCATCCGCCGGGGCCGCCGCACCACCCTGCACCCCGTGCGCCCGGCCTCCCGCTGGGCGTCGCTGACCCAGCAGCGCGGCAACGCCGACGACGCCCTGATGCGCAGGCTGCACGGCCCCGACTGGTGGGACAAGGCGGTCGCGCCGCGCGGCCGGATCCGCCGGCACGCCACGATCACCGCCGCCGGCGCCGCCGCCTGCGTTCTCGGGGCCACCGGGCACCGCGGGGCGGCCACGGCCTGCGCGCTCGGCTGGGCCGCCGGAACCGCCGAGTTCGCCCGCGCCCGCATCGTCCCCGGACCGCGCACCCGGCACGAGGTGACGACCGTGCTGGCCACCAGCGTGGCCATACCGCCCGCCGCGACCTGGCACCGGCTGGCCGGGGCCTGGCGCCACCGCAACGCCCCGGCGTGGCCGGAGGCGGCCCGATGAGCCCGGTGAAGGCGGTGCTCTTCGACCGCGACGGCACACTGGTCCACGACGTCCCCTACAACGCCGACCCCGCACGGGTACGGCCCGTCGAGGGTGCCCGCGAGGCACTCGACGAGCTGCGCGCACGCGGAATCCGCACCGGAGTCGTCACCAACCAGTCCGGTATCGCGCGCGGGCTGCTCACCGAGGCCGACGCCCGCCGTGTCAACCGGCGCGTCGACGAACTCCTCGGCCCCTTCGACGTATGGGCCCTGTGCCCGCACGGCCCCGACGACGGGTGCCACTGCCGCAAACCCCGCCCGGGGATGGTGCTGTGGGCGGCCGGCAGGATGTGCACGGACCCCGCGGACTGCGTCGTCATCGGTGACATCGGCGCCGACCTGGAGGCCGCCCGCCGGGCCGGTGCCCACGGCATCCTCGTCCCCACGCCGCAGACCCGCCCCGAGGAGACATCGGCGGCCCCCTGCGTGGCCCCGGACCTCCCGACAGCGGTACGCCTGCTCCTCGACACCCCACCACCCTGGGACCAGGCCCCGGGCTCCCCGCCCCCTACGCGGAGCGGTCCCGGCACCTCGGACGCGGGCGGCCCCGGGAGCGGGCCGTCGCGGGCCGCCCCGGCGACCGACACGTCCGTCCGCCGGACGCGGCCGCGCCCGGCCGGTGACCCGAGCGCCCCGACGTCCCCCGCGGTCGGCCGCGGGGCAGGCCCGGAGCACAGCGACCCGGCGCCGGGCTCCACGGCGCCGGATGAGGCCGGCTCCACCGCGCCCCGGGCACCGGGGGGCCGCACCGCGTCCGGGCCTGCGCCCCGGGCGGGCGGGCCGCCCGGCCGTGTGTCCTGGGGCCGGCGGTCGGGTGGTGTGCCTGGGGCGGGCCAGGCGACCGGTCCGGCGCACGGTGCCGTTTCCTGGGTGGCTGCGCCGCCGGGCCGTGTGTCCCGGCCGGGCGGGCCGACGGGCAGCGTGTCCTGGGCGGGCGGGCCGACGGGCAGCGTGTCCTGGGCGGGCGGGCCGTCCGGCCGTGTGTCCTGGGGGCGGCCGTCCGGTGGCGTGCCCCGGGCGGGCCAGGCGATCGGCCCGGTGTCGTACGCCGGAGACCGTCCGGCGTACGACACCGGCCGGTCTCCGCGGAGGAGGGGCGTGTGAAGGCCCTCGTCACCCGGCTCGACAGCTTCGGCGACGTACTGCTCGCCGGACCCGCCGTGCGTGCCGTCGCCGCCCGCGCCGGCCACGTCACCGTGCTGTGCGGCCCGCACGGAGCACCCGCCGCCCGGCTGCTGCCCGGCGTCGACGACGTGCTCGTCTGGGACTCGCCGTGGACCGGATTCCAGCCACCCGGGGTCAGCCGTGAGCAGGTCGACGCACTCGTCGCCGCCGTCGACGCCGACACCGCGCTGATCCTCACCTCCTTCCACCAGTCCCCCCTGCCCACCGCCCTGCTGCTGCGCCTGGCCGGGGTCCGCTTCCTCGCGGCCGACAGCGAGGACTACCCGGGCTCCCTCCTCGACGTACGCCACCACCGCGCCCCGCACGCCCACGAGGCCGAGGCCGCGCTCGACCTCGCCGAGGCCGCCGGTTTCCCCCGGCCCGACGACACACGGCTGCGGGTGCTCCCGCCGCCCTCCGCCGAGGCACTGACCGGTTCCGGCGGATACGTCGTCGTCCACCCGGGCGCCAGTGTGCCCGCCCGCGCCTGGAGCCCCGGGCGCTGCGCGCAGGCGGTGCGCGAACTCGCCGCCGCCGGGCGTCGGGTGGTGGTCACCGGCGGTGCGGGGGAGCGGGACCTGACCGCGTACGTCGCGGGCGGCCACGCCGTCGACCTCGGCGGCCGTACGGGCGCCGCCGAACTCTCCGGAGTGCTCGCCGGAGCCGACTGCGTGGTCACCGGCAACACCGGCCCCGCCCACCTCGCCGCCGCCGTGGGCACCCCGGTGGTGTCCCTGTTCTCGCCGGTCGTCCCCGCCGAGCGCTGGCGTCCGTACGGCGTGCCGTACGTACTCCTCGGCGACCAGCAGGCACCGTGCGCGGGCTCCAGGGCCCGGCAGTGCCCCGTACCGGGCCACCCGTGTCTGGAGGAGGTCACCGCGTACGACGTCGTCGCCGCCGTCGACAAACTCGTCGATGAGGTCATCCGGTGAGCAGCCGCACGGCGTCCGGAGCGGGTTCCGCGCGGGCCGGTTCCGGTGACGTGACGCCCGTGCCGCACGACGCGGCCGCCTCCCCGGCGGAACTCCACGTGCCGACAGCAGACCGTGACGTCGCCCAGGAAGTACCGCGGGCACGTCTCCTCGTCCTGCGCGCCCTCGGCCTGGGGGACCTGCTGGCCGGGGTTCCCGCGCTGAGGGCGCTGCGGCGGGAGTACCCCGGCCACGAGCTCGTCCTGGCCGCGCCCGCAGAACTCGCGCCGGCCGCCGAAGCCACCGGAGCCGTCGACCGTCTGCTGCCCGCCTCCGCGCCCTCCCGCGCCGTACCGCGCACCCTCGACTGGACCGGCCCGCCCCCCGACGTCGCCGTGGACCTGCACGGCAACGGACCGCCCAGCCACCGCCTGCTGCGGAACCTGCGCCCCCTGCGCCTGCTGGCCTTCGCGCCCCCCGCGACCCCGGAGATCGAGGGCCCGCCCTGGTATGCCGAGGAACACGAGCGTGACCGCTGGTGCCGGCTGCTCCACTGGTACGGCGTCCACGCCGACCCCACGGACCTCCTGCTGCCCCGCCCGCACACCGCGTCTCCCGCCCCCGGTGCCGTCGTGCTGCACCCCGGCGCCGGAGCCCCCGCCCGGTGCTGGCCGGTCGAACGGTACGCGGCCGTCGCCACCACCCTGCGGACACGCGGCCGGCGGGTGGTGGTCACGGGCGGAGCGGACGAGGGGGACCTGGTGGCGCGGCTCGCCAAACAGGCCGGCCTGCCCGACGCCGACGTCTTCGCGGGCGGCCTGCCCTTCGACCGGCTGTCCGCCCTCGTCGCGGGAGCACGGGCCCTCGTCAGCGGCGACACCGGTCTGGCCCACCTGGCGGTGGCCCACGCCACCCCCACCGTCACACTCTTCGGCCCGGTCCCGCCCAGCCAATGGGGCCCACCCGCCCGGCCGCGCCACATCGCCCTGTGGCACGGCCCGCGAGGCGACCCCCACGCCGACCGCCCCGACCCGGCGCTCCTGCGCATCACCTCCGACGAGGTCCTCCACGCCCTGGACCGCCTGCCCGTCCCGCTGGGAGGCCCGAACCCGCGATGACCCCATCCACCTCCACCTCCACCTCGACACCCCAGGGCTTCCGCACGGGGGCCATCGCCCCGCCCCCGACGCCGGCGCGGCCCTCCCCCGACGAGGTTCGGCGGGCGGGGAGTGGCGAGCGCACGGAGCCCGTACGGCCTGCCGCCCGCGGGTGCCCTGCCGCCCGCGGGCGGTGCCGTCGCCACCGATGTCGGTCCGTCCTCGACCACGCCCCGCGCCCCGGAAGGGAATACGCCTCGTGACGGACCACCGGCCTCTCGGCGTCGTCATCGCCACCCGGGACCGTTGTGACGGGCTCGCCGTCACTCTCCGGCACCTGCTCGAGCTGCCCGAGCGGCCCGAGATCCTCGTCGCCGACAACGCCTCGGCCGACGGCACCCGTGCCATGGTCGCCCGCGACTTCCCCGAGGTGCGTCTGCTGGCGCTCCCGGTGAATCACGGTGCCCTCGCCCGCAACCACGGGGCCCGCGCCCTCGGCACCCCGTACGTGGCGTTCAGTGACGACGACTCCTGGTGGGCGCCCGGCGCCCTCGGCCGGGCGACCGAGCTGTTCGACGCGCACCCCCGGCTCGGCCTGATCGCCGCCCGTATGCTCGTCGGTCCGGCCGCGGACCCCGACCCGCTCAACGACGTCCTCGCCGGTTCCCCCCTCGGCCCGGCCGCCGATCTCCCCGGCACCCAGGTGCTCGGCTTCCTCGCCTGCGGCGCCGTCGTCCGCCGCAGCGCCTACCTCGACGCCGGCGGATTCCACCGGCTGCTGTTCTTCGGCGGCGAGGAGACCCTGCTCGCCTACGACCTCGCCGCGCGCGGCTGGGGCGTCAGCCACTGCCCCGACGTCGTCGCCCACCACCATCCGGCCCCCGCGGCCCGCTCCGGCCGCCCGGCGCTCCAGAGCCGCAACGCCCTCCTGACGGCATGGCTGCGCCGCCCCGTCCCGTACGCCCTCGCCCGCACCCGGGCCCTTGCCGCCGAGGCCCGCCGCGACCACCACGCACGGCGCGCCCTGCGCGAGGCCCTCGTCCGGCTGCCGGCCGCCCTGCGCGACCGCAGACGCCTGCCCCCGCAGGTGGAAAGGGCCGCCCGCCTTCTGGAGGGGACGACCACATGACCGACCCCCGCACCACCGTCGTCGTCATCACCCACAACCGGCGCCCCGAACTGCTGCGCACCCTCGGCCACCTCGCCGGACTCCCCGAGCAGCCTCAGGTGATCGTCACCGACAACGGCTCCGCCGACGGCACCGCCGAAGCCGTCGCCCGCCACCACCCCGACATCCGGCTGCTGTGCCCCGGGCGCAACCTCGGCGCCGTCGGCCGCAATCTGGCCGTACGCGAGGTCCGTACGCCCTACGTCGCGTTCTGCGACGACGACTCCTGGTGGTCGCCCGGATCGCTGGCCGGCGCCGCCGACCTGCTGGACCGGCACCCGGCGCTCGGTTCGGTCACCGCGCGGATCATCGTCGAGCCCGACGGCACCGAGGACCCGATCGTCCGCGAACTGCGCGACTCGCCGGTGCCCGGCCCGCGCTGGCTGCCCGGACCGGCCCTGGGCTCGTTCCTGGCCGCCGCGACCGTCCTGCGCACCGACGCCTTCCGCACCGCGGGCGGCTTCCATCCGCGGCTCTGGCTCGGCGGTGAGGAGGAACTCCTGGCCGCCGACCTGGCGGCCGACGGCTGGTGGCTCACCTACGCCGACCACCTGACGATCCACCACCAGGCCTCGACCGCGCGGGACCCGACCCTGCGCCGCAGGCACGGCATCCGCAACACCTTGTGGTTCACCTGGCTGCGCCGCCCGGCCGGACCCGCGCTGCGCCGCACCCTGAACCTGGCGCGTACGGTCCCGCGCGACACCGCCTCCCTGCTCGCCTTCGCGGAGGCGGCGGCCGCCCTGCCCTGGGTACTGCGCGAACGCCGCGTCCTGCCCCACGAGGTGGAGTCCCGGCTGCGTCTGCTGGAACCCGCCCAGCGCGGCTCCACGGCCCGCCGCTACACCGGCTGAGCCGGCCGAGGACTCCGTCTCTCCTCCAGGGACCGCGACGACTGGAGCGGCCGGGAGGATCCCGGATGTCCGGTCGGCACGGGGCTAACCGGCGGCGGCGCGGGGCGCCAGCACCTCCATCAGCCGGTCCGCCCCGTCCGGCACCCGGCTGTCCCGGAACGTGTCGCGGACCTGCCGCGCGGCCACCCGGCCCGAGGTCAGGCACCAGTCCCACCAGCGCTCCAGCCGGCGCTCGTCCAGCTGCTCGGCGGACAGCAGCGCGGGCCAGCCGCACGCGCGGGCCTGCGCGGTCACCTTGGCGCCGCCCGCCACCGGGTCCACCGCCAGCACCGGCGTGCCGACCCGCAGCGCGAGCACCAGCCCGTGCAGCCGGTCGGTGACGACGAGATCGAGGCGGGCCAGCACGGACTGGACCTGCGCGGGGGTGGCGCTCAGATGCCAGTCACGCGTGTCCAGCCGGGTCTCCAGTTCCAGCCGGGCACAGTCCTTGCCGACCAGCCAGCGCGTCACCCGGTCGGCGACCTGTCCGTGCCGCCGCTGTTCCCCGTACTCCTGCTGCCCGTGGGTGAGGATCACCCCGACCACGGGCCGCGCGGGCACCGCCGGGGCACGGGCCGCGAGGTCCTCGGACGGCGTGCTGCCCGGGGCGTCCCGCGCCAGCACCCGGTGGAAGCCCGTCGCGGCGGCGTCGCCGGGGTCGATCACCGACGTCCCCACGGCGATCCGGACACAGTGCGCGAAACGCCGGTGCAGCTCCTCGACCTGCGGTCCGTGCAGGGGGCCGCACACGAACACCAGGTGGGTGTAGTCGCCTGGCCGGGCGTTGTCGAGGTGCAGGGCGTCCGGAAGGAAGCCGGGGCTCCACGCGACGTCGTACGACGTCCCGGACCCCCGCAGCACCTCCTCCACCCGGCGCAGCGCCAGCACGTCACCCGCGGTCGCCTCGCCGTCGCGGAAGCTGAACCAGCCGGTCAGCAGGACCTTTCCCGGCCCCGCGCGCTCTCGTTCGTCCACGGGGCCCCGAGTGCCCCGCTCCGGCGCAACGCAATCGGCCCGGCCACGGCGGTGCGGGACTCACACGGCGGTACGGGTCTCAGCGGGAAGTCCGCTCCTGCCGGGCACCGGGGTCGCCGGCCAGTCCCCGCCGGGCCTGGTCCAGGGTTCGCTCGGCCACCTCGCGCACTTCGGCCACGACGTCACCGCGTTCGCGCACCAGGCCGTCGTAGACCGGCAGATGATCGTTGGCGGGGGAATGGGATGTCACGGAGTGCTGTCCTTCGGTGTGCGCGGAATCGTTCCGGGCGCCGCGGATCCGCCCTCCCACCGGGACGACGGACGTACGGGCCCGTGGAGAACAGCGCCGTCGGGCCGCCGCGGCGTTACTCCCCAGCGCGGGATGTCCCGAATGTGCGCAGGTGCGCACCCTTGCGGACAGATCCTGGCCGCAAGGGCCGTTAGCGTGCCGGTATGACGAAGACGAAGCGGAGCGTCCCCCGGCCGCCGGTCGCCGTACTCGGCACCCGGGCCCTCAACCGGGCCACGCTCGAGCGGCAGCTGCTGCTGCGCCGCTCGCCGATGTCCGCCCAGGACGCGGTCGGGCATCTGCTCGGTCTGCAGGCGCAGAACGTCAAGCCGCCCTACTACGCGCTCGCCGCCCGCCTCGACGGCTTCACCCCCGAGGCGCTGTCCCGGCCGATGGCCGCCCGCGAGGTCGTCCGTATCGTCACCATGCGCTCGACCATCCACACCCACACCGCCCGCGACTGCCTCACCCTGCGGCCCCTGGTGCAGCCCGCCCGCGACCGTGAGGTGAACCAGTTCCGCAAGGGGCTCACCGGCGTCGACCTGGACCGGCTCGCCGCACTCGCCCGCACACTCGTCGAAACCGAGCCGCGCACGATGAAGCAGCTGCGGGAGGCGCTGCTGGCCGAGTGGCCCGACGCCGACCCACAGGCCCTCGCCGTCGCCGCCCGCTGCAAGCTGCCGCTGGTGCAGGTCACCCCGCGCGGACTGTGGGGCCGCAGCGGACAGGTCGCGCTCACCACCGCCGAGCACTGGCTGGGCCGCCCCGCCGAGCCGTCCCCCGCGACACCGGACGACACGGTGCTGCGCTACCTCGCCGCCTTCGGTCCGGCCTCTGTGAAGGACATGCAGACCTGGGCCGGACTGACCCGGCTGCGCGAGTCATTCGAACGCCTGCGGCCCCGGCTCGTGACCTTCCGGGACGAAGCCGGCACCGAGCTCTTCGACCTCCCGGACGCACCCCGCCCCGACCCCGGTACCCCGGTCCCGCCGCGCTTCCTGCCCGAGTTCGACAACCTGCTGCTCTCCCACGCCGACCGCACCCGCGTCGTACCCCCCGAGTTCCGGGGCCGCAGCTGGAGCGGCAACGTCGCCCACCGGACGCTCCTCGTCGACGGATTCCTCGCGGGCCTGTGGCGACTGGGCGAACAGGTCCTCGTCATCGAGCCGTTCGGGCGGCTGGGCAAGGACCGGTGGGCAGAGGTCACCGAGGAGGGCGAGCGCATGCTCCGGGTGATGCACCCGGGCACGGCGTACGACATCCGCGTCGGGCCGGTGCGCGGCTGAACCCGGCCATGGATAGGGGGCGTTGCGGGCTGCTCGTGGAAGCTCGCAACGCCCCCTGGCTTGCTGCCTGAGGGGTACTCAGGAACTCATGGGTCCGCTCACCGGCCGACCTGGGCCGTCACCTCGTCGGAGAACGTGGTCAGCCGGGTGTAGACGCCGGGGTATCCGGCCGCCGCGCAGCCGTCGCCCCAGGAGGTGATCCCGGCCAGACGCCCGCCGATCAGCAGCGGTCCGCCGCTGTCGCCCTGACAGGTGTCCACGCCGCCGGAGGAGTAGCCGGCGCACACCATGTCGCTCTGCACGAACCTGGTCCGGTACGAGCTCGCGCAGCTCGGGTCGGAGACGGTCGGTACGGTCGCGGTGCGCAGCTGGTTGGAGGAGCTGCCACCGGAGGAGGTGGTGCCCCAGCCGAGCACGCGGGCGGTGCTGCCGGCCGCGTACACCGCGGTGTCCGACGAGGAGACGTACGGTGCTGCGGCGTAGGGCATCGACGTCGACAGGGTCAGCACCGCCACGTCGTCGCCCCGGGTGACGCTCCGGTAGTCGGGGTGGATCCAGATGCGGCTGACCCGGGCGACCGTACCGTTGGTGCCGTTGAGGTAGGTGCGTCCGCCGACCACGCGCACGCTGCCCGTCGTCTCGCCGGTCATGCAGTGCGCGGCCGTGACCACCTTGGTGGGGGAGACCAGGGTGCCGCCGCAGAACTGGTCCTGCGAGGCGTCGGTGATCTGCATCATGAACGGGTACGCGGACGTCGTGGTCGTCGTACCGCCGACGATCGGCTGCGGTGCGGCGACGGCGGAGGGGGCGGCGAGCAGCGCGGTCGCGGCTGCGGCGGCGGTCGCCGCGGCGACGGCGGCGGCCTTTCTTGCGCGGGTGAGCCCGGACATGGGTCTCCTCACGGGGTTGCCGGTGGGGGGTCGCACGGGGGTGGGGGCCGAGCCCGAGGGCTTCGGCCTCCGTGTGCCCGGCGAGCGGCACGGCGTTCACGCTACGACCCGGGGCGCGACCCTCCCAATGAGGGAACCCCCTAAGGGAGTTGGGCAGGGAAAACCCTCGGTCCCCCGGGGAGGGAGCCGTGCGCGGCCGGGAGACGGCCTCGCTCGGTCGGGAGGGGGTCCTGCGCGGTCAGGAGGGGGTCCTGCGCGGTACTACGGCGTGCGGCGGCCCGCCGCCAGCCGGACGATGTCGACCCGGGACCGGATGCCCAGCTTGCGGTACACCCGGGTGAGTGTCGCTTCCACGGTCTTCACGCTGATGAACAGCCGGCCCGCGATCTCCCGGTTGGTGGCGCCCTCCATCACCAGCGCGGCGACCTGGCGTTCCATCGCGGCGAGCCCTTCCAGAACGGCCGGAGTGGCGGCCGGTACGGGCTCCGCCTCCGCGGGACCCGCTGCCACAGCCTGGTCCACCTGACGCAGCCATGGCAGCGCGCGGCAGCGCCGGAACAGCCGGGCGGCCTCCTCGTACCCGCCCGCCCCCGGGTTCCGGGAACGCAGCCGCGCCAGTGCGAACGCGGCCCGGGCCTCCTCCAGGCCGTATCCGAGCTTGGCGAGCCGCTCCTGTGCCGACATCAACTGTGCCTGGGCGGCCTGGTGTTCACCGCGCGCGGCGCGCACCAGTGCCTCCGCGCGGTCGAGTACCGCCAGCACACTCGCCCGGTTCAGCCGCAGCGCGTGCACCCGGGTGACGTTGATCAGCTCCTGTGCCTCGCCGGGCTCACCGACCCGCACCAGCGCCTCGGCCAGGTCGCCCTGCCAGCGGCCCCGCGCCGGGTCGTTGATGCCCATGCCGTGCTCCAGCTCCCGCACCCGGCGCAGCGAGTCGACAGCGGTCTGCGCGTCCCCGGCCACCAACTGGGCGTAGCCGAGGGCGGCCAGGGCCAGCGAGAGGTACAACTGGTCGCCGTCCACCTCGGCGTGGTCCGCGGACTCGCGGGCCAGCGCCAGCGCCCGGTCCACGTCCCCGCCCGACGCCTCCGTGAGCGAGGCGAGCATGGCGGAGGCGCTCTCGCCGATCCCGGAGTCCCGGGCCAGCCGAAGACTCTCCCCGGCCAGGTCCAGGGCCCGGCCGCAGTGCCCGAAGCGCAGTTCGGTGTCGGCGAGCAGCCGCGAGAAGTGCACCTCGCTCTCGACCATGCCGCGCCGCCGCGCCTCCCGCAGCAGCGCGGTGATGGCCGTGCGGGCCTCAGGCAGCTGGTCGCTCATGAGCAGCCAGCGGAAGCGCGCCATGGCGGCGCCGTTGTGGTGGCTGGCCACATCGGGGTCCTGCGGCTCCTGGAGTGCCCGCTGGATCGTCCGGGGAGCGTCGGGGTGGCCCATCAGGGTCTCGGTGGACGACTGGAAGGCGAGCGCCATGAGCTCGGTGCGCCGGTCCCCGCCCCGGGCGGCAAGTTCCGCCGCGTGCGCGGCCTCCTGGCGGGACTTGGCGAAGTCGCCGTCCACCACGACCTCGCGCCAGGCCAGCTGGTAATGCACCAGCGCGAGCAGCCGGGGGTCGTCACCGGCGTCGGCCAGCACCTGCGGGAAGACGGCGTCGACCTCGCCGAGCGCCTGCCCGGCCGCTTCTATGACCACCATCCAGGCACGCACCCGCTCGGCGGGCACCGTAGCCCGGGTCAGCACCTCCCTGGCTATGTCCCGGGCCAGGTCGGCCTCGCCCGCGGTGATCGCGTCCTCGGCGGCCTGGAGCCGCCGCTCGTCCGGGCCCGGCTCGTTGTCAGCCGGGGTGTGCCGGGCGGCGAGCAGCCCGAGCGAGGCGGCGACCGACGGCGCCCCGCGGTCCCGGGCCAGCGCGGCGGCTTCGGCGAGCCGGGCCGCCACCTCCGGGTCGGCGCCCGTTGCGGCCAGCGCCAGGTGCCGGGCCCGCTCGATGGGATCCGACGCCGCCGTGGACAGCGCGGTGTGCACCGCCCGCCGCTCCCGCGCCGGGGCCTCCGCGTACAGGGCGGCCGAGATCAGGGGATGCGCGAAACGCAGCGCAGGCTCCTCAGGGTCCGTCGCCAGCAGTCCCAGAGCGGCGGCCTGGGCCGTCTCCGCCTCGGCGTTGTCGCGGCCGGCCGCGTGCAGCAGCGCCAGGGTGGGGCGGGCCCCCGCGCTGGCCACCAGAAGGGTGCGGCGCGCCTCGTCCGACAGCATCTCCAGACGGCTGAGCACCAGCGCCCGCAGCGATGTCGGCACCGGCAGCGGATCGCCAGGACGGGGACGGGCGGGGCTCTCCGCGAGGGCGCGGCCCAGTTCCAGCGCGAACAGCGGGTTGCCCCCGCTGGTGCGGTGGATGTCACGGACCGTGGAGCGGGACAGACCGGTGTAGCCGCGGTGGTCCAGCAGCGCGGACACCTGCGTGCGGGAGAACGGGCCGAGCCGCACCTCGAGCGTGTCCGGTGGGCAGGCGCGCAGATGACGGTCGTACTCCTCGTCGTCCGTGCGCACCGCGCACAGCATCCGCACCGGGCTGTCGTCGAGCCGCCGGGCGGCGAATCCCAGAAGCTCGGCGCTGGCCGGGTCCAGCCACTGCAGATCGTCGGCGACGACCAGGACCGGCCCCTCGGCGGCCAGCGCGCGCAGCGTGGACAGCACCGCGAGGCGCAGCGCGAGCCCGTCCCGCTGGAGCGTGGACTCGCCGCGCCCGGTGAGCGCCGACTCCAGGGCGGTGCGCTGGGCGGCGGGCAGCCGGGGAGCGACCTCGTCGAGGACCAGACCGAACAAATCGGCCAGCGCCAGGAACGGCAGATGCGATTCGGACTCCGTGGCCGAGCAGCGCAACACCGTCCGTGCCGCGCCGGCGTTTTCCGCCGCCAGTGCCCGCAGCATGGTCGACTTTCCTATTCCGGCGGGCCCGTGCAGCAGCACGCTGCCCCCGCGGGCGAGCTGCTCCCGTGCGTCGGAGAACAGCTCCTCCCTGCCGATGACCAGGTCGGGGCGGTTCCTGGCAGGCTCCTTGAAGTCCCGTCGCACGGTCACCGCTCCCCTCCGTGTGGCGTGTCCTGGCCAATATTAGGCAACAGGCTCCTTAATTCCGGGCGGACGGTGTAGTGAGGCAAATTACAGCGAGCGCGGCAACGGTAAATCCAAAGTTGTACCAGTGGTAATGCCCGGTGGGGGCAATCATCGCAAACCTACGGCAACCACCCCGCCCTCCGGGCCGCGACCACCGCCTGCCCCCGGGTCCGCACCCCCAGCTTCCGCATCGCGGAGCGCAGATACGCCTTGACCGTCTCGGCCGTCACGCCCAGCCGCTGCGCGGTCACGCCGTTGGTCGCCCCCGCCGCCACCCATGCGAGGACGTCCACCTCCCGGGGTGCCAGCCGCACCGCCGGGGACGGGCCGGTGTCGGCAGTGAGCAGCGCACACGCCTGAAGCAGCTCGGCCCGGAGCCCGGGATCGGCGATCCGCGGGGCGAGCGCCCGCAGCGCCGCGTGCGCCTCCCGTACCTGCTCCCGGGTCGCTGCGGCGCCCTGCCCGGACTCCGGCCGCGGGCAGGACGCCGCCAGCAGCTCCGCCGCCTCCTCCCGGACCACCAGTACGTGCTCCACGTCCCGTGCCGCCTGCACCGCCTCGTCGAGCGTACGGTCACCCAGGGGCTGGGCGGTGCGCAGGGCGCCGTACAGCACCGCCCGTACCCGCCGCCGCACGACCACCGGTACCGCGACGACGGCGCGCAGACCCTCGGCGGCGACCGGCACGTCGTACTCGTGGCTGATCTGCCGGGACACGGAGTAGTCCGTCACCGCGCACGGCCGGGCGAGCGCCACGGCCCTGCCTCCCAGACCGTTGCCCGGCGTCACCGCGAGCGCGCTCAGCGCGGGTGTCGCGGTGCCGCTCAGCTCGCTGATGCGCACCTGCCGCCGCCCCGGCTCCACCAGCCCGCCGAAGGCGACCGGCAGCCCGGTCGCGCGCCGCAGGCGGGCCAGCGCGCCGCGGATCTCCACCGCGTCCCCCGATCTCATCGGGTCAGCGTTCACCTGTTCGCCCCTTCGCCGCGGCCCCTGTGCGGACGCACACCCCCGTTCGGGGGTAGTGAGATGTGCATCACGGATTACACGATGACGGAGAGCCGCCCGGCAATGGTCCGGCACGAGGAGGAGACATGACAACGGGGACGGACGCGTTCCGCAGGGCCAGGGACTTCCTGCTGGAACACCGTGAGGACTACGCCACCGCCTACCGGGACTTCGCCTGGCCCCGGCCGGAGCGCTTCAACTGGGCCCTCGACTGGTTCGACGTCATCGCGGACCGCAACGACCGCACCGCGCTCCACCTCGTCGAGGAGGACGGGGACGGGGCGAGGCTGTCCTTCGCCGCGCTCGCCCGCCGCTCCGACCAGGTCGCGAACTGGCTGCGGCAGCGGGGCGTGCGACCCGAGGACCGGGTGCTGGTCATGCTCGGCAACCAGGCCGAACTGTGGGAGACGGCCCTGGCCGCGATGAAACTGCGCGCCGTGGTCATCCCCGCCACCCCGCTGCTCGGCCCCGCCGATCTGCGTGACCGCGTCGAGCGGGGCCGTGTGACGCATGTGATCGTGCGCGCCGCGGACACCGCGAAGTTCGACGAGGTGCCCGGCGACTACACCCGGATCGCGGTGGGGGAGGAGGCGGGCGGAAGCTGGCTGCCGTACGCCGACGCGTACGGCGCCGCCGAGCGGTTCACGCCCGACGGGCCCACCCTCTCCGACGACCCGCTGATGCTGTACTTCACCTCGGGCACCACCGCCCGGCCCAAGCTGGTCGAGCACACCCACACCTCGTACCCGATCGGCCACCTGGCGACGATGTACTGGATCGGCCTGAAGCCCGGCGACGTGCACCTCAACATCTCCTCGCCGGGCTGGGCCAAGCACGCCTGGTCCAACCTCTTCGCCCCGTGGAACGCCGAGGCGACCGTCTTCCTGCACAACTACACCCGCTTCGACGCGCCCCGTCTGATGACCGAGATGGACAAGGCCGGCGTCACCACCTTCTGCGCCCCGCCGACCGTGTGGCGCATGCTCATCCAGGCCGACCTCACCCAGCTGCGCACGCCGCCCCGCGAGGTCGTCGCCGCCGGTGAGCCGCTCAACCCCGAAGTCATCGAGCAGGTACGGCGGGCTTGGGGCGTCACCATCCGGGACGGCTTCGGGCAGACCGAGACCGCCGTACAGGTCTCCAACAGTCCCGGTCAGGTGCTCAAGACCGGCTCCATGGGCCGACCCAGCCCCGGCTACCGCGTCGAACTCCTCGACCCGGTCTCCGGAGCGCCCGGCGCCGCCGAGGGCGAGATCGCGCTCGACCTCTCCGGCCGCCCGGTGGGCCTGATGGCCGGCTACCACGGCGACCCGGACCGCACCGCCGAGGCGATGGCCGGCGGCTACTACCGGACGGGCGACATCGGCGCCTGGGACGGCGACGGCTATCTGACGTATGTCGGCCGGAGCGACGACGTCTTCAAAGCGAGTGACTACAAGATCAGCCCGTTCGAGCTGGAGAGCGCCCTGCTGGAGCACGAAGCGGTCGCCGAGGCGGCGGTCGTACCCGCTCCGGACGAGCTGCGGCTGGCCGTGCCCAAGGCGTACATCGTGCTCGCGGAGGGCTGGGAGCCCGGGCCGGACACGGCGAAGGTCCTCTTCGAGCACTCCCGCGAGACACTCGCCCCGTACAAGCGGATCCGCCGGCTGGAGTTCGGCGAGCTGCCCAAGACCGTCTCCGGCAAGATCCGCCGCATCGCCCTGCGCGAGGCCACGGCGGCCGGCTCCGCCGACGAGTACCGCGAGGGGGACTTCCGGTGACCGCACCCCCGTCGTACACCCACGGCACCAGTACGACCCCACTGCTCGGCGACACCATCGGCACCAACCTCGCCCGTGCCGTCGCCGCGTGGCCCGACCGCGAGGCCCTGGTCGACGTGCCCAGCGGACGACGCTGGACCTACGCCGAGTTCGGCGCCGCCGTCGACGAGGTGGCGCGCGGACTGCTGGCGAAGGGCATCGCGACGGGTGACCGGGTGGGGATCTGGGCGGTCAACTGCCCGGAGTGGGTGCTCGTGCAGCACGCCACCGCCCGCATCGGCGCCGTCATGGTGAACATCAACCCCGCCTACCGCGCGCACGAGCTGGAGTACGTGCTCAAGCAGTCCGGTGTCGCGCTGCTGGTCGCCTCACTCGCCCACAAGGGCAGTGACTACCGGGCACTGGTGAACCAAGTGCGCGGGTCGTGTCCGCGGTTGCGGGAGACCGTGTACATCGGTGACCCGTCCTGGGACGCGCTGACCGAGGGCGCGACCGGCGTGCCCGCCGGGCGACTCGAGGACGTCGCCGCGAGGCTGAGCTGCGACGACCCGGTCAACATCCAGTACACCTCGGGTACGACGGGCTTCCCCAAGGGCGCCACGCTCTCCCATCACAACATCCTCAACAACGGTTACTGGGTGGGCCGCACCATCGGTTACACCGAGCGGGACCGGGTCTGTCTGCCGGTGCCGTTCTACCACTGCTTCGGCATGGTCATGGGAAATCTGGCGGCCACCGCGCACGGCGCCTGCATCGTCATCCCGGCTCCTTCCTTCGAACCGGGGGCCACGCTGGAGGCCGTCCAGCGGGAGCGCTGCACCTCGCTCTACGGCGTGCCCACCATGTTCATCGCCGAGCTGAACCTGTCCGGCTTCGCCTCGTACGACCTCACCTCGCTGCGCACCGGCATCATGGCGGGGTCGCCGTGCCCGGTGGAGGTGATGAAGCGGGTGGTCGCCGAGATGCACATGGAGCAGGTCTCCATCTGCTACGGCATGACCGAGACCTCCCCGGTCTCCCTGCAGACGCGGATGGACGACGACCTGGAGCACCGCACCGGCACCGTCGGGCGCGTGCTGCCGCACATCGAGGTCAAGATCGTCGACCCGGCCACCGGCGCGACCCGGCCGCGCGGCACCTCCGGTGAACTGTGCACCCGGGGGTACAGCGTGATGCTCGGCTACTGGGACGAGCCCGGGAAGACCGCCGAGGCCGTCGACGCGGGCCGCTGGATGCACACCGGGGACCTCGCGGTGATGAGGGACGACGGGTACGTGGAGATCGTCGGCCGCATCAAGGACATGATCATCAGGGGCGGCGAGAACGTCTACCCGCGCGAGATCGAGGAGTTCCTCCACGCCCATCCGAAGATCGCGGACGTCCAGGTCGTCGGGGTGGCGCACGAGCGGTACGGCGAGGAGGTGCTCGCCTGTGTCATCCCGCGCGATCCGGCGGACCCGCTCACCCTGGAGGAACTGCGCGCCTACTGCGACGGCCGGCTGGCCCACTACAAGGTCCCGAGCCGGCTCCAGCTCCTGGACACCTTCCCGATGACGGTGTCCGGGAAGGTGCGCAAGGTGGAGCTGCGGGAGCGGTACGCGGCGGGCTGACCCGCGCGGTCAGGCGACCGCCCGCCGGAAGACCTGACGGGAGCCGCCCTCCGGACCCGGAGCGGCGGTCTCGGCGGGGGTGAACCCGAGCCGCTCGTAGAAGACGCGGGCCCCGCTGTCGACGGCGCCGGGGTGGTCGGTCCCGAAGGTGATTACCTCGATCTCCCCGGGGCCGCGCACCCATCGGCGCACCGCCTCCGCCATCAGCGCACGGCCGACGCCGGTGCCCCGGGCCCGGTGCGAGACGACGAGCCAGTGCACGTGATACGTCGGCGGAGCGGCGCCGAACAGCAGTCCTCCCAGGAGATCCGGCCCAAAGGACGGCGCGACGAGTGCCAGGGAGCCTGCGATGTGCTGACGCACCGCGTCGTGGAAACCGGGCTCACCGGCCATCGGGCCGAACCACTGCTCGACCTGGGCCGCCAGGCCGAGGAAACCCGGAAGGTCGGGCTCGCGTGCCGGTCGGATCACCACCGGGACGGTCCCGAGGGCGAAGGTTCCCCCGCTCGTTCCTCCGGTGCGGGGGATGTCGGCGCGCATGCACACGCGCGGCCACCGGTCGAGTCCGTGCGCGGCCTCCTCGGCGCGGATCCGCCGCAGCCCGGAGGTGAGCTCCGGCTCGTCCAGCGTGCGGAAGCCGAGGCGTGCGTAGTACGGGGCGTTCCACGGGACGTCGGTGAACGTGGTCAGCGTCAGGGCGGCCAGCCCTTCCTCGCGGGCGTGACGGGCGGCATGGGCGAGCAGGGCACGGCCCACGCCGCGGCGGGCCGCGTCCGGGTGGACGGAGACCTGCTCGACATGGAGGGCGCCGTCCACCGGTTCGGCGATCAGATAGCCGACGGGCCGGCCGCCGCCCTGGCCGTTGCCGCCCTCACCGCCCTCGCCGTCGTCGTGGGCCGCGCCGTCGTGGGCCGCGCCGTCGTCGGCCGCGACCCAGCAGAGGCCCGCCCGCCGGTAGCGCTCCAGCAGGTCCAGGGCGGGTGGTTCGTCCTCGGCGATGTCCCGCATGCCGACATCGCGGAACGGGGCGCCGGCCGCCCGTTCGAGGTCCTGGAGAGCGGGGAGTTCGCCGGGGGTGGCGGGACGGATGCGCATCCGTCGAGTATCGGGCGCCCGCCGCGGGCGCGTCGCCGGATTTTCAGGCCCCGTCGGCGTGCAGTGCGTCGGCGGGGCCGTTCACGGGCTGCGGGGCGCCGGTCGGGCCGAGCAGGAACAGCGGGACACCCAGGGTGTCGGCGCGGGCCCGGGCCTCCTCCGCGTACCCGGTGAGGGAGAAGTACAGGCACACCGACGACTCCGTCATCGCCGTCAGCCACAGGCACTCCACGTCGCGCGGGGTCGCCGGCCGCGCCGACGGATCGACCTGGGCCAGGACACCCCGGCCGACCAGGCCGACGCCGGACGGGGGCCGCCGGTCCGCGCGCCGGATGTCCTCGTGGCCGAGCCGGCGCAGATACGACACGGTGGCCGTGACGGCGTCCCGCGTGGTGCGGATCGGCATCGGGCGGAAGGCCGGGCGCCCGGGCCGGCCGGCCGGGACGGACGCCCCGGAGCCCGCCACGGGGATGCGCAGCACCGTTCCGCACGGGCAGCCCAGCTCCGGCCGGGGCCACTCACCGCGCAGACCGCAGCACCCGCAGCGCAGGGTGATCCATTCCTCCCGCCAGGCGCGGTGGTCGACGGTGCCGGGCACTTTGTCGAGGTCCAGCGGCGGGGTGACGGGCGCGCCGCAGGCGCAGGGGTACGACGGTGCCGTGAAACGGTGCGGGCGCCGACAGGCGGGACAGTGCACCGGCACGCTCTCGGGCATGACCCCACTCCCATGTTCTCGAGGCGCCGCCCATCGTCCTCCATCGGTCCGCCCGTGTCCGGCACTTGCCCCTCTCTTGACGCGCTTCGACCGCCTGACCTGCATTCATTCCAGATAGCAGAAAGGAAATTCCATAAAGTGGAATTTCATATGACGGAGGAGCTCACCGCAGGGCGCGACGGGAGTGCGAATCCGGCAGTCGGAGCAGGAGTACTCGATGGCTCGAATGACCGCTTTCCGCGCGGCAGTTGAGGTCCTCGGGCACGAGGGCGTCACCGACGTGTTCGGTGTCCCCGGCGCGGCGATCAACCCCTTCTGCGCGGCCCTCAAGGCATCCGGTGGCATCACCCACACCCTCGCCCGTCATGTCGAGGGCGCCTCGCACATGGCCGAGGGCTACACCCGCACCCGCCCCGGCAACATCGGCGTCTGCGTCGGCACGTCCGGACCGGCCGGCACCGACATGATCACCGGTCTGTACTCCGCCTTCGGCGACTCCGTCCCGATCCTGTGCGTCACCGGCCAGGCACCGACCGCTGTGCTCCACAAGGAGGACTTCCACCAGGCCGTCGACATCACCTCCGTCGCGGGGCCGGTCACCAAGATGGCGATGACCGTGCTGGAGGCGGCCCAGGTCCCCGGCGTCTTCCAGCAGGCCTTCCACCTGATGCGCTCCGGGCGGCCCGGACCGGCACAGCCGCCAGGGACGGGAAAGGGGCGGCGAGGGCGAGAAACCGCTCGTGCGTGCGGGCTCTGCCGCCCGCGGAACCCGACGCGGGCTTCAGTCCGAGCCGCCGCCTCCGCAGCCGCCCCCACCGCCACCGCACCCTTCTCCACGGCTTGCGCAGTAGAGATGCCCGGCGCTGCCGTACGTGCCGCCACGCGGCGAGTGCCGCAGCAGACGCTGCTCCCGCAGCGTCACCCGCTCGGTCAGCCCGGCCCGCAGGGCGAAGCGCGGCACGAGGACGCGCAACGCGTCCACTTCGTGCAGGGCGACGGCGAGGAGCACGGTGTGGTCCGGAAGACCGCGTCGGGCCGCGGGAATCGGAAACGCCTTCCGGAGCACCTGCAACCGCCGCCGGGCCGCTCTGGTCCGGCCCGGCAGCGGATACCGCAGCATCCCCGCCTCCGCGAGCCCGACCCGCACCTCGGCCACCGCCCAGCGCACGGTGAGATCCCGGACCAACTCCCGTACCTCGGAAGGTTCCTCCAGGCAGTGGTACACGGCACTCTCCAGATACGCCGCCCGCATCGCACCCGTGAGGGCCTCTCCCCGCCCCGGGACGTCCTCGGCCGGCATCCCCGGCGGCGGCAGCGGCGGCAGAGCCTGCCCCGCCTCCCCGTCGACCGCCCATATCGTGCCCGGCGCGCCCGCCTCGACCGCGCCCCGCAGATGCAGGGCGACGACGGCGACGGTGACCGCCGCGCGCGGGCCGCCGGCCAGCAGGGCGATCTCGTGCGGCGTCCCCCGGACGCCCGCGCCGCCGTTCATGGCATGCCACCCCCTGAGCCGGGGCCCGCCGCCCCCGTGCCGGCGGGCCCCGTGTGGGAGGAGTGTGCCCGTGAACAGAGGTGGCCGAAGCCTTCCGCGGCCGCCTTCAGAGCTAGATTTGAGGGTTCCGTAGCCGGTGTACGCCCGATGCTGTACCGGCGTTCACGACTCGTGCTGCTCCGACAGTCCCGGCCAGTCGTCGGGGCCGCCGCCCTGCCACTCGATGAGATCGGTTTCCTCGACGTCGGTGACGTACAGGTCGGCCAGCCGCAGGATCTCGCTCACGTCGTCGACGTGTGTGGCGATGCCCAGCGGCTCGTCGTCGGAGGTGACCCGCCTCGACCCGTCCAGGCCGGGGGAGTGCACCACGATGTGCGGATGCTCCGTCGGTTGCGACATGCCTCCAGGCTGGTGCTCCCCGCCCGTGTCCGCACCCGGAAGGGGTGGGCGCCGGAACGCCGTGAGCGCCCGGACGCGGAGGGCGTGCCGTCCGCACCCGGGCGCGGGCAGGGAATCCGGGCTCGGGACCGCGGCGGCCGCGACGGCCGGCGGGCTCCTCCCCTCAGGTCGAAGAAGGAGTCACGTCGATGTTGGCGCGGAACCGCTCCGACTCCTCACCGGGGACGGACAGGGCGCCGCGGTCGGGACCGGGCAGCCGTCCGGCGTAGAAGTCAGGCCCGTGAGCCGTACGCCCGCGTCGTGGACCGCCCTCCGCAGGGCGTCCGTCTCGGACCGCTCGGGAGTGGGGGAGTCCGCCCAGGGCCACCACAGCTCGACCGCGGTGAAGCCGGCCGCGGCGGCGGCCGAGGGGCGCTCCAGGAGCGGGAGTTCCGCGAAGAGGATCGAGAGGTTGACGGTGAAGCGCTGCTCCGCGAATCCCATCGGGTCGCGCCCCTTCCTGATGGACTCCTTGAATTCCGTATAGTGGAATTTAATTTCTACTAAATGGAAAGGTTGCCCCTGGCGAAGAGAGGCCGTCAAGAGGGTGGCGACCCCACGTCATTTGTGACGTGTTTGACATCACAATTCTGGGAAGGCGACCGCCAGGCTGGTCACGAGAGGTGGGGGACGACGATGATCAGATCCGGGGCGGTGCCCACGAACGGGCTCTCACCGGTCTACGACGAGACAGGTGCCGCGTCCGGGCGGTTCCTGCTGTGGCTTCGCGAGGAGACCGGGGGAGTCGAGGGGCGCCGCGTGGCCGGCTCCGCCTACGCCCACCACGAACGCTGCACCCTGGAGCTGGTGGAGGGCGTCGTGGAACGCCTCTCCGCGCTCGGCTGGATAGCCGTCCACAACGACTCCGGCGCCGTGCCACCTTTGGTCAGCCCCACGCCCACGGGGCTCGCCGAGGCCCGCGTCTGGGACGAGGCGTACGCCGACCGTGAAACCCGGCGCCGCTACGCCAAGGCGGCCCTGTTCGCCTGGTGGGACCGGTCCGGTAAGTACCACGAGGGCGGGTCCGGCGCGGAGGACTTCCTCTGGTCGCGCGAGGCCTACTACTGCGGACGGCAACTCCCCCTGGAGGACCTGGAGTACGCCAAGGACCACCTGGACCTGCCCGCCCCCGTGCACGTCGGCGTCATGGAACACGGCGCCGGGGTGTTCCTCTCCTTCGACCAACTGGCCAGGCTGGTACAGGCGTCCCGCCCCGACCTGTCGGAGAGCGACAGCGAGGTGCGGCAGGTGCGGGAACTCGCCGCGGCACTCACCGAGGCCTCACACGGCGGCGCCCCGCCCGACGCGAGCACCGTGGAGCGCTTCCTGCGGCACAGCCGGGATCTCGCACAGGCCGGCTCCAGGTCCGTGGGCTCCATGAGCCGGGACATGGCCTCCGGCATCGTCTCGGACATTGTCAGCTCCCTGCTGAGGCTCGGATGACCGGTTCCTCCGGCCCCGCCCCGACGGCGGACAACCAGATCCCGGAGGTGTACGCGCGCCAGCCCGTGCTGCGCCGGCTGGTGCCGCGACTGGTCGGCCTCAGCCGCGACCACCACCGCAGGGTCCCGCACCACGAGTTCGCCGACGACCTGCCCGTGGTGCTGCTCAGCGGACGGCACGGCACCGGCAAGAGCGCCATGCTCGACGACCTCCAGCAGGCCTACGCGCCCGACACCGGCCCCTGGCCCGGCCCACGCGTGCCGTTCGCCCGGATCAACTGCGCGGAGCTCCAGGAGCGGGCCGGCGTCGGACCGGAGACGTCCAACAACTCCCACGCGGTGGAGATGCTCGTCGAACTCGTCGCCCAGCTCTCCCGCCCCGTCGCCGGGTTCGGGCGGCTCCGCTTCCCCCGCACCACCGCCGGACTGCTCGCCGTGGTGTCCGCCCGGCGCCCCGGCAACGACGGCGAACTGCGGGTGGCCGACCGGCACGCGGCCACCCTGATGGGCGTCCCGCCGGACGCCCGCCCCCGCCCCACCTGGGACGCCCTCTTCCGCCACGCACTGCCGGCGTCACCCGACGGCGGCTCCCCCGACCCCGCGTGGTTCCCCGAAGCGGCCGTACGCGCCTTCCTTGGCGGCCGGCGCCGCCGGCCCGCCGCCCGTCGGCTGACGGCCTGGTACGAGACCTACCGCAGCGAGGCCGACAACCGGCTGCGCGGCCTGCCGCCGGGCGCCTCCGGACAGCCGCGACCGGTGCCGGCCGCCGAGCGCGCACCGTTCGTGGCCCGGCTGTGCCAGGAGTTCCACCAGGGCCGCGGCTTCCGGCGCGGCGTGGAGCGCATGCTGGCGGCCGCCTTCCTCGAGGACGTGCGCTACGGCCCCTTCCGCCGCGCCAACCGGACCCCGCGCCCCCTGGTGCTCCTCGACAACGCGCACACCGACGCCGGACGCGACCTGCTCGAACTGCTCCTCGACCAGCGGGCGGACAGGGGTGCCCGTGACCGGATGGTCGTGATCGCCACCGAACTGCACGGCGACGACAGCCCGGACCCCCGGGGCGACGCCCCCGACGGCGAGGACGCCCCCTACCCGGAGGCGGCACGACGCTCCCTCCCCGACATCGGCACCGACTCCGGCTGGACCCGTGAGTCCACCGCGCCCTCCGCCGGTGTGCTGCTCCTGCCGCTGCCGCCGCTGGAGTGCGAGCACCTGGAGAGGATGCTCCGACGCGACGACCACGCCTCCTTCGACCCGTACATCGCGAGCGCCCTGCACGACCTGACCCGGGGACATCCCATGGGGGCCCGCCGACTGTGCGAGGCGGTGGTGGATCGGGCCAGCGCCGGGGAGTGGGTGGCGGCCGGGGAACTGCTCGACCTGGTCCACCCCGGAGGGGCCGGCGAGTCCGTCGTCTGGCGACTGCTCGACACCCTCGTCGGCAGTGAGAACCACGACGAACTGTGCCTGTTCTCCCTGGCCTGGGACCGGGAGGCCGCCGAGCGGCTGGCCGAGCGGTGGGTGCCCCGCCGGATCGGCGGACTGCCCGCGGCCGACGGTGCCGCCGACCGGCTGGAGCGGGAGCGGTGGTCGCGTGGGCCGGGCAGCCGGCCCTTCATCACGGACCGCTTCCTGCGCGCCCTGCTGGTGCACCAGATGCGCAGTGGCCGCGGCGGCCGCGGCGTCGACTGGTCCGGCGCGCACGCCCTGCTCGCCGAGCACCACCGGCGGCGCGCCGAGGGCCGGACGGGGCGTGCCGCGCGCGACGAACGGGCCCGCTTCCTGTGGCACCGGCTGGCCGCGGGGGAGGCGCAGGAGGTCGTCGACCGGCTGTACGCGGAGTTCGTCCGCCCGGACGGCGACGCGCTCGACTGGCTGCACGCCCTGCGCACCGTCGCCCATGCGCCACGCCCTCCGGGAGACGCCTGGTTCGCGCGGTGCCAGGAGGTCGCGCGGGGCAGCCGGGACCTGGCCCATCTGCGCGCCGACCCGGGCGCGGGCCTGGAGAAGCAGGCGATCAACCGGCTGCTGCACGCCCTGTGGTACGCGGCGGACGAACTGGCCGAGGCCGACCGGCCCCTGGTCGACCGGATCGGACAGGACCTGTCCTTCCTGTCCGCCCAGCACCTGACCGGCCGGGCGGTCCTCGCCCAGGCCGCCATCCGCTGGCCCCGCTCGGTCAGGAACGGCGAGGACTGGCCCCTGGACCGCCGCTGGCAGGACGGCCGCCCGGACGCGGGAGCGGCACGGTGAGGCCGCGGGACCGGCGGACCTGGAGCTGGCTGCCGGGACGGCTCCGCTTCCGCGTACTCGGCCTGGTCGACGTGGTGGCCCTGTGGACGCTGGTCGCCGCCCTGATCACGACGGGGGCGTGGTGGGGCCTGGACAGCTACCGGCAGCACCGCGACTACTGCACCGCCGACCGGGAGCTGCGGCGGACCGGACCCGGGCGGGAGTGCGTCGGCGTCACCTCGCAGGCGTACGGCTTCACCCCCGGCCTCACGGACGTACTCGGCCGGATCGAAGCCGAGAACCGGGCCGCGCGCGGCTCGGGCAAGCCGGTGGTGAGCGTCGCCGTCGTCATGCCGTACACCTCGCGAGAGCCGGGCGCGGCCATGTCGAAGGAGCTGATCCGGCACTCCCTCCAAGGCGCCTACGTCGCGCAGCACGCCCACAACCACGGCCCCGCCACCGGCGACACCGCCGTCCAGCTGCTCTTCGCCAACGTCGGCGAGGACCTGAGCCACTGGCCTCCCGTGACCGGCGCGCTGACCGCACGGCGCGGCGGCGAGGCCCCGGTCGTCGCCGCCATCGGCTTCCCCAACAGCGACGACGCCACGCTCGCCGCCGTCCGGGAGGGTCTGGGACCCGCGCGGATCCCGGCAGTCAGCGCCGTGCTCAGCTCCCGCGACATGGAGGACCCCTACCTGTTCAAGGTCTCGCCCTCCACCGACCAGTTCGTCGACGCGCTCCAGCGCTATGTGAGCGCGAACCGGGTGGACCGGAAGAACACGTTCATGATCGCCGACGACCGGGACGACAACTACGTCGCCAACCTGCGCCGCGTCTTCCGCCGCGAGTTCGGCGCGCGCTACGGGATCACACCCGACGAGGTGGAGCGGCGGACCGAGACCTACCAGGGCATCAAGGGACCGGCGCGGGGCACTCCGCAGATCTTCCGGCGGGCGGTGTCCGCGATGTGCGCGGTCGACGCCCGCACCGTGTTCCTGGCCGGCCGCGACGCCGATCTGCCGCCCTTCCTGGAGACCATCGACCGCACCAGCTCCTGCGACCGCGGCCCGGACGACGAACCGCTGCGCATCCTGCGCGTCAGCACCGGCCGTGACCCCGTCACCGAGACCGACGCGATGCGCCGGATCGCCGAACGCAACAACATCGAGATCGTCACCGCCGCCGCAGTGGACGCACCCCGCTGGCGGGCGGGCGACGACGGCGACGAACGGATCCCGAAGGCCTTCGCCCGCTTCACCGACTCCTACGACGGCTTCTTCACCGAGGAAGGTCCCGACGCCCTCAACGACGGCTACGCGGTCATGTACCACGATGCGCTCACCGCCGTGGGCACCGCCGTGGCGGCGGCCCGGGACAGCGACATCGACGCCGTGACCCACAACGACGTCTACGACGAGCTGCGCCGCGGCAGCCCTCTCGAGACCTGCGCCGCGGGCTGCGTACCGGGCGCGAGCGGTGTCTTCACGTTCGCGGACGAGAGTCTCGGCGCGAAGGGGGGCGCCGGGAGGGAGCGTGCGGCGGGCCTGTGGCCGGTCTGCAAGCCCGCTCCCGTGGTGACCTTCCCGAAGGAACGCCGCGACAGGTCACCGCTCTACCGCACCTACCAGCAACCGGGGGAGAACACCTGCCCGCGGCCCTGAGTACGGCGTCCGGCCTCGCCGGTTCCCAGGTGGGGCGGAGGGTCTCCGGGTCGGTTAGGGTCGCCTCGTGGCGGGCGAACCGGCTCCGCCGCGGTGCGACGATCTGGGTGAAAGCACAGGCCAGGAAGGTAATGGGGGGCACCGTGCGACTGAGAGTGGAGTTCACGACCGAGCCCTTCGACCTCGACGAGGCGCCCGCGCACGCCGTGGTGGCCCGGGAGGTCGTCGAGGCGGCGGAACTGGACGCGGTGGACGTCGGGCCGTTCGGCAACACCGCCGAGGGCGGTGCCGACGCGGTGCTCACCGCCGTGGAGGCGCTGCTGCGCCGGAGCCTGACGGCCGGCGCCACCCGTGTCTCGTTCCAGATCAACGTGGTCGAGGAGGACCACCGGTGACCGGTACCGGCGAGGAGGCGTTCATCGCGGCGGTGAAACCGCTGGTCGACGCGATGGGCGGCGAACTCCTCCCGCCGGACGAGGCCGGGCCCGACGACGTCGTGCTCTCCTGGGAGGGCACCGCCGCCGTCGCCGTACGCCTGCCGCAGCTCGCGGACTCCCTCGACCACATTCTCGCGGCCCTGGAACGCCGTAGGGGCATGCCGCTGGCGGATCTGGACCGCAAGGCGAAGCAGGAGATCGTACGCGGCCTGGAGGCGCGCGGCGCCTTCGCCGTACGGCACGGCGTGGAGACCGTGGCGGGCGCGCTCGGAGTCAGCCGCTTCACCGTCTACAACTACCTGAACCGCGAGAAGGGCGCCTGACACCCTCTCTCGGCCGGCCTTTCTCCACCGGAATATTTCAACAAACTGTTGACGCATGGTCCGTGACGGCGTTCACTGTCGGCACGCCCGTTCGCAGCACACGGCCGCCCGCGGCCACGGAGGCTCACGTGACGTCGACATCCACGCCGCCGGGCCTGGCCCGGTTCAACGCCCTGGAGGAGCACGCGGCACTCGCCGCACTCCACGAGGTCTGCGCGGCCCCGGGCTGGGCCCGGCGACTGCTCACCGCCCGCCCCTACGCCACCGCCGAAGCCCTGTACGCCGCCAGTGACGCCGCCATGGCGGAACTGACCGCGGGGGACCTGGAGGAGGCGATGGCCGGGCACCCGCCGATAGGGCGCCCCAGGCCGGGGGACCCGGTCTCCGCCCGGGAGCAGAGCGGGATGGCCGGCGCCGCGGCCGGGCTCAGGGCCGAGATGCTCGAGCTGAACCTGGCCTACCAGGAGAGGTTCGGCCATGTCTTCCTCATCTGCGCCACCGGCCGGACCGGCGAGCAGCTGCGCGACGCCGTGAAGGAGCGGCTCGGCAACACGCCGGAGCGGGAGCGGGAGATCGTGCGCACCGAACTGGGCAGGATCAACCGTATCCGGCTGGCCCGTCTGCTCGAAGTGGAAGCGGACGCCGAAGCCGGAGACGGTGCCGGAGCACAAGCCGACGCCGCAGCCGACGCCGGAGAGGACTGACGCACATGAGCACCGACACCACCGCCTCCGTGTCCACGCACATCCTGGACACCAGCGTCGGCCGCCCCGCCGGGGGCGTCGCCGTCCACCTCTCCTCCCGTGCGGGCCGGGACGCGGACTGGCGGGCGCTCGGCGGCTCCGTGACCGATGCGGACGGGCGGTGCAAGGACCTGCCGGCCCCGCCGGAGGGCACCACCCACGTACGGCTCGACTTCGCCGTGGAGCCGTACCTCGAGGAGAAGGACGCGAAGAAGCAAGCCGAGACGCAGCAGGACGCCCCCGCGCACCGGGACAGCGGCGCCGGAGTGTTCTTCCCGGAGGTGACGGTCACGTTCGCCGTCGTGCCGGGCGAGCACTACCACGTACCGCTGCTGCTCAACCCGTTCGGCTACTCCGTTTACCGAGGGAGCTAGCACACCATGCCCACGATCCTGGGACAGAACCAGTACGGCAAGGCCGAGAACCGGGTCGTAAAGATCACACGGGACGGCGCCACCCACCACATCAAGGACCTCAACGTCTCCGTCGCCCTCTCCGGCGACATGGAGGAGGTCCACTACTCCGGATCGAACGCGAACGTCCTGCCGACCGACACCACCAAGAACACGGTGTTCGCCTTCGCCAAGGAGCACGGCGTCGAGTCGGCCGAACGGTTCGGCATCCACCTCGCCCGCCACTTCGTCACCTCGCAGCAGCCCATCCACCGGGCACGCATACGCATCGAGGAGTACGACTGGGAGCGCATAGCGACCTCCGACGGACGGGAGGGCGAACACTCCTTCGTCCGCAGGGGCCAGGAGACCCGGCTGACCCAGGTCACCTACGACGGTGAGACGTGGGAGGTCGTCTCCGGCCTGAAGGACCTGACGGTGCTGAACTCCACCGACTCCGAGTTCCGGGGCTACGTCAAGGACAAGTACACGACCCTCAAGGAAGCCCACGACCGTGTCCTCGCCACCTCGGTCTCCGCCCGCTGGCGGTTCAACTGGACCGGCGACGCGGAGCGGATGCCCGACTGGGAGGCGTCCTACGAGGAGGTCAGGAAGCACCTGCTGCAAGCTTTCGCCGAGACCTACTCCCTCTCGCTGCAACAGACGCTGTACCAGATGGGCGCGCGGATCATCGACCACCGCGCCGAGGTGGACGAGGTGCGCTTCTCCCTCCCCAACAGCCACCACTTCCTGGTGGACCTGGAGCCGTTCGGGCTGAAGAACGACACCGCCGACGGAGCCGTGTACGTCGCCGCCGACCGCCCGTACGGCCTGATCGAGGGCACCGTCCTGCGGGACGGCTGCGAGGCGCGGATCCCGGCGGATCTCACCAACCTCTGACCGCACCGTATTTCGGCACCCGTGGCCGGGGAACACATACGCCACACCACACCGCCCCACTTCACACCACCCCGGCCACGGCACTCAAAACTCCCAGGGTCCTGCCGTGCCCTCTCCACGCAAGCGAAAAGGACGGACCATGGCAGCAGACCGGCGCACCGTCATCGAGAACTGCGCGATCGCGACCGTCGACGCGAAGGACACCGAGTACGCCTCCGGTCACCTCGTCCTCGCCGGAAACCGCGTCGAATCGCTCGGCACCGGCAGGGCCCCCGAAGGGCTGGAGAACGTCGTACGCCGGATCGACGCCACCGGACATCTGGTGACCCCCGGCCTGGTCAACACCCACCACCACTTCTACCAGTGGATCACCCGGGGGCTGGCCACCGACCACAACCTGTTCGACTGGCTGGTCGCCCTCTACCCCACCTGGGCCCGCATCGACGAGCCGATGGTGCGCGCGGCGGCGCAGGGCTCGCTCGTGATGATGGCGCGCGGCGGCGTCACCACCGCCATGGACCACCACTACGTCTTCCCGCGGGGCACCGGCGATCTGTCCGCCGCGATCATCGGCGCCGCCCGGGACATGGGCGTCCGTTTCACCCTCGCCCGCGGCTCCATGGACCGCGGCGAGAAGGACGGAGGGCTGCCCCCGGACTTCGCCGTCGAGACCCTCGACGACGCGCTCGCCGCCACCGAGGACACGGTACGCCGACACCACGACACCTCCTTCGACGCCATGACCCAGGTCGCCGTAGCCCCCTGCTCACCCTTCTCCGTCTCCACCGAACTGATGCGTCAGGGAGCCGAGTTGGCTCGGCGTCTTGGTGTGCGCCTGCACACCCACGGTTCGGAGACCGTGGAGGAGGAGAAGTTCTGCCACGAACTGTTCAGCATGGGTCCGACCGACTACTTCGAGTCCACCGGCTGGCTCGGCGAGGACGTGTGGATGGCGCACTGCGTCCACATGAACGACTCCGACATCGCCGCCTTCGCCCGTACGGGGACCGGCGTCGCCCACTGTCCCTCCTCCAACGCCCGTCTCGCCGCCGGTATCGCCCGCGTCCCCGACATGCTCGCGGCCGGCGTCCCCGTGGGCCTCGGCGTGGACGGCACGGCCTCCAACGAGTCCGGCGAACTCCACACCGAACTGCGCAACGCCCTGCTCGTCAACCGTCTCGGCGCCCACCGCGAGGCGGCCCTGAACGCCCGGCAGGCGCTGCGGCTCGGCACCTACGGCGGAGCCCAAGTGCTGGGCCGGGCGGGCGAGATCGGGTCCCTGGAGCCCGGCAAGCTCGCCGACCTGGTGCTGTGGCGGATGGACACCCTCGCGCACGCCTCCATCGCCGACCCGGTGACCGCGCTGGTCCTTGGCGCGGCGGCCCCGGTCACCGCCTCCTTCGTGAACGGCCGCCAGATCGTGGAGGACGGCCGGCTGCTCACGGCCGACGAGGACGCGATCGCCCGCTCGACCCGCGCGGAGGCGCGGCGGCTGGCCCGGATCGCCGAAAAGGGCTGAGCCCCGTTGACGTCTCCGGCCGGGAGGGACGGCTCCCGGCCGGAGACCGTGGACCCCGCCCCGGGGCCACACGGTGGCCCGGCCGGGGACCGTGGACCCCGCCCCGGGCCACACGGTGGCCGTCTCCGGGGCACGCGCGAGAGCGCGCCCCGGAGATGGAACTGCCGCCACCGTGCCCGACGGCAACGCCCCCACCGCTCGGAGCACGTGCCCACGGACGCACCGTATTCAGATCCATGCCCGTCGTTCCCGGCCGCGGGGGTCGTCGGTCCGGGTCCACTCGGAGTCGATGCGCATGGTGGTCCGGCGCCCGGTGTCGTACGGGTCCCAGCCGGGGGCGCCGGTGCCGGCGAACCGGATCCAGGCCTCGTGCGTGCGGGCGGCGAGATCCGCTGGGGGCGTGTCGGGGCCGAGCAGGGCGGTGGGGCCGTGCAGTTGGGGGAGGTGTGCGAGACCGAAGACGAAGGGCAGCTCCATGGCGTGGGTGGCGCCGAGCTGTCCTTCGAGGGCGTGGGAGCGCCAGGCGAACTCGTAGGCGAAGGTGGCGGACTCCAGGTGGGCGGCGTGCGCGTCGGCCAGGGCCCAGCTGCCCGCGCCGAACAGCGCGTCGCCCATGACGGCGGACCGCAGCTCGCCGAAGGACGCCCCGGGCCGTGTCTTCCGGTATGTCTCGACGAGCCGCGCCGGCTCCGGGTGCGCGCGTGCCGCCGTGGTGTCGACGTCCGCGGCGGTCGAGGTGGCGTACGTGCCCATAGGGACCAGGTAGAGGTTTCCCTCCTCGGTGTTGGTCCCGATGAGCAGGTCGACGCCGGCGCCGATGCCCGTGGCGACGGATTCGGCGGGCTGTGTGTCCAGGACCAGGCTGAAGGGGCTGAGCCCGATCAGCGGGTCGTGGTGCGTGTTGGTGCGCAGGTCGATGCCCGCGAGCCGGGTGGCGGCCTCGACCAGGCGCTCGTCTGAGATGCCGGCGAAGGCGTCGACGTGCGGCTCGACACCCAGGTGCGCGGCGGCCGCCCCGGTGACGCGGGCGGCCTGTTCGGTGGTGAACGCGCCCAGGCCGCTGCCGCTCTGGACGATCGCCCGGCGGAAGAGCCCCGTGGCTTCGGGGGTGGCGAGGACTCCGCCGACGATGGTCGCCCCGGCCGACTGGCCGAAGAGGGTGACACGGTCCGGGTCACCGCCGAAGGCGGCGATGTTCTCCCTCACCCAGCGCAGACCGGCGGCGACGTCGAGCAGGCCGCGGTTGGCGGGCGCCCCGGAGAGATCGAGGAACCCGGCGATGCCGAGCCGGTAGTTGAGGGTGACGAGGACGACCCCGTCACGGGCGAAGGCGGAGCCGTCGTACAGCGCGGACCGCGTCGATCCGGCGACGAATCCGCCGCCGTGGACGAACACCATGACGGGCAGGCCGCCGTCCGCGCCGCCGGGCGTGAAGACGTTCACGGTGAGGTAGTCCTCGCCGCGGCTCCAACCGGTGCCGAAGTAGGGGGACATGTCGACACTGCCGAGCTTGCGCTCGGACTGCGGCGCGTTGGGACCCGGCACGGTGGCGTCCCGTACGCCGTCCCACGGCCCGTGCGGCCGGGGCGGCGCGAACCGGCCGGCGCCGCGGGGCGGGGCGGCGTAGGGGATGTTCAGGAAGGCGGCGGTGCCGTCGTTCCGGCGCAGGCCGCGGACGGTCCCCTCCGCCGTGGTCACGAGGGGTTCGGGGTGGTGGTTCACAGTGATGCCTCTCCGCGGGCCTCAGCCCTGCTGGGTGTACGGGGCGAACGGAGCCCAGCCCTTGATGGCGAACTTGCTTCCCTCACGCACGACTTCGGCGGCACCGTGACCGCCGAAGTGCGCGGGGATCACGAGTGCGTTGTTGTCGGCCGCCCAGCCCAGCACCTTGCGGCGGGTGGCGCGGGCGCCCGCGGGGTCCTCGCAGAAGCAGCTGTTGGCGTCCGGTTCGAGGATCTGTACCGGGCTGTGCAGCAGGTCGCCGACGAACACCGCGCGGTCCGTCCCGGAGGCGAGCGTCAGTACGGAGGAGCCGGGGGTGTGTCCGGGAGCCGCGTCCAGGCGCAGGCTCCCGTCGATCCGGTGGCTCTTCTCCCACAGCAGCGTCCGGCCGCCCCGGTGCACCGGGGCCACACTGTCCTCGAAAACGTTCTGGTTGCCGCGGCCGAGGAGCGGCTTGTGGCCGTTCTCCGGATTCCAGAAGTCGAAGTCGTCCTTCGGCATCAGATAGGTGGCGTTGGGAAAGGTGGGAACCCACTGCCGCCCGTCCAGGTACGTGTTCCAGCCGACGTGATCGATGTGGAGATGGGTGTTGATCACGACGTCCACGTCCTCGGGCGCGACACCGGCGCGCGCGAGATTGGCCAGGAAGCCCGTTTCGAGGCGGTTCCAGAGGGGCACGTACGGGCGGTCCTTGTGGTTGCCCACGCCGGTGTCGACCAGGATGGTCCTGCCCTCGCTGCGCAGCAGCCAGGTCTGGAGCGCGGTATTGACGATATTGGTGTCGGAATCCAGGAAATGCGGGGCCAGCCATGAGCCGCCGTCGTCCCAGACTTCCTTCGGGCTTTCCGGGAAGAAGGTGTCGGGCGTCATGTCGACGGAGCCGTAATATTCCCAGACCCGGGTGATCGTGACATTGCCGAGCGTGATCTGTTCCATAGAAATTCCCAAGAATTCGGAGGCCTTTCCGGAACGGTACGGGCGGCCCTGGGACACGCGGTATCCGTCACGTGACTGCACCCATCCGCACGTCCGGGCCCCGGTCCGGGCTGCTTGTAGCCTGGGCGACGGCATGGCGAGACGGCTCCGATCGAAGAGCCACCGTTCCTGGAGGCCCCGTGGACGCACACGCAGGCGGCCCCCGTGCGGTTGCCGGACCGGAGTCCGACGAGGAAGAGCCGATCGTCGGCCGGGACGTGGAACTGGCCCGCCTCTTCCGTGCGGTGGACCCGGCGTCGGCCGAGCCGGTCCTGATGCTGCTCGGCGACATGGGCACGGGAAAGAGCGCGCTGCTGGACCGTGCGGTGCGCCGGGCCGGAGCGAGCGGTGCTCGTGTGCTGCGCGCCGAGGGCAGCGAGACGGAGTCGAGCCTCGCCTTCTCCGCCCTGCATCAGCTGCTGCGGCCGGTGTCGGACGAGGTGGACGGGCTGCCGGACAGGCAACGCGCGGCGTTGCGCGGCGCGTTCGGCGCTGGACCGGCACCGGTGGAAGCCGACCTGATGCTGATCGGCGTCGCCGTCCTGGGCCTGCTCTCCACCCTGGGGGACCGAGGGCCCCTGGTCGTGGTCCTGGACGACGCGCAGTGGTTCGACCGCGCGTCCCTGGACGCACTGTCCTTCGCGGCCCGGCGGCTGGCGGACGAACCCGTCACGATGCTGGTCGCGGCCCGCGTCGGCGACCCCCTCCCCGGGTTCGGCCGGCACGCGGCGACACTCACCCTGGGGCCCCTCGACGGCGACGCGGCCAGCAGGCTGCTGGACCTGCGGCCGCAGCCCCCCACCGGCAGGACGAGGAGACGGATCCTCACCCAGGCCGACGGCAACCCGCTGGCACTGACCGAACTGGTGAAGACGGCCACCGCGCACGCGACACCCGGGGGGCCGCCGTCCGCCGGCCCGCCGTCCGCAGGTCCGCTCCCCGTCGCCGATCACCTGGAGCGGATCTTCGCGGATCGCCTGAACGGCCTGCCGGATTCCACCACGCGCGCCCTGCTGCTGCTGGCCGCCATGGACACCGCCGACACCGCCGCCGTCCCGGCCGCGCTGCCGGACGCCGAGGACGACGCATGGCCACCCGCCGAGCGGGCCGGACTGCTCCGGCGCACCGGCCGCGGCCTCCGGTTCAGCCACCCCCTGGTCCGGTCGGCCGTGTACCACGCCGTGCCCGTCGACGACCGGCGCGCGGCCCACCTCGCACTCGCCGAGGCGCTGCGGGACGAGCCGGACCGGCGGGCCTGGCACCTCGCCGCGGCGGCCACGTCCCCGGACGCGGCGGTGTCGGCGGAGCTGGAACGGACCGCCGACCGGGCCCGGCGCCGCGGCGGCCACGAGGCGGCGGCCAGGGCCCTGCAGCGCGCCGCGGACCTCGCACCGCGCGAGGACGGTGCCCGGCTCCTCGTCGAGGCCGCCGCGCAGGCCGTCCTCACCGGTGACCTCGCCTGGGTCGAGGAAATCGTCTCCGCGGTACGGGCGCGCACCGACGACGCGTCGCTGCTGGCGGGCGCCGCCGCGCAGGCCGGGCGACTGGCGGTACTGACCGTGCGCCACACCGTGGTCTTCCCCCGACTGGCCGACGCCGCCGAGGAGCTGGCCCCCACACGGCCCGCCACCGCGCTCGACCTCCTGGCCGCCGCCGCCGTGGTCCGCTTCTACTGCGGGGAGGACGCCCAGCGGCAACGCGTCGACGCCGTCCTGCGGAGCATTCCCGAGGACGCGTCACGGTCGTGGGCGCGCACCTGGATACGGGCCGTGACCGACCCGTTCGCCACCAGGGCCGAACTGCTCCCGCTGCTCCCGCGGATGGCGGCCGAGGCACGACACAGCCCCGCCCGGCTGACCGCTGTCGCGATCATGGCGTGGCTGCTGGACGAGACCCCGCAGGCCGTCCGCGCCTTCGACCGGGCCTTCGACCACTGGGGCATGCGCGGACCGCTGCCGGAGGGGCTGGGCGGCGCGGCCGCCTGGAGCTACGTGGAACAGGGAAAGTGGGGGCGGGCCCGGGAGGCGTGCGCCCGCAGCAGCGCGCTCGGTTCGACGACCGGCCTCGACCACGCCGTGGCATGCGCGGCCGCCGTGGACGCCACCGTGCTGGCCTACCAGGGCGACCCGACGGCAGCCCGCGCCCGGGCCGAGGACGCGCTCGCCCTGATCGACCCGCTGGAGAGCCGCTCGGTCGCCGTCTACGCCCGTCGCGCACTCGGCGCCGCGGCCCTCGCGGAAGGCGCGCACGAGGTGGCCTACGACCAACTCCGCTCGGTCTTCGGGGCAGACGGCGCACCCGTGCACTACCACGCCTCCTGTCCGGCCCTCGCGGACCTGGCCGCCGCCGCCGCGCGCAGCGGCCGGCGCGAGGAGGCCGCCGCGATCGTCGAGCGCGCCGCACGCACCCTCGACGCGGGCGCCTCGCCCCGCCTGCGCGCGCTGATCAGCCGCGCCCGCGGCCTGTTGGCGGACCCCGAGGACGCCGAGCGGCACTTCCGGGCGGCCCTGGCCGACCCGGTGCTGGAACACTGGCCGTTCGAGCGCGCCCAGACCCTCCTGGACCTCGCCGAATGGTTGCGGCGCCGCCGACGCATCGCGGAGGCGCGAGCACCGCTCACCGAGGCGCTGGAAACCTTCCGGCGTCTGGGCGCGCGCCCGTGGATCGAGCGTGCCCGGGCCGAATCGCGCGCCGCCGGCCTGGACGTCACGGACACCGCCCCCGACGCGGTCGCCGAACTCTCCCCGCAACAGCAGCAGATCATCAGGCTCGCCGCCCGGGGACTGACCAACCGCGAGATCGGCGAGAAGCTCTTCCTCTCCCCGCGCACGGTCGGCTCGCACCTCTACCGCAGCTTCCCCAAGCTGGGCGTCACTGCCCGCTCCCAGCTGCGCGACCTCGTCGAGCACACCCTCGCCGTGGCCGACCACCAGGGATGAGGCGAACCGGAACTGACCGGCCGCCCTCTCCTGCCAGGCGTCAGGAACTCGGCCGGACCGCACCGTGCGGGACCCGGCGTCGGAGTCGTCGATCCGCGTGAGCCGTGTCCGGCTACGCCACCCGGGCCGCCGCCACCTCCGCCCGCAGCCGGGGCAGCATGTCGTGGTAGACGCCTGGGCAGAGCGTGTCGCCGTAGTCCTTGTGGCCGTAGATCTGTGCGGAGGGGATGCCGTACCGCGTGCAGGTGTAGGCGCACAGGGTCACCAGGACGTCCCACTGGGCACCCGGCGGCACCGCGCCCGCGTGGTAGGCGCCCTCGCACGCGATGCCGACGGCCTGGTTGTTCTGGCCGGAGGTGTGGGCGCCGAGGACGAAGTTCCGGCCTCCGGCGAGCGCCTGGAGGCTGCCGTGCCGGCCTTCGGTGATCCAGCCGCCCCGGCTGACCAGGAAGTGGTAACCGGTGTCGACCCAGCCGTTCTTGTCCATGTGCAGGTCCTGGACCCAGTGGGCGTGAGCGTGCGCCTGGGCGCGGGAGAAGTCGGTGGAGTTGGTGCTCACCGTGTGGTGGATGACGATCCTGCTCGGCCGGTACTGGAGGAGGCTGATGCTGCCCTGCGGGGAGCGGGCGCTCCAGGCCGCGGTGGAGTCGATGTCCGGCTCGACGGCTTCGGTGTCCTGGGCCCGCGCGATACCCGGCAGGGCGGTGGCGGCGGCCAGACCGGCCGCACCGGCCAGCAGGACGCGGCGCCGTGAAGCGTTCTCGGGAAGCACGATCACTCCTCGTTCTCAGGGGGAGGGGGTGGGGGAGGCGGGGGGGGGGGGGGGGGGGGGGGGGGGGGGTGCGCGGGGGGGGGGGGGGGGGGGGGGGGGGCGGTGGTGGGGGGGGGGGGGGGGGGGGGGGGGGGGGGGGGGGGGCGGGGGGGGGCCCCCCCCCCCCCCACCGCGTGATCGCGTGTGTGACAGGGCCTACGCCGTCACGTGTTGTTGGCGAGCGCCAGGAGCCGGTCGCGGGAGCCGTTGAACTTGTTGCGGTCCACGTTGCCGGCGACGCCGCCGACCGACCCGGTGCTGGTGTACTGCCACACCGTCCAGGTGGGGAATCCGCTCGGGATGGTGGGGGAGGACGCGGAGGTCCAGTGCGCCACCCACAGCGGGCTCTTGGTGGACATGCCGGTCCAGTTGCCGGTGCAGGTGTTCCACCAGCTCGCCGTCGTGTAGATGACGACATCACGGCTCGTGCGCGACTTGTACGTGTTGTAGAAGTCGTTGATCCAGCTGCGCATCTGCGTGGTGGACAGTCCGTAGCACATCGCCCCGTACGGGTTGTGCTCGATGTCCAGGACGCCGGGCAGGGTCAGGTTGTCGCGCGACCAGCCGCCGCCGTTGTTGACGAAGTAGTTCGCCTGGGTGGCGCCGCTGGAGACGTTGGGGCGCGCGAAGTGGTACGCCCCGCGGATCACGCCGGCGTGGTAGGCGGCGGGGTAGTTGGCGTTGAAGCTCGGGTCCTTGTAGCTGGTGCCCTCGGTCGCCTTCATCCAGGCGAACTGGATCCCGGAGCCGCGCACCGAGGACCAGTTGATGCCGCCCTGCCAGTGCGAGACGTCGATGCCCTGGACGCCGTCGGTCGGAGCCATGACGCCCATCGACGGTTCGCCGGCGGGGATGCCCTCGTGGATGCGGGCGCCCACACCCATGTACGCCTCGCCGGGTTCCACGTTGACGCGGTCCCGATCGGGCTGCGGTGCGGCGGTCGCACCGCCGGTGGTGGTGGCCGTCAGCGCGAGGGCGGCGCCGAGGACGCCGAGTGCCGTGACGATCCGTCTGTGAGGGCTGGGGAGAGAGAGCATGGGGGACTTCCTCCTGACACATGTGGGGATGGGCGAAGGAGGTGACGTCGGCCGCTGCCACCTGGGCAGATCTGTACTCAGCGACGAGCTGATTGACGTGCGCGCGTCATTAGTTACGCACGTAGATTCCAGGCCTGTAAAGAGCCTTCGTTCCTCTCTGGTGGTCTGGTCCACTGTAAGAGCGGATGGCCTGGAAACTTGGGAACCGGGCGGCGGAAACTTTCAGCGCTGAAACAAGGGCAACGGCTCCTCGGTCTCCTCGGTGAGCATCCCGAAGCAGCGGCACGCCTTCGTGGTGGCCTCGCAGACGTGCGGCATCTCGTCACGCTGGTCCCGGATGTGTCTGTCCGCGATGGGGAGCGGGGGATCTCGCGCAGCGTGATGTCCGACGCCGGCCGCGCCGGCCCCGGCCCTCCACCGGGGCCGGAAGGATGGACGTACCCACGGAGCCTCTCGTGGAGACGGTTTCCTGGTCGAAAGCCCATCCACCACGGGCTTCACCTGTCTTTCAGCCCAACTGTCCAGCCAGTAGCGCGGATGGGGAAACGCTCAGTGGTGGAGATGCGTCGAACCCGGTCACGGGGCCTCGAAAGTGGTCACGGGCAGCGCCTTGTCCACCCGAGCGGCGGCCAAGTCGTCGTGGCGGATCACGAAACTCGTGTAGTACTCCTCGTAGACGTGGGCTTCACCGGCGAGCGATATCCATTCGCTCGTCAGCCGGTGCTTTTCCTTCTCCAGGTGGGAATGCCATGTCGCGACCGGGATGGCTGGGATGTCGCCCGCCTTCTCGCGTCCCGCGAGAGTCTGCTCCGCAATGCTGTTGATCACCTCGTCATCGGCATACCCGCCGATGAAAACGCCGGCGTCGGACGACCAGAGGCCGTAGGCCAGGTCCCGGAGTTCGTCCAGGTGCGGCAGGTCGTTCTCCATGTACCGGACCAACTGTTGCTGGAAGGGTGACATGTCCTCCCAATCGTGATCCTCCCAGTACTCGTGCCAGTCGTCGTCGCCCTCCTGGAGCCAAAGGGGCAATTCGGCTCTGAGCTCGGCGCCGAGGTCGAACCGGTCGCGGACACGCACGGAGTCGGGGGCTTTCGCGACCGCGGTCTCAGTGCCGTCCGGTACATACACGACGTGCGCGTACCTCCCGGAACGGTCCTCGTGGTCCATCTCCTGGTCCACGAAGAAGAGCAGCGTCCCGTCCCGTGGAAGGTCGAAGCCGTCGATTCTCGGCAGTGCCCCACAATCGACGGAGAAGAGCAACGGCAACGGAATGTCCCCGGCGGAGGGCCACTTCATGCCCACCGGCAGCCGGGGCAACCCACCGAACTGCCCGACCGGATGACCACCGCCCGCCCCGGACAACCCGATCGACAAACGAAGGTGCCGGCTGAATCTGCTGACCTCGTCGTCCGGGACACCCGACTCAAGAGCTGCCCGGCGAAACTCTCCCCGATGATCCATGCCCGAGACGATAACCCCCTCCAACACGACTGTTTCATCGGGGTGTCGAGGGGCATGGCAGCACGTAGTGGAGGTGAGAACCCGTGGGCCGCGCCGAGCGGTTGGGCGAACGGCGCGGCCGCGACGAGTTCCGCCGCGAGGACCTGTGTGCCCGCCTGGCCGGCGCCGAGTGGTATGACGGCGAGGAGTTCGCCGCCTGCGAACCCCGGCTACAGCCCGAACAGGGCCGGGTCGTTCGCCAGCTCCCGGAAAACCGCCCCCGGATCCGGCAGGAGCTTGCGCTGCTTCAGGTCCATCAGCCCGCCCACGCCCGTGAGTTCGGCCGCCACGGTGCCGTCGGCCTTGGTGATCGTCTGCTCGATGGTGAAGATCTTGCCGTCGCTCCAGAGGAAGGCGCAGCTCACGTCGGCCTCGTCACCCGCGAGCAGTTCACGCCGGTAGCGGATGGTGGTCTCCAGGGCGACCGGTCCCACTCCTCGGGCGATCAGGCCCGACTGGGTGATCCCCGCCGCCTGGAGCAGCGACCAGCGCGCGTGCTCGGCGTAGTTGAGATACACGGCCTGGTTGAGATGGCCCTGTACGTCGGTCTCGTACCCGCGCACGGTCACCCGGACGGAAAACGGCTCGCTCACTGCGTCTGTCCCCTTCATGCCTGCTCGGCTCGATGCATTACCCACCGATCTTGGCATGCTCCTCACACCCGGCGAGGGGAGGCCAGCAGGTAACGCGTCCGCGTTCTCGGCTCCGTGTACTCGCCGACCTGCCAGCCGGCCCGTTCCAACGTGGCGGCGCAGGCCCTCAGCGCCTCGCCGTCCGGCTCGTACACGGCGACCGCCTCCGGCTGGGGGGTCTCCCGCACCCGGTATCCGCCGTCCCCGCCGTCCCCGCCGTCCCCGCCGTCCGGGCCGGCCGGCCGGTGACCCGCGGCCTCCAGGGCGAGGGCCGCGGCCCGCACCAGATGCGAACGTTCCCAGCCGCACGGCCGGTCCGTGGCGCCGTCGGGGTTGGTCATTCGGCGCAGCTCCAGCATGCCCTGCCACGCGCTTCGCACCTCCCGAAGCCGGGCGGGACCGCCCGGGGGAGCCGTCTCCTCGCCGCCCACCCGCGCCGCGAACCCGCCGGTCGTGGCCGGCGGGTCCGGCTGTCCGGCCTCGGGTTCCGCGTCCCGGACCCGGTGTCCCGCCGGAGTCAGGAAGTGATCGTGCGGCGGCCTCGGATGCCGGAACGCCAGCCCGCGCGTCACCAGCGCGGCGAGCTGCGCCGGTCTTCCCTTCAGCCGCCCGGTGTCGGGATCGGCGGCCTCGATGAGACGGCGCTGCGCGGCGGTGGGCGGTCGGGTCATCGGGGCCCGGAGACGTAGGGGAGGAAGGCGGCCCACTGCTCAAGTGGGAAGGCCAGGCGGGGGCCGTGTATGTGCTTCGAGTCGCGTACGTGGACGGTTTCGGGGGCGGAGGCGACTTCGACGCAGGCAGCGCCGTCGGGAGTGCTGTAGCTGCTCTTGAACCACTGCAGCTGGGTTTCGGCTGCGCGCTCGGACCTCATGTCTCTCCAAGGAGTTTCTCGATGTAAGCCAGTGACTTGCGGGGTGTGAGGGCCTGGGCACGGAGAACTCCGTAACGGAGTTCAAGGATTTGCACATCCTTGCGGTCCGAGATCAGTCGGCTGGTGAGTTGCATGTCGACGTGTCCCAATGTGACGCCCTCCTTCAGTCTCAGCAGGTGGAAGTGGCCATCGAGTCCGGCGTTGTCCTCGCTGTCCAGAGGCAGCACCTGGAGGTCCACGTTCCGCTTCTGCCCGACCTCCAACAGTCGTTCGAGTTGGCGGCGCAAGACCATCTTGCCCCCGACCACACGCCGCAACGCAGCTTCATCATGCACGAAGCTGAAGGTCAGGTTCATCTGCATACTCGCGATGATCTGCTGACGTGCCAAGCGCGCCTCGACCAACTCCTCCATCGCTTCCTCCGGGAATGCGGGCCGCCGAGAGGTGAACACCGCCCGCAGGTACTCCTCGGTCTGCAAGAGTCCGTTGACGACGGAGTTGTCATAAGCGCAGATCTCCACCGCCTCGGCCTCCAGCTTGGCCAAGTCCCTTACCTTCTTCGGGAACCGGGCCTTCTCCACATCCTTCTTCAGTCCCGAGATCAGCCCACCCGCTTCGAGCGCCTGGTCCGCCGCTTCGAGAAACGCCTCCGTCGGCGCCCGTCGTCCGCGCTCCACGGACGACACCTGCTCCTCGCTGTACCTGATGGCCGTGCCGAGACCGGCCTGGGTCATGCCCTCCCGCTCCCGGCACATCTTGATGACCCGCCCGACGGTCCGCAGAACGGCCGCCGACTCCTCGTCCGCGCCGTAAGGCTCCACACTCATGTCCCCACACCTCCAAGTGCCACCCGTGTCCAACTCGCCGCCGGTGCGGGACGTCACGCGGCACCGCCCGGACAGAGCCGTACAGCATCCGCACGGTGACCCTGTGTACCGGCGTCGGCCCTGTTGGGAGGGGGACCAGTCGACCACGCTGAGTGACATGAACGTCGATACCGCCCCGACCACCGGACACACGGGCCCCGTCCGCCACTTCGGCATCCGCCTCTCGGCCACCGCCCGGGGCGCACGCCTCGCCCGCCATCTGTCGGCCGAGCAACTCGCTTCCTGGGGCTGGCCGTACGACAGCGAGGCCAACCGCACGGCGGCCCTGCTGGTGGCCGAACTCGCCACGAACGCGGTGGTGCACGGGCGGGTGCCGGGCCGGGACTTCGGACTCCGCCTGACCCTCTATCCGGAGGACGCCACGCTCCGTATCGAACTCACGGACGCCCGCCCCGACGCGCGTCCACCGACCCCGGGCTCGCTGCAATCCGCCGCACCCGACACGGAGTCCGGGCGCGGCCTCCTCCTCGTCGAAGCACTGGCGTCCCACTGGGGGACGACCGGAGGAGACCCGTACACCAAGACGGTGTGGTGCGAGGTCTCCCTGGGCTCGGCGTGAGGTGGCCGGTGGCGGGGCCCCCCGGTTCGAGCGGGTCGCGCGCGACGACGCCTGAGTCCGGCGGGTGTGGGCGAACTCGCCCTCGGCCGACCGGTGGAATCAGGCGTTCTTACGGTCCCACTCCCAGCTCCAGATCGCGGAGAGGCGGTGGTCGTCCTCGTAACCGGGGTGGGAGAGCGGACCCATGCGTTCGACGGCCTCCGCGGTGCGTGGATCCTCCCGGCGCAGGAGGGCGTAGGCCGCGTTGAGCCGGACCGAGAAGTCCTCCTCCTCGAGCAGGGCGTACGCGGCGTCGGCGATGGCCGCTGAACGGTCCGCGCACCGCGTGACGGCCTCGGACATCCATGTCCGTACCCCCGCCACCGGATCCCGGAGCAGCGCGACGACGGCGTCCGTGACCTCGGAGCTGCCGTCGTGAGCGCCGCACAGCGCCCCTCCGGCTGCTGCGCGCACGTTCCAGTCCGTCTGCTCCCGGAATAGCGGGCGGGACGGCCCGCTATTGCCGGTAGCCGCTCAGGAAGCGGCCGATCCGGCCGATCGCCGTCTCCAGGACGTCCGCGTGCGGGAGGGTGAGGATGCGGAAGTGGTCGGGGGAGGGCCAGTTGAAGCCGGTGCCCTGGACGACCTGGATCTTCTCCCGGAGCAGCAGGTCGAGGACGAACCTCTCGTCGTCGTGGATCTTGTGGACCGCCGGGTCGATGCGCGGGAAGGCGTACAGCGCGCCCTTCGGCTTCACACAGCTCACGCCGGGGATCTCGTTCAGCTTCTCCCAGGCCACGTCCCGCTGTTCGCGCAGTCTCCCGCCCGGCGCGGTCAGGTCCCGGATGGACTGCCGGCCGCCGAGCGCGGCCTGGATGGCGTACTGGGCGGGCGCGTTGGCGCACAGGCGCATGGAGGCCAGCATGGTCAGGCCCTCCAGGTAGTTCTTCGCGTGCTGTTTCGGTCCGGTGACCACCAGCCAGCCGGAGCGGAAGCCCGCCACGCGGTAGGTCTTGGAGAGGCCGCAGAAGGTGAGCACGACCAGGTCGGGGGCGAGGGCGGCGGCCGAGTGGTGCACGGCGTCGTCGTAGAGGATCTGGTCGTAGATCTCGTCGGCGAGGACCATCAGGCCGTGGCGGCGGGCGAGGTCGAGGATGCCTTCGACGATCTCCTTCGGATAGACCGCGCCGGTCGGGTTGTTGGGGTTGATGATGACCACGGCCTTCGTGCGGTCCGTGATCTTCGCGGCCATGTCGTCCAGGTCCGGGTACCAGTCGGCCTGTTCGTCGCAGAGGTAGTGGACCGCCTTGCCGCCGGAGAGCGTGGTCACCGCCGTCCAGAGAGGGAAGTCGGGGGCGGGGATGAGGATTTCGTCACCGTCCTCCAGCAGGGCCTGTACGGCCATGGACACCAGCTCGGAGACGCCGTTGCCGAGGAAGACGTCGTCCACGTCGACCTCCAGGCCCAGGGTCTGGTAGCGCTGGGCGACCGCGCGGCGGGCGGAGAGGACACCGCGCGAGTCGGTGTATCCGTGCGCACGGGGGAGCATGCGGATCATGTCCTGGAGGATCTCCTCCGGCGCCTCGAAGCCGAACAGGGCCGGGTTGCCGGTGTTCAGGCGCAGCACACTGTGCCCCGCCTCCTCCAGCGCGTTGGCGTGCTCGATCACCGGGCCGCGGATTTCGTAACAGACCTCGCTGAGCTTGCTCGACTGCCGGAACTCCATGCGCGGCTTCCCTCCGGTATCTGGTGTTACTTGGTTTTACCAAGTAGACGCTTGGAAAGTCCAACAACTTGTCTAGACTGCGTCGCATGCCACCTCGCCGAAGCTACGACCAGTACTGTTCCGCCGCGCGTGCGCTCGACACCGTCGGCGACCGCTGGACCCTGCTGATCGTCCGGGAACTCCTCGCCGGCCCGCGGCGCTACACGGACCTGCACGCGGACCTGCCGGGTGTCAGTACGGACGTACTGGCCTCACGGCTGAAGGACATGGAACGCGACGGCCTCACCACCCGCCGCCGGCTCCCTCCGCCCGCCGCGGCCTACGTCTACGAACTCACCCCGCGTGGAGCCGCGTTGCTCCCCGTCCTCCAGGCCCTCGGCACCTGGGGCGAGGCCGAACTGGGCGAGCGGCGCCCCACGGACGCGGTACGCGCCCACTGGTTCGCGCTGCCCCTCCTGCGAGCGTTGGAGGGGGAGAGGGGACTCGTGGAGGTCCACCTGGAGGAGGGCAGGTTCCACCTGCACGCCGGCTCGGAGGACGGCGGCCCCGTCTACGGCGACGGCCCCGCCCCCGCCGAGCCGGACGCCCGTCTGGCCCTGGACACCGGCACTTGCACGGCGATCGGCAGGGGTGAGCTGACCCTGTCCGGCGCGGTGCGCGCGGGCCGGGCCGAGGTGACCGGTGAGGGCCCGCTCGCCAAGGCCCTGCGGGAGGCGTGAGGGAGGAAGGCGGAAGGCCCGCACGGGGCGGGCCTTCCGGGAGGGGTCACGCGGTGGGTGGCACTCCGCGCGGACGCCCCGGCCCGCGGGTCAGGCGGTAGCCGGCGACGCCCGCCAGGGCTGCCAGGGCGCCGCCCGCCGCGGTCCAGATCCAGCGGTCGGACCACCAGCCGGAGGTCCAGCCGTCCTCCGGCTCCAGGCCGGCCAGCACGGCCGAGTCGTCCTTCTCCTCGTCTGACTCCGCACGTGCCGCGATGCCCGGTACCAGCGGCTCGGACAGCGTGCCGTCGACCGCCGCCGCGCCGCCCATGTCCTTGGAGTCGACCCGCAGTTCGGTGTTCACGGCCTGGCCGAGGTCGGCGGTGGACAGCCGCAGCGCCGTGAGGCGGACGTAGTACGTGCCCGGCAGCGGGTCGTTGGCCCACGGCTCCGACCAGGCACGGACCGTGCGCAGCACGCACTCCAGCTCCACCGAGGCGGCGTCCGTCCCGGCCGTGCGGGTCTGCGCGCCGTACTGGCAGGCCTGGCGGCGCCGCAGACCGTCGTACACGTCGATCTGCCAGGTCTGCGCCGCGTGGCTGTCCGGCAGCTCCACCGTCGCCTTCACGGTGGGACGCTGCCCGGCGTCCGCGGGGAACGACCAGTACAGGTAGTCGCCCGTGGAGGCACGTGCGGTGGCGGTCTGCCCCTGTTCGACCTCCGTCGCGGTACGGAAGGAGGTGCCCGCGCGGGTGGGGCCGGCGCTGTCACCGGACGCCTCGGGGGAGGGCGAGGAGTCGGCCGCCGCGGGGGCCGCGGCCAGCCCGAGCGCCAGCAGGGCGGCACTCAGCACACGTAGGGAGCGCATCAGTTGGTCCTCCAGACAGCGAACCGCCAGCGGGACAGCCAGCCCCAGAGCAGACCGGCGACGAAGCCGGTGAGGATCAGCGCGCCCAGCAGCCACCAGCCACGGCCCAGACCGAAGGAGGCGACGTCGCTCGACCCGTCCGGACCGTCCACGACGTCGACGGTCAGCTCCAGCGGAAGACCGGGTGTGGTCTTCACCCCGGAGTCCGCCGAGAAGGAGTTGGTCACCGCCAGACACACGACCTCGGCGGCCGGTTTGTCACCGTCGTCGTCCCGCTCGGGCTTCGGATGGCGCAGACCGGTGGAGAGGGCATCCGTACGGCCGTTGCCCGCGGCCTCGCCGCGCACGGTCTCCCGGCCGTGCACCGTGACGGCCCGCAGCAGCACACCGTGGTCCGGGCGCACGGCCCGGTCCGCCGCCACACTCACCGAGGCGCGCAGCTCCTGCCCGGAGAACAGCTCGACGCGGTACCAGCGCTGCTGCCCGAATTCCTCACGGTCGGTGTAGAGACCGGACTTCAGGGTCGGAGCCTTCGCGCACGAGTCGGCGCCCTTCGTGGCCACCGGAGTCACCACGGGCTCGGCCGCGCGGTCCACCAGCTCGTTCACCCGGTCGGTGAGTTCGTCCTGGTGCTCGACCGAGGTGTACGTACCGCCGGTCGCTTCGGCGATGCAGCTCAGCTGGCGGCTGAGCTTGGCGTTCGGTACCAGGCCCAGGGTGTCGATGGTCAGGCCGATGCCCTCGGCCGCGATCTCCCGGGCCACCTCGCACGGGTCGAGCGGGGCGCAGGTGTCCTCGCCGTCGCTGATCAGGACGATGCGCTTGGAGCCGTCGCCGCCCTCGAGGTCGTCCGCGGCCTTCAGCAGGGCGGGACCGATGGGGGTCCAGCCGGTCGGGACCAGCGTGGCCACCGCCGTCTTGGCCTCGGTACGGTCCAGCGGGCCGACCGGGTAGAGCTGCGCGGTGTCCTTGCAGCCCTCCTTGCGGTCGTCGCCGGCGTAGTCGGCGCCGAGCGTACGGATGCCCAGCCGTACCTCCTCCGGCGTGGCGTCGAGCACCTCGTTGAACGCCTGCTTCGCCGCCGCCATCCGGGACTGCCCGTCGATGTCCTTGGCCCGCATCGAGCCGCTCACATCGAGCAGGAGGTTGACCTTGGGCGCGTCCTGGCCCGCGGGTTCATCGGCGGCCGCCCCGGCCGGGAACACGAGCCCGGCCGTCAGTGCGGCGAGCAGGGCGCAGGCGCCTGCCACCGGCCGTTTTCTTCTGATCATCGGCGGATCCTATTGATCAGGGGTGCCGGCCTCCAAAACGGGGGGTCACCGACCGTCCCACCGGAGGGGATTGGGCAGTTCGGCCCATTGGTCCCCGGTGGTCCGCGGCGACAGACGCATCAGCGTCAGCGCCTTCGCCGGCAGCGGCCCGTCGAGCAGCGCGGCCACGTCCGGGGAGCGTGGCAGATCCCGTACGGCGCTCTCCAGGGCCGCGCGCAGGACGGGGCCGGAGCCCGCCGTACCCGCGAGCGCGCCCGCGACGAGCGAGCCGAACAGCTTGCGGCGCAGCGTGCGTTCGTCGTCCGTGACCATGCGTGCGGGAAGTTCGGGAAGGGGAACGCCGTGCCGGGCCAGCCGGTCCGGACCGACCCGCAGATCGGCCAGATCGCGATACACCAGCCGCACCGGATCCCCGTCCGGCGACAGCACCACCAGCAGATTCTGGCCGTGCGCCTCCAGCGCCACCCCCAGCTCGAGCAACCGCAGCCCGACGGTCAGGGCGAGGCCGGCGAACCGGCTCAACCAAGCCGCGGAGCGGGACAGTCCGGTGGTCGCCAGCGCCGCCACGGGGACGACCCGCTCCCCGGCCCCGGCGTACTCCTCCGGCGACTCGCGTAGCACCGCCGCGAGATCGGGCGACCCGGCCGCCACCGCGCCCAGCGTGCGGGTGATGTGCAGCAGCCCGTCCGTCCGTGCCGCCACCGTCTCCCCGAACTCCGACAGCACGGCGGACGCGGCGACCGACCCGAGCGAGATGTCCCGCACCGAGGACGTCAGCCGGGCGCTCAGCGCCGTCTTGACGTGGGGCCCGTCCGGCAGCGCGAGAGTGCGCAGCGCCATCAGCGGATGCGCCGCGAGCCGCTGCTCGCCCGTCCGCTTCAGCACATGCGTCGCCTGCCAGGGATGCACCGGGATCACCACCCGCCCCGCCTCCCGCAGCCACTGTGGCCACACCCCCGTCACCAGGCACTCCCCGGCCGGCACCGACACCAGCTCCAGCTCCACGACAGGCCGGTGCTCGGGCCCGTAGGCGAGCTGCTCGCCCGCCGAGAACCCCGGACGGGACCGGCAGCTGGGGTGGAACGGATGCCCGTCGACGACCCGCTGCTCCCACTCCCAGTCCCGCGCGGGCCACTCCTGCGGGTGAATCCGCCGTCCCGCCCGTGACAGCGCCAACGACGCGACACTGTGACCGAGTTCGGCGGCGAAGGCCGCCGAGTGCGGTACGGCGAGCTCCGTCATCAGACGCGCCGGGTCCTCGTGGACCGTCCCGTCCAGCCGCACGCCCGTGACATGTCCGCCGGTCGCATACGGATCCGCCCGTGGCCCACGCAGCCGCCGCCCGTCCGCCAGCCGCAGCGTGAGCCCGTCACCGCCCGCCTGGCGGCACGTGATCCACGGCAGCGGCTCATGCGCCAGACCACGCCACAGCCGGGTCAGCACGGCCGTGCGTGCACCGGGAAGCCCGCCCGTGTACGCGGTGACGAGATCGGGTCGTACGAAGGTCAGCTCGTCGGCGATCTCGGCCTCGGCGGTGGAGGGACGGTGCACGGGCGGGCTCCTCGGGGTACGCACAGGGTGGGACGTACGGGGGGACGATGACAGACATACTGATCGTCTCCGCCGGACAGACGTAGGGAACCAGAACGCGTGGACCTCATGCCCCCGCCCGCAGACGACCACGCGGCGAGCCGCGCGGTCCCGGCCGGGCGTGCCGACGCGTACGCGGCCGTCCCGCTGCTGAACTGCCTGCTGCGCGAAGTGGCTCAGCCCCAGCCCTCGCCCGGACCGGAACCCGCACAGGACGCCGGCGCGTACCGGACGTACCGCCTGCCCGGTGTGGACCGGCTGCTGCGGGTGCGCGGCACCCGCCGCCGTCCCGCCGCCCCCGAGGTGTACAGGGCGGGCGTCTGGCACCGCGTCGGCCACACCGAACTGGTGAAACTCGCCGCCGAGGAACTGCGCCGGCACACCGGCCATTCCAACCACGAACTGCCCGCCGAGATGCTCGACAGCCGGGACGCGGTGGCCGCGCTGCTGGAAGCCCGCGCCCGGGCCGCCCCGCCCGGCGACCTCTATCTGCGCTCCGAACAGTCCCTCCTCACCGGGCACCCCCACCACCCGGCCCCGAAGGCGCGGGGCGGCGGCCCCGCGGCCGCCTGGCTGCCGTACGCACCGGAGGCGTACGCCCGTTTCCCGCTGACACTGCTGGCACTGCGCGAGGACACCGTGGTCGAGGACGGCGACACCGAGGCCCTCGACCGCCTGGGCACCGCCCCGCCCGGCTACCGTCTGCTGCCTGCCCATCCCTGGCAGCTCGACCTCGCGGCGCGCGACCTCGCCCCCGCCTTCGCCGACGGCCGCCTGCTCCGGCTGGGCACGACCGCCTTCACGGTGTGGCCCACCGCGGCGATCCGCACGGTGTACGCGCCCGGCGACGACCTGTTCCTCAAGTTCAGCCTGGATGTGCGCATCACCAACGACATCCGCCGACTGTGGCGGCACGACCTGGTGAGACTGCGCGCGACCGACACGGCCGTGCGCGACGCGTTCACCGCGTCCGGCGGCCCGGCCGCCCCGGCCTGGCTGAGCGACCGCGGCCACCGCACCGCGGACTTCGCCTTCGAACAGCTGGCCGTCGTCGTACGCGACGGACTGCGCGGACATGTCGCGCCCGGCACGACACCCTGCCTCGCGGCCGGGCTGGCCGAGGGCTTCGACGGGAGTCCGCTCGCCCGCACCTCCCACCCGGCGGCCTGGTGGGAGGCCTATGTGTCCCGCGTGGTGCCCCCGGCCCTGACGGCCTTCGCCGGGCACGGCGTCGTCCTTGAGGCCCATCTGCAGAACACCCTGATCGCCGTGGACGCCGACGGCATGCCCGTACAGGCCCTGTTCCGGGACGCCGAGGGCGTGAAACTCCTCCCGCGGACGCCCGGTACGGCCTCGCTGCCCACGGTGTCCCGCGCCGCCGGCTGGGAACGCCTGGTGTACTGCCTGGTCGTCAACCACCTCATGGAGATCGCCGCCGCACTGTCCGAGCACCACCCCGGCCTCGACCCCTGGCCCGTCGTCCGCCGCGAACTGGCCCGCCACGACCTCCCCGAGATCCCCGCCCTCCTGACCGCCCCGACCCTCCCGGCCAAGACCAACCTCCTCCTGCGCTGGACAGCGGCGGACGGCGCGGACGCCCGCTACCTGCCGCTGCCCAGCCCGCTGATCGGCGGGTGAGAGCGCGTCGCCGGTACGGCCCGACGAAGAGGCGGCAATCCGCGGGATGCCCCAGACTCGGTCAGGGTGACTGCCGGCCGGTCGCGCTGTGAGGAGGCGAGCCCGTGCATGACGTGCCGTTCTGGCTGTGGTTGGTGTTCGTAGTCACCGTGCTGGTGTCGCTCGCCGTCGATCTGCTTGCGCACCGCAAGGCGCATGTCATCGGCTTCCGCGAGGCGGCCGCCTGGAGCGCGGGCTGGATCGGACTGGCCATCGCCTTCGGAGGCGTCGTCTTCCTCGTGGTCGGCACGGACGCCGGAGTGGAGTACACCACCGCCTGGCTGCTCGAGAAGAGCCTTTCGGTCGACAACCTGTTCGTTTTCGCCCTCATCTTCAGCTATTTCAAAGTGCCCAGGGCCTACCAGCACCGTGTTCTGTTCCTCGGAGTCCTGGGTGCCCTGGTCTTCCGAGGCCTCTTCCTCGCCGCCGGTGTGGCCGTGGTCAGCCGCTTCACCGCCGTGCTGCTCGTCTTCGCGGCCATTCTCTTCTACAGCAGCTACAAGATCTTCAAGGGTGAGGACGAGAGCTTCGACCCCGGCAGGAGCTTCGCCGTCCGACTGCTGCGCAAGGTCGTCCCCGTCCAGGACGACTACGCGGGTCCCCACTTCTTCGTCAAGGCGGCGGGCAAACGCGTGGCGACGCCGCTGCTCGCCGTCGTCGCCGCGATCGAGGCCGCCGACCTCGTCTTCGCCGTCGACAGCGTGCCCGCCGTCCTTGCCGTCAGCAGTGATGTCTTCATCGTCTACACCAGCAACGCCTTCGCCATCCTCGGTCTGCGCGCCCTGTACTTCCTGCTCGCCGGCCTGCTCGACCGCTTCCGTCACCTCAGCGTCGGCCTGGCCCTGATCCTCGGTTTCATCGGCGTGAAGCTCGTCCTCCAGGCCTCCCACGAGACGATCAGCACGGCCGTGCCCGAGATTCCTTCACTCCTCAGCCTCGCCGTCATCGTCGTCGTGCTGGCCGTGTCCATCGGCCTCAGTGTGCTGCGTCCCCCGCCGCAGAAGGCCGAGCACGACTGACTGGGGTCACACATGTCCCAAACAGGTGAAAAGCGGGAGTAAAATGCCTGTATGGGTACTGACCGGAAGCGCGACGGGACCCGGCCGACCGAGCAGGTGTGCGGCTCATGCGGGCAGCCGGTGGACACCGTGGTCGAACGACACAAGACCCTGGGCATCTACGTCCCTCACTGGACCGCGGGACCCTGCCGCAACCCGCAGTGTGAGCACTACGTGCCGGAACGGTCCCGGGTGCTCCCGGCGCGCGGCGCTCACGGCGCGACCGACCGGCGACAGAAACACGCCGGTCCACCCGCCTGACCCCACACCTCGGTCACCCGTGCCGTCCGTGCCGCCCGGCTAACATGGCCGTGTGGCGCCGGACGAGGACGGGGTGGCCCGGAAGCATGCTGAAACAGGTCACCGCGATCCGCTACGTCGAACCCCTGCACTCGGGGGGATCCGTCCCCGGTGTCGTCGAGGCCGACGACCTCGGCACCTACGTCGTCAAGTTCACCGGGTCGGCGCAGGGGCGCAAGGCACTGGTCGCCGAGGTGATCGTGGGGGAGCTGGCGCGGGCCCTCGGGCTGCGGTTCCCCGAACTGGTGCTGGTGCACTTCGATCCCGCGGTGGCGGACGGCGAGCCGCACCAGGAGGTGCGGGAGCTGCATGCCGCCAGCGCCGGGGTCAACCTCGGCATGGACTACCTGCCGGGGGCGCGGGACCTCACCCCTGAGGTCGCGCGGAACTTCTCCGTCGATCCGCTGGAGGCCGGGCGGGTCGTCTGGCTCGACGCACTGACGGTGAACGTGGACCGGACCGTCCACAGCTCCAATCTGGTGATCTGGCCGACGCTCGGCGTCGCACCACCACGGCTCTGGCTCATCGACCACGGGGCCGCGCTGGTGTTCCATCACCGCTGGGAGGGCTCTGACCCCACCAAGGCGTACGACTTCCGTCACCACGCCCTCGGTCACTACGGGCCCGATGTCCGCGCCGCGGACGCCGAGCTGGCACCGAAGGTGACCGAGGAGCTGTTGCGGTCGATCGCCGCGGAGGTTCCCGACGACTGGCTGGTGGGCGACTCCCGGTTCGCCACACCTGACGAGGTCAGGGAGGCGTACGTGGCGTACCTCCACGCGCGCGTGCGGTCGTCGGGCGCCTGGCTGCCCACCGACTTCCCCACCGCGGAGGAGATCGCCGACGAGGACGCCCGGCGCGCGGCGCGCACGCGGCGGGGGCGTCCGGACTGGCTGAAGAGCGTCCCGGACCTGCACGGCAAGCCCGCGGTGGAACAGGACTGGTCGGTTCATTCGGGGTGACGGCCGAGTGATCCCGGAGCCACGCGGCCGCGTACCCCGGGCTCAGCCCTTGAGCTGCTCATACGCCGGCAGGGTGAGGAAGTCGGCGTAGTCCTCGTCGAGGGAGACCTTCAGCAGCAGGTCGTGTGCCTGCTGCCAGTTGCCCGCCGCGAACGCCTCCTCGCCGAGCTCCGCGCGGATGTCCGCCAGTTCCCCGGCTGCGACCTTGCGGGCCAGGTCGGCGGTGACCTGCTCGCCGTTGTCGAGGACGACCTCCGCGTTGATCCACTGCCAGATCTGGGAGCGGGAGATCTCGGCGGTGGCCGCGTCCTCCATCAGGTTGAAGATGGCCACCGCGCCGAGTCCGCGCAGCCATGCCTCGATGTAGCGGATGCCGACCTGCACGGCGTTGACCAGCCCCGCGTACGTCGGTTTGGCGTCCAGGGAGTCGACGGCGATGAGGTCCTCCGCCTTGACGTCGACGTCCTCGCGGAGGCGGTCCTTCTGGTGCGGCCTGTCGCCGAGCACGCGGTCGAAGGACTCCATGGCGATCGGGACCAGGTCGGGGTGGGCGACCCAGGAACCGTCGAAACCGTCGTTCGCCTCGCGGTCCTTGTCCGCGCGGACCTTCTCGAAGGCCACCTTGTTGACCTCCGCGTCCCGGCGGGACGGGATGAACGCCGCCATGCCGCCGATCGCGTGCGCGCCGCGCTTGTGGCAGGTGCGCACGAGGAGTTCGGTGTACGCACGCATGAACGGGGCGGTCATGGTCACCGCGTTGCGGTCCGGCAGGACGAACCTCGCCCCGCCGTCACGGAAGTTCTTGACGATGGAGAAGAGGTAGTCCCAGCGGCCGGCGTTCAGGCCGGAGGCGTGCTCGCGCAGTTCGTACAGAATCTCCTCCATCTCGTACGCGGCCGTGATCGTCTCGATCAGGACGGTGGCGCGCACGGTGCCCCGGGGGACGCCCATGAAGTCCTGCGCGAAGACGAACACCTCGTTCCACAGCCGGGCCTCCAGGTGGGACTCCGTCTTGGGGAGGTAGAAGTAAGGGCCCTTGCCGAGGCCGATCAGCCGCTTGGCGTTGTGGAAGAAGTACAGGCCGAAGTCGACGAGCGCGCCGGGCACGGGGGTGCCGTCGGCGTCGGTCAGGTGACGCTCGTCCAGATGCCAGCCGCGCGGGCGCACGACGACCGTCGCCAGTTCCTCGTCCGGGCGCAGTGCGTAGGACTTACCGGACCCCGGGTCGGTGAAGTCGATGGTCCGTGTGGAGGCGTCGATCAGGTTGAGCTGGCCGGTGACCACGTTCTCCCAGGTGGGCGCCGAGGCGTCCTCGAAGTCCGCGAGCCAGACCTTCGCGCCGGAGTTGAGGGCGTTGATGGTCATCTTGCGGTCGGTGGGGCCGGTGATCTCGACGCGGCGGTCGTCGAGGGCCTCGGGAGCCGGGGCCACTGTCCAGGAGTCGTCCGCGCGGACCGCGGCCGTCTCCGGGAGGAAGTCGAGCGTGGAGGTGCGGGCGATCTCGGCGCGGCGCTCGGCGCGGCGGGCGAGGAGCTCGTCACGCCGGGGTGTGAACCGCCGGTGCAGCGCGGCCACGAAGGCGAGCGCCGCGTCGGTGAGGACCTCCTCCTGCCGGGGCAGGTGCTCGGCGTCGACGATGGCCAGCGGGGACGGCGCTGGTGCGGACATCGGCTGTCACTTCCTTCGGCGTGCGTGGCACCGGGGTGCCGGTCGGCCCGGGTACGGCTGGGGCGCCCGTATGGATGTCGGACGCTTCTGAGTAGTGGAGAATAGTTTCCTCATGGTGGAAGTTCAATGTTCTGTTGATGTCGAGATTCTCCCGGTCGAGGGAACGTGGCGCCCGGTGCCACCCCGCTCCCTCGCTGACACCCCGGCTCATTCAAGGTGCGCCAGATCGGCCTCGGTGTCGATGTCGTACGCCTCGGCCACGTCGCCGCACTCGACGAGTGCGACCCTGTCGGCATGCTCCTTCAGGTAGGCGCGTGCCCCTCGGTCGCCGGTCGCGGTCGCGGCGATCCCCGCCCAGTGCGCGGCGCCGAACAGGACGGGATGACCGCGTACGCCGTGATAGGCGGCCGAGGCGAGCGATGCGGGTGACTCGTACGCGCCGAGCACTCGGGTGACGGCCTCCGGGCCGATCCCGGGCTGGTCGACCAGTGAGACCAGCGCGGCCCGCGCGCCGGTGCCGGCCACTGAGTCCAGTCCGGCCCGCAGCGAGGTGCCCATGCCCTGCTCCCACGCCGGGTTGTCGACGAGTACGCAGCCCGGCAGCGAGGCGCGGGCGCGCACCTCGTCCGCCCGCGCGCCGAGCACGACGTGCACGCGCGCGCAGCCGCCCGCGCGGAGTGCCGTCACCGCGTGCTCCACGAGCGGCCGTCCCCGGTGGGTGAGCAGCGCCTTGGGGCGTCCGCCGAGGCGCCGTCCGCCCCCGGCCGCCAGCAGAAGTCCCGCGATCCGGTCCTTGTCGTCCGTCATGGCTCCTGCATACCGCACCGGCCGCGCGATGCCGGGGCGGTGCGGGACGGGGGTGCCCGGGGCCCGCGGGTGTCACGCTGTGGAACAAGTCGATGACGCAGCGGACTGGCGCAAAGGCCCCGGGGTGGCGTTTACTGGCGCGCACCGACCGGCGGGGTGCTGGGGCCGGGCGGGGAGGTGCACGACGACGTGCCAGGGGGAGGACTGTGTTGCGGAGCGTGGAGCAGAGGCGTGTGCCCGGCAGTCAGGTGGACCCGCGGGTGACGGAGCTGCGCTCCGCCGTGTCCCGGTTACGCCGTCAGCTGGCGGCCCATCCCGTGGAGTTCCGGGACCGGGGCGTCGCGGAGGAGGAACTCGCCGAGCTGGCCGGCCTGGCCGCGGCCGACCATCCCGACGTCCCCGGCCTGCGCCGCTCCCTGTTGCTGATCGCCGGAGCCATCGGCTCGGTCAGCGCACTGGGGCGGGGCGTTCGCGAACTGCGTGCGGCGGTGGATCTGTTCGGCCCGGCGCCACGCGGCTGACGCCCGCCCGTACGGACCGGGCCGCGGGACTCAGACGGTCGGCGCGGTGCCAGGTGTCGCTAGAGCCTCCGAGAGCTCGACGGCGACCTGCTGGAGCACCGGGACGATCCTCTCCGTCGCCGACTCCGTGACCCGGCCCGCGGGGCCGGAGATCGAGATCGCGGCCGCCGTGGGGGAGTTGGGCACGGGCACCGCGAGGCAACGGACGCCGATCTCCTGCTCGTTGTCGTCGATCGCGTAGCCCTGGCGGCGTACGTCCTCCAGCGCCGCGAGGAAGCCCTCCGGCGTGGTGATGGTCCTGTCGGTCGCGGCCGGCATGCCGGTACGGCCGAGCAGGGCCCGTACCTCCTCCGGCGGGAAGCCGGACAGCAGCGCCTTGCCCACGCCGGTGGAGTGCGGCAGGACGCGCCGCCCGACCTCGGTGAACATCCGCATGGAGTGCTTGGACGGCACCTGTGCCACGTACACGACCTCGTCCCCGTCGAGCAGCGCCATGTTCGCCGTCTCGCCGGTCTCCTCCACCAGCCGTGCCAGATGCGGCCGCGCCCAGGTGCCCAGCAGCCGGGAGGCGGACTCGCCGAGCCGGATCAGACGCGGGCCCAGCGCGTACCGGCGGTTGGGCTGCTGGCGTACGTAGCCGCAGACGACAAGGGTGCGCATCAGGCGGTGGATCGTCGGCAGCGGCAGTCCGCTGCTCGCGGCCAACTCGCTCAGGCCGACCTCGCCCCCCGCGTCCGCCATCCGTTCGAGCAGATCGAAGGCGCGCTCGAGGGACTGCACGCCGCCACTGGCGGCGGACCGGGCGGAGTCGGTGGTGCTGGCGCTGGACGTCGGCACGGCGCGTTCCTTTCGGGGCTGGCAGGAAGGGCAGAAGCCTACCCGGCAGCCCGTTGACTGCCCGCTTGCGCGTGGCTACGTCTGCCTGTCAAAAGTCTCATTCCGCTTTACGGAAGTGCCCAGAGGGTGGCCGTCGGCCGCCCCGCACGGGAAGTGCGCCCTTGACGGGGTGGATGTCGCGGTGAAGACTCCTTCAACAGAACGTTGAATTTCGTCAGGCGGACGTGTGAAAGTCCAGGAGGCCCCGGGTGTCCGACGCCGAAACCGTGCTGCGCTCGACCCGCGTCATCACACCCGAGGGCACCCGCGCGGCGTCCGTCGTGGTCGCCGACGGCACGATCACGGCCGTACTGGCGCACGACGCGCCCCTCCCCGGGGGTGCCCGACTCGAGGACCTCGGCGACGACGTCCTGCTGCCCGGCCTCGTCGACACCCACGTTCATGTCAACGACCCCGGCCGCACCGAGTGGGAAGGCTTCTGGACCGCCACCCGCGCGGCGGCGGCCGGCGGCATCACCACGCTGATCGACATGCCGCTCAACTCCCTCCCCCCGACCACCACCGTCCGCCACCTGCGCACCAAACAGCGGGTCGCCGCCGACAAGGCCCACATCGACGTCGGCTTCTGGGGCGGTGCCCTGCCGGACAACGTCGAGGACCTCCGCCCGCTGCACGAGGCCGGGGTCCTCGGCTTCAAGGCGTTCCTCTCCCCCTCCGGAGTGGACGAGTTCCCGCACCTCGGCCAGGAACAACTGGCCCGCTGCCTGGCGGAGATCGCTTCCTTCGACGGGCTGCTGATCGTGCACGCCGAGGACCCGCGCCACCTCGCCGCCGCCCCGCAGCGCGGCGGCCCGAAGTACGCCGACTTCCTCGCCTCCCGCCCGCGCGACGCCGAGGGCACCGCCATCGCCCACCTGGTGGAGCAGGCGAAACGTTGGGGCGCGCGTGTGCACGTCCTGCACCTCTCCTCCAGTGACGCGCTCCCCGTGATCGCCGCGGCCAAGGCGGACGGCGTACGCCTGACGGTCGAGACCTGTCCCCACTACCTCACCCTTACCGCGGAGGAAGTCCCGGACGGGGCAAGCGAGTTCAAGTGCTGCCCGCCCATCCGCGAGGCCGCCAACCAGGACCTGCTCTGGCAGGCCCTGGCGGACGGCACCATTGACTGCGTCGTCACCGACCACTCCCCGTCCACCGCCGACCTCAAGACGGACGACTTCTCGACCGCCTGGGGCGGCATCTCAGGCCTCCAGCTGAGCCTGCCGGCCGTCTGGACCGAGGCCCGCGGACGCGGCCACGGCCTGGAGGACGTGGTGCGCTGGATGGCGACGCGCACGGCCCGGCTGGCCGGCCTCGACGCGCGCAAGGGCGCCATCGCGCCCGGCCGCGACGCCGACTTCGCCGTCCTCGACCCCGATCGGACCTTCACCGTCGACCCGGCGGCCCTCCAGCACCGCAACCGGGTGACGGCGTACGCGGGCAAGACCCTGTACGGCGTCGTCAGGTCCACCTGGCTGCGCGGCCGGCGCATCGTGGCCGACGGCGAGTTCACCGAACCGAAGGGGCGGCTGCTCACCCGTTCCCCCCGACACCGACACCCGAGAGGCAGGACCGGATCACCGTGACGGCGATCGAGAACTTCACCGGCGACGCACGCCCCTACAGCGGCGGTGACCCGTACGCGGACTACCGCACCGCCGACTTCCCCTTCACCCACCTCGCCGACCTCGCCGACCGTCGGCTCGGCGCCGGTGTCATCGCCGCCAACGACGAGTTCTTCGCCCAGCGGGAGAACCTCCTGCTGCCCGGGCGCGCCGAGTTCGACCCCGGGCGCTTCGGGCACAAGGGCAAGATCATGGACGGCTGGGAGACCCGGCGCCGGCGTGGCACCTCCGCCGCGCACCCCTGGCCGGCGGACGAGGACCACGACTGGGCGCTGATCCGGCTCGGCGCGCCGGGAGCAGTCCGCGGCGTCGTCGTGGACACCGCCCACTTCCGCGGCAACTACCCGCGGGCCGTGTCCGTCGAGGGCGCCTCGGTGGCGGGCTCCCCGTCCCCGGAGGAACTCCTCGCGGACAACGTGACGTGGACGACGCTCGTGCCGCGCACCCCGGTGGGCGGGCACGCGGCCAACGGCTTCGCCGTCACGGTCGGGCAGCGCTTCACCCACGTGCGCCTGGGGCAGCACCCCGACGGGGGCATCGCCCGGCTGCGCGTGTACGGCGAGGTCGTCCCGGACCCGGCATGGCTGGCGGCACTCGGCACCTTCGACGTCGTCGCCCTGGAGAACGGCGGCCGGGTCGAGGACGCGTCGGACCGCTTCTACTCACCGGCCACCCACACCATCCAGCCCGGCCGCTCCCACAGGATGGACGACGGCTGGGAGACCCGGCGCCGCCGCGACCAGGGCCATGACTGGATCCGCTACCTGCTGGTGGCCCAGTCGCGGATCCGCGCCCTGGAGATCGACACGGCGTATCTGAAGGGCAACAGCGCCGGCTGGGCGTCGGTGTCGGTGAAGGACGGTGGCGACGGCGACTGGCGGGAGATCCTGCCCCGCACCCGCCTCCAGCCCGACACCAACCACCGCTTCGTCCTCCCGGCACCGGCGACCGCCACCCACGCACGCCTGGACATCTACCCCGACGGCGGAATCTCCCGCCTGCGCCTCTTCGGCACGCTGACGGACGAGGGCGTGACCGCCCTGCACGCGTAGTCGCGCGCCGTCGTGCCGCGGGTGCTGTTCCGCCGGAGCGTGCCGGTGCTGTACGGGGTCGGTCCGCCGGTGATGGCCGGGTGCCTCCCCCACTCCCGGCCGCGCTCGAGCGGAAGGTACCCCCACCGCCCACCCGTGCCGCCCTGGGGGTGGCTTCCGGGACTTCGAGGCACGGGGGAGGCACGACTGCCCGCAGCCACGCACGCACGGCGGCCGTCGTCCCGGCCGCCGTGCGAAGGCAGCGGGTTACGCCGCGTGCCCCCCGTCACCGAGAACTCCGCCCCCGTGACGTACGCCGCTCCCGCCAGATGGGCGATCGTCTCCGCGACCTCCGCCGCCGCCCCGAACCGTCCCAGCGCCGTCATCGCCGCCTGGCCCGCCGCATAGGGCCCGTCCGCCGGATTCATGTCCGTGTCGATCGGCCCGGGATGCACGATGTTCGCCGTGATCCCCCGCTCGCCCAGCTCCCGGGCCAGCGCCTTGGTCAGGCCGACCAGCGCCGACTTGCTCATCGCGTACAGCGTCCCGCCGGGCCCCGGCACCCGCTGCGTCATGCACGTGCCGACGGTGATGATCCGCCCCCCGCGCGGCATGACGGAGACCGCCGCGCGGGAGGCAAGGAAGACACCGCGCACATTCACTGCGAGCACCCGGTCGACATCGGCGAGGGACAGCGTCTCCACGGGGCCGAGCAGGCCGACGCCCGCGTTGTTCACCAGGACGTCGAGCCCGCCCAGCTCCCGCGCGGCGGCGGTCACCGCACCCGCCGCGTCCTCCGGGTCACCGGCGTCCGCGCGCACGGCCGCCGCGCGCCGTCCCAGGGCCTCCACGGCCCGTACGACGTCCTCGGCCGCCTCCTTGCCGTTCACATACGTCACGGCGACGTCCGCGCCCTCCCGCGCGAGCCGCACCGCCGTCGCCGCACCGATCCCGCGGCTGCCGCCGGTGACCAGGGCCGCCTTGCCGGACAGGGTCTTGTCCATGGTGTGAGTCGTCATGCGTCCATTCCAGCGGCCCAGCCACCCGGCCGCTGGCGGCCAACGGACATCGACCCGGCGCACCCGCCGATGAGTTGCGTGCCCCGCCGGGGTCTGAACTGATGACGCATGTCCCCGCCGCGCGAACAGAGAGGCAGGAACCCGCCATGGGCAGGCTCGTAGTCACCACCTTCGTCACCCTCGACGGCGTCTACCAGGCTCCCGGAGGCCCTCAGGAGGACACCAGGGACGGCTTCGACCAGGGAGGCTGGAGCGTCCCCTACGGTGACGAGGACTTCGGACAGTTCGTCAACGAGGTCTTCTCCCGTGTGAGTGCCTTTCTCCTCGGCCGCCGTACGTACGACATCTTCGCCTCGTACTGGCCGAAGGTGACCGACCCGGCCGACCCGGTCGCCGGCAAGCTGAACGCGCTGCCGAAGTACGTCGTCTCCGCCACCCTCGGCGACCCCGGCTGGGCCGGCACCACCGTGATCGACGGCGACCTGGCCAAGGAGGTCACCTCCCTCAAGGAGCGCACCGACGGCGAGCTCCAGGTGCACGGCAGCGGCGCCCTCGCCCGCTCCCTGTTCGCCCTGGACCTCGTGGACACCCTGCACCTGCTGACCTTCCCGGTCGTCCTCGGCGCCGGGCGCCGCCTGTTCCCGGAGGGCTCGCTGCCGGCCGCCTTCCGCCACACCGGCGGACGGATCACCGCCGCGGGCGTGTCCATCCAGACCTACGACCTCGCGGGCCGCCCCGAGTACGGCGAGTACACGCTGCCGGAGAACGCCTGACCCCCGGCGGGTGCGGGCGGTCACCGACGGATGACCTTCGGCCCTTATCCTGACCGAACGGCCCAGGACAACCGCGCTGCGCAGGCGCGATGCTGGGACCTGGGAATCAGTGGCAGCTGGATGAGGAGGCAATGGTGAGCGGTCTCGTGATCGTGGGCGTGGACGGTTCGGCGTCGGGTCTCGCCGCGGTGGAGGTCGCCGCGCGGGAGGCGGCACTGCGAGGGGCGGGGCTCCGGGTGGTGCACGCCTGCGTCTGGCCGGCCATGCACGTGCCCATGGGGCCGTCCCCGCTGGGACCGCCGGAGGGCGGGCTGCGCAACATGGTGGACCGCCTCGTGGCCGAGGCGGTCGAGCGGGCAAGGACGGCGGCTCCCGAGATCACCGTCGACCAGGTCGTGGTGACCGGTGAGCCCTTGACGGTGCTGGAGGCGCAGTCGCGCGGCGCGGACCTGGTGGTGGTCGGATCCCGGGGCATGGGCGGCTTCGTCGGCCTGCTGCTGGGCTCGACCGCGGTGCATCTGGCGGCGCACGGCCGCTGCCCGGTCCTGGTGGTGCGCGAGGAGGCGCAGGCCGACGGCCCGATCGTGCTGGGCGTCGACGGCTCGGCCGCCGGACAGAAGGCCGTGGAGTTCGCCTTCGCCGAGGCAGCCCTGCGCAAGGCCCCGCTGGTGGCGCTGCACACCTGGACCAACTGGAACGCACCGCTGCCCGCACCGCAGGACGCGTCGACGCCGTACACAAACCCGCCGGGAGCTCTGGCCGAGGAGGAGGAGCGCCTGCTGTCCGAGGCACTCGCCGGCTTCCAGGAGCGCCACCCGGATGTCGTGGTCGAACACCGGACGGCGCACGGCGGGGCACGGGAGGAGCTGATCGAGGCGAGCAGGTCCGCACAGCTCGTCGTGGTCGGAGCGCGCGGACGCGGCGGTTTCACCGGGCTGCTGCTGGGTTCGGTGAGCCAGGCCCTGCTGCACCACGCGCACAGCCCGGTCGCCGTGGTGCGGGGCGGCGGCGAGCGGGACTGACGTCCCCGGGGGGCGAGGCGCAGGCCGGCGGTCAGCCGGCCCCGCGGCTCTCCGCGGCGGCGAACAAGGCACCGGCAAGCACCAGAAGGGTGATGCCGGCATAGATCTCGTGGCCGTCGAGGAACCCCCACCGGTGCACAAGTCCCCAGTTCCAGCCGGCGAACTCGCTCACCAGCCCCGCGACCCCCTGCACCAGGGCGAGGAACCCCAGAACCTCCAGTAGCTGTTTCATGCCGCCGACTCTCGCCCCGCGGCCCCCCCGCCCGCATCGGCCGCGGGGCGGCCCCGTCGCGACGGAAGACCGTAATCCGGGTCGGCGGGAGCGCCGAAAGTATGCGGTCGCGCGACTTCGGTAGCCGATCCGTTCCGTGACGCACCGCCCTCGACGACCCCTGCGTAGATTCGTCGACCGTGACTGGTGACAAGGCGGCGCAGACCGCCCCGGTGTTCACGGGGCGCCGATGGTTCTTCCCGTCCGCCCTCCTCCACGAACTCGACCCCGAGGCGAGTCGCTCCGGACGGCGGCCCCGGCGCACCGCGCGCGACTGGATCGTCGACTTCGCCTGCTTCCTGCTGGCCGTTCTGGTGGGACTGCTGGGCGCCGAGACGCTCCACAACAGCCACGGCCTTCCTCCCGCGCTGGTCGCCGCGGACCAGGTGCTCGGCGCGCTGTCCTGCGGCGCGGTCTGGCTGCGCCGGCGCCGGCCGCTGGGGCTGGCCGCCGTGATGGTCCCGGTGAGCTTCGTCTCGGAGACCTCCGGCGGCGTGGCCCTGATCGCCCTGTTCACCCTCGCCGTGCACCGGCCCTTCCGGTACGTCGCCTGGGTGGCCGGAGTCCAGACGGCGCTCGTCCCGCTCTACTTCTGGTGGCGCCCGGACCCGGACCTGCCGTACCTCGCCGCGGTCGTCCTCGTCGTGGTGCTGACGGCCGCCGTCATCGGCTGGGGCATGTTCGTACGGTCCAAGCGGCAGCTCATGCTGAGCCTCAGGGACCGGGCCCGGCGGGCCGAGACGGAGGCACGGCTGCGGGCCGAGCAGGCGCAGCGGCTCGCGCGGGAGGCCATCGCGCGGGAGATGCACGACGTGCTCGCGCACCGGCTGACGCTGCTGAGCGTGCACGCGGGCGCGCTGGAGTTCCGGCCCGACGCACCGCGCGAGGAGATCGCGCGGGCGGCCGGCGTGATCCGGGAAAGCTCGCACGAGGCACTGCAGGACCTGAGGGAGATCATCGGGGTGCTGCGGGCCGGCGAGTCCGACGACACGGGCCGGCCGCAGCCGACGCTCGCGGCGCTCGACACCCTCGTCGCCGAGTCCCGGGAAGCCGGCGCGAGGGTCACCCTCGAGCAGCGGGTCACCGACCCGGCCGCCGTGCCCGCCTCCGTCGGCCGCACCGCCTACCGGATCGCCCAGGAGGGCCTGACCAACGCCCGCAAACACGCCCCCGGCGCGGAGGTCACCGTGTCGGTCGCCGGCGGGCCGGGGGAGGGCCTCACCGTCGCCGTGCGCAACCCGGCGCCCGAAGGAGACGTACCGCGCCTGCCCGGCGCCGGGCAGGGCCTGATCGGCCTCACCGAACGGGCCACCCTGGCGGGCGGGACCCTGGAGCACGGGCCGGCCCCCGACGGAGGGTTCGAGGTACGGGCCCGGCTGCCGTGGGGGTGACCGAACCGGTTCCCGGGCCGCCAGGAGGGCCCGGCGGATCGGGCGGACCCTGTGTCCCCACCCCACCCGGCCGTGATTACGTACCGTCTGTGACTGCGATCAGACTGCTCCTCGTCGACGACGACCCGTTGGTGCGGGCCGGGCTGTCCTTCATGCTGGGCGGCGCGGACGACATCGAGATCGTCGGTGAGGCCGCCGACGGCGGCGAGGTCGAGACGCTCGTCGACCGCACCCGCCCGGACGTCGTCCTCATGGACCTCCGGATGCCGACGGTGGACGGGCTCACCGCGACCGAGTCGCTGCGCTGCCGCGCGGACGCCCCGCAGGTCGTGGTGCTCACCACCTTCCACGCCGACGAGCAGGTGCTGCGTGCGCTGCGCGCGGGCGCCGCCGGGTTCGTCCTCAAGGACACCCCGCCCGCTGAGATCGTCGCCGCGGTCCGCCGGGTCGCGGCCGGTGATCCGGTGCTGTCACCGGCGGTCACCCGGCAGTTGATGGCACACGCGGCCGGCACCTCCGGCGACACGCGCCGGACACGCGCGCGTGCACGCGTGACCGGCCTCAACGACCGCGAACGCGACGTCGCCGTCGCGGTCGGCCGGGGCCTGGCCAACGCCGAGATCGCCGCGGAGCTCTACATGAGCGTGGCCACCGTCAAGACCCACGTCTCCCGGCTCCTGGCCAAGCTCGGCCTCAACAACCGCGTGCAGATCGCCCTGCTCGCCCACGACGCCGGCCTCCTGGAGGAGACCGACAGCCGCTGATCCCCCGTCACCCCGCCCCTCCCCGTAAGGAGCCCCGCCCCGTGACCGAGACTCCCGCGCTCGACCTCGCCACCGCCCGGCAGGCCCTGGACAGCCAGCCCTTCAGCAGGCTCCTCGGCGCCCGGCTGACCGCCTTCGGGGACGGCGGGGCGACCCTGGAGATCGACATCCGCGAGGAACTCCACCAGCAGAACGGATTTCTGCACGGTGGCGTCCTCTCCTACGCCGCCGACAACGCCCTCACCTTCGCCGCCGGTGCCGCCCTCGGCCCGTACGTCCTCACCGGCGGTTTCAGCGTCCAGTACCTCCGCCCGGCCACCGGCCGCACCCTGCGCGCCCGCGCGGAGGTCGTACACGCCGGCCGGCGCCAGGCCGTCGTCCGCTGCGATCTGCTCACCCTCGGCGAGGACGGCACGGAAACGCTGTGCGCGGTCGCCCAGGGAACGGTCCTGCCGGTCCAGGCGCGCTGACCCGCACCCGCGTCAGGTCAGGGCCGCTTCCGACCCGCTCAGCAGCTCCGTCGGCCTGACCGGTCTGTGCTCGCGCCGGGATCTCTCGCAGGCCTCCGCGACGAGGAGCGCCTGGAGGGCCTCACGCCCGTCGCAGGGATTGGCCCGCTCGCCCCGCACCACCTCCACGAACGCGATCAGCTCGGCCTCGTACGCGGGTCCGAACCGCTCCAGGAATCCCGTCCACGGCTTGTCCGCGGCCGGCGGCCCGGTCGGCTCCGTGGAGGCGATCGGCGTACGGTCGTCCAGGCCGACGGCGATCTGGTCCCGCTCCCCGGCGAGCTCCATGCGCACGTCGTAGCCGGCGCCGTTCAGCCGGGTCGCGGTGACCGTGGCGAGCGTGCCGTCGTCGAGGGTGAGCAGTGCCGCGCCGGTGTCGACGTCGCCCGCCTCGCGGAACATCGCGGGCCCCGCGTCGGACCCGGAGGCGTAGACGTCCACGACCTCCCGCCCGGTCACCCAGCGCAGGATGTCGAAGTCGTGGATCAGGGTGTCCCGGTACAGCCCGCCCGACTGCGGCAGATAACCGGCCGGCGGCGGCTCCGCGTCGCTGCTCATCGCCCGTACGGTGTGCAGCCGCCCGAGCCTGCCCGAGCGCACCGCCTCACGCGCGCCCCTGTAACCGGCGTCGAACCGCCGCTGGAAGCCCATCTGCAGTACGGTCCCGGCGGTCTCGACCTCGGTGATCGCCTGTAACGTGCCCGCGAGGTCCAGGGCGATGGGCTTCTCGCAGAACACCGGCAGTCCCGCGCGTGCCGCGCGGCCGATCAGATCGGCGTGGGCGGACGTGGCCGCGGTGATCACCACGGCGTCGACTCCCCAGGTGTAGATCTCGTCCACCCCGGGTGCCGATGTCTCGCCGAGCCGGTGTGCGAGGGCCTGGGCCCGCGCCGGATCCACATCCGTGAGGATCAAGGAGCCGACGTCGCGGTGCCTGCTGAGTGTGTGGGCGTGAATGGTGCCGATACGGCCCGTACCGATGACCCCGATGCGCATGGCTACAAAGTGGGCCCCGCGCCGCTCCCTGTCAATGTGTATGTCCGGACAACCGAACTACACGACTTCCCGTCAACAGCGCACGGGGCTACGCTCGGCGCGTGCCGAAACCAGAAGTGGACCCGACCGTACAACTGGAGCTGAGCGTCGACCGCGGCTCCCCCGTGCCGTTGTACTTCCAGCTGTCCCAGCAGCTGGAGTCCGCCATCGAGCACGGCGCACTGACCCCCGGCACCCTGCTGGGCAACGAGATCGAGCTGGCCGCGCGGCTCGGCCTGTCCCGGCCGACCGTCCGCCAGGCCATCCAGTCACTCGTGGACAAGGGCCTGCTCGTACGGCGCCGCGGGGTCGGCACCCAGGTGGTGCACAGCCAGGTCAAGCGCCCGCTGGAACTCAGCAGCCTCTACGACGACCTGGAGGCGGCCGGCCAGCGCCCCGCCACCGATGTGCTGGTCAACACCGTCGTGGCCGCCTCCGCCGAGGTCGCCGCCGCGCTCGCGGTGGCCGAGGGCAGCGAGGTGCACCGGATCGAGCGGCTGCGGCTCGCACACGGGGAGCCGATGGCGTACCTGTGCAATTACCTGCCGCCCGGACTGCTGGACCTGGCCACGGCACACCTCGAGATCACCGGCCTGTACCGGCTGATGCGGGCCGCCGGAATCACCTTGCACAGCGCCCGCCAGACCATCGGCGCCCGCGCCGCCACCGCCGCCGAGGCCGAGCGGCTGGGCGAGCAGACCGGCGCCCCGCTGCTCACCATGCAGCGCGTCACCTTCGACGACACCGGCCGCGTGGTGGAGTTCGGCACCCACACCTACCGGCCCGACCGCTACTCCTTCGAGTTCCAGCTGCTCGTACGGTCCTGACCGCGCGGACGACCTTCGTCGCAATGTCCGGACAATACGACGGGCGTCGGCGGCGGAGGGAAACGAGGCCGGCGAGGGGCACCGTGAGCTTGCCCTCGGGGACGCGGGGAAGCAGAGCGACCAGCCACGACGCACCCGCACGCGGCGACGATCCGCACCACCGCCCACCTGCCCCGCACCACAATCGGCACACCGGTGCGGCACAATCGCACACGATGAGCACCTACCGCGACTTCACCGCCCCCATCGGCTCCCGCGCCCCGGTCCTGAGAACCGTCGGCACCAGGGAGCGCCGCTCCCATCTGACGGCGCCCCGTGTTCCGACGGTGGGCATCGACATCGGCGGCACCAAGGTCATGGCGGGCGTCGTCGACGCCGACGGCAACATCCTGGAGCGTCTGCGCACGGAGACCCCGGACAAGTCCAAGAGCCCGAAGGTCGTCGAGGACACCATCGTCGAACTGGTGCTGGATCTCTCCGACCGGCACGACGTGCACGCGGTCGGCATCGGCGCGGCCGGCTGGGTCGACGCCGACCGCAACCGCGTGCTGTTCGCCCCGCACCTGTCCTGGCGCAACGAGCCCCTGCGCGACCGCCTCGCCGGCCGCCTCGCCGTCCCGGTCCTGGTCGACAACGACGCCAACTCCGCCGCCTGGGCCGAGTGGCGCTTCGGCGCCGGGCGTGGTGAGGACCACCTCGTGATGATCACGCTGGGCACCGGCATCGGCGGCGCGATCCTGGAGGACGGGCAGGTCAAACGCGGTAAGTACGGAGTCGCCGGTGAGTTCGGCCATATGCAGGTCGTCCCCGGCGGCCACCGCTGCCCCTGTGGCAACCGCGGCTGCTGGGAGCAGTACAGCTCCGGCAACGCGCTGGTCCGGGAGGCGCGCGAACTGGCCGCCGCCGACTCGCCGGTCGCGTACGGGATCATCGAGCACGTCAAGGGCAACATCGCCGACATCACCGGCCCGATGATCACCGAGCTGGCCCGCGAGGGCGACGCCATGTGCATCGAACTGCTCCAGGACATCGGCCAGTGGCTCGGTGTCGGCATCGCCAACCTCGCCGCCGCCCTCGACCCCTCCTGCTTCGTCATCGGCGGCGGCGTCTCCGCCGCCGACGACCTGCTGATCGGCCCCGCGCGCGACGCCTTCAAGCGCCACCTCACCGGCCGCGGATACCGCCCCGAGGCGCATATCGTCCGCGCCCAGCTCGGCCCCGACGCCGGCATGGTCGGTGCCGCCGACCTCGCCCGTCTGGTCGCCCGCCGCTTCCGCCGGGCCAAGCGCCGCCGGGTCGAGCGGTACGAGCGCTACGAGCGGTACGCGGAGGCCCGCCGTACCACCCAGGAGTCCCTGTGACCGGAGAGTTCCCCCAGCAGTCGGGCGTCCCGGGCGAGTCCCGCCCGGCCGAGGACCGACGGCACATGATCCGCCGCAGGGCACTCACCCTGCTGATCATCGTGCTGCTCATCGGAGTCCCGGCCGGCTATCTGATGATCTCGGCGAACCAGAGCCGGGCCAGCGGCAAGGACAAGGAGGCGAAGTACTCCGCGACCGGTCTCACCGAGGGCTGGCCGTCGAAGCTCCAGCGCCGTATCTACCAGGTGCCCGTCCCGCACCCGGCCTGGTGGGTGGCGTCGTACGAGACCAACAACTGGAAGACCAGCCGCCTGTACGTCGAGTTCGAGACGACGGACGCCGGCCTGAGTGCCTTCCTCGCCGGGATGGGCGTCCAGGAGAGCGAGCTGGAGCGGAACGACATCACCATCAGTGAGCGCGACCGGGAGGTCACCGGCTGGACGTTCGACGGACCCGGTACCTGGTCGGGGCTGGTCCACGAACAGAGGGACCCGGCGCCCACGCACGACGTCGTCGTCAACCACGACAAGCCCGGCTATCCGAGGGTGTACCTCGTCTCCCGTACCGTGCCCTGATCCCGTGCCTCCCGACGCCGAGCCCCCACCGGGCACGCGGCAGCGAACCGGCCGCCGGATCCGGTTGTCGGACCCCGCCCGTAGAGTCGAAGACGACTGATGCGACACGCGGGCGGGAGGTGACAGAACGTATGGACGAGCGGACTCCTGCGGCCGCACGGGACACGGCCACCGGGCCCGGCCGCGCGGACGGGACGGGCGTCCCCGTCCGGCTCGCGGCCGTCTTCCTGCCCGCCCCCCTCCCGCGCGACGGCCGGATCGCCTTCTACGACCCCGAGGGCGGCTCCGTGGGCGGCCCCGAGGGGGAGGGGTATCCAGGATCCCCGACCGACGGGCCCGGTACCTCCGCGCGACGCACCGACCTGACAGTCGTCCGCCCGCACGGCGCCGGTGTACGCCGCCGGACGGTCCCCGCTCTCGACCTCCCCGTGGCCGAGGCACTGCCCCTGCTGGTCCGGGCCCGGCACGATCCCGCCGCCCATCCCGCCACCGCCTGCTGGGGCGCCGCCGCCCTGCACGCGCTGCGGCTCACGGCCCGCGGCCGGCTGCTCCCCGGCCTGACCGCGGCCGGCCACGACGCCTGGCGGGCCGGCCCGCTCGACCCGGACGACGTGGCGCATCTGCGCGCGGTGGCCGCCGCCCTGCCCCCCGAGGGCCATGCCGTACCGCTGCCGGGCCCGGGCCCCCTCCGGCTGCCCCAACCGGAGGCGCTGGTGCGTGCCTTCCTGGACGCGGTCGCCGACACCCTGCCCCGCACCCCCGCCGCGCCGTACGCCTCGGGACTGCCGTTCGCCGCGCGAGGGCCCCAGCGGCTGCCCGGCGCCCACGACTGGGCCGCCGAGGTCGCCGCCGGCATGGACGCCGGGGTGCGGGTCTCACTCCGCCTGGACCTTTCCGCGTACGACCTCTTCGACACCGGTGACGGAACCGGCGCGAGGGGGAGCGGGGCGCGGGGCGCGGGCGCGGCGATCGTCCAGGTGCACAGCCTCGCCGACCCGACCCTGGTGGCCGACGCCGCCGCACTCTGGTCGGGCGAGGCGGACAGCGCCTTCGGCCACCGCGCGCGGGTGGACACCGCCCTCGCCGTGCGCCGCGCGGCCCGAGTCTGGCCGCCGCTGGACCGGCTCTCCGACCAGGACGTGCCCGATGTACTGGCCCTGTCCGAGGACGAGCTGGGCGACCTGCTCGGGGTGGCGGCCACCCGGCTCGCCGCGGCAGGGGTCGCCGTGCACTGGCCCCGGGATCTCGCCCAGGACCTCACCGTCACGGCGACGGTCCGCCCGGCGCCCGGCTCGGCGACCGACGGCACCGGCTTCTTCGAGAGCGAGGACCTGCTGCGGTTCGGCTGGCAGCTCGCCCTCGGCGGCGACCCGCTCACCGAGGCCGAGATGGACGCCCTGGCCGAGGCCCACCGCCCCGTCGTACGGCTGCGCGACCAGTGGGTGCTGGTCGATCCCGCACTCGTCCGCAAGGCACGCAAACGGGACCTGGGGCTGCTCGACCCGGTCGACGCGCTGTCCGTCGCCCTCACCGGCCACGCGGAGGTCGACGGCGAGACGGTCGACGCGGTTCCCGCCGGAGCCCTGGCCGCCCTCCGTGACCGCCTGACCGCAGGGGTACGGCCCGCCGCACCACCGCCCGGCCTGGACGCCACGCTGCGCGACTACCAGCTCCGCGGCCTGGCCTGGCTCGACCTCATGACCTCCCTCGGCCTCGGCGGCTGCCTCGCGGACGACATGGGTCTGGGCAAGACGATCACCCTCATCGCGCTGCATCTGAAGCGGGCCCGCAGCGAGCCGACCCTGGTGGTCTGCCCCGCCTCGCTGCTCGGCAACTGGCAGCGGGAGATCACCCGGTTCGCACCCGGCGTCCCCGTGCGCCGCTTCCACGGCCCCGACCGCACCCTGGGCGAGCCGGACGGCGGTTTCGTCCTCACCACGTACGGCACGATGCGCTCCGCCGCCCCCGAACTGGCCGGGCACCCGTGGGGCATGGTGGTCGCCGACGAGGCGCAACACGTCAAGAACCCCCATTCCGCGACGGCGAAGGCGCTGCGCACCATCCCGGCCCCCGCGCGGGTGGCGCTCACCGGCACGCCCGTGGAGAACAACCTCTCCGAGCTGTGGGCCCTCCTCGACTGGACGACCCCCGGACTCCTCGGTCCGCTGAAGTCCTTCCGCGCCCGGCACGCCCGCGCGGTGGAGACCGGCGAGGACGAGGAGGCGGCCGAGCGACTGGCCCGCCTGGTCCGGCCCTTCCTCCTGCGGCGCAAGAAGTCCGACCCCGGCATCGTTCCCGAACTGCCGCCCAAGACCGAGACCGACCACCCCGTACCGCTCACCCGCGAACAGGCCGTGCTGTACGAGGCGGTGGTGCGCGAGTCGTTGATCGCCATCGAGACCGCGCAGGGCATGGGCCGCCGCGGCCTGGTGCTGAAGCTGCTGACCTCGCTGAAGCAGATCTGCGACCACCCGGCGCTGTATCTGAAGGAGGACCACGCGCACGCCGGGGGCGACCGGCTCGCGGCCCGTTCCGGCAAACTCGCCCTGCTGGACGAACTGCTGGACACGCTGCTGGCCGAGGACGGCTCGGCCCTGGTGTTCACGCAGTACGTCGGGATGGCCCGCCTGATCACCGCGCACCTCGCCGACCGCGCGGTCCCGGTCGAGCTCCTCCACGGCGGCACGCCGGTGCCGGAGCGGGAGCGCATGGTGGACCGCTTCCAGAGCGGCGCGACCCCGGTCCTGGTGCTCTCGCTCAAGGCCGCCGGCACCGGTCTGAACCTCACCCGCGCGGGCCATGTCGTCCACTTCGACCGCTGGTGGAACCCGGCGGTCGAGGAACAGGCCACCGACCGCGCGTACCGCATCGGCCAGACCCAGCCCGTCCAGGTCCACCGCCTCGTCACCGAGGGCACGGTCGAGGACCGCATCGCCGAGATGCTGGAGTCCAAGCGGGCCCTCGCCGACGCGATCCTCGGCTCGGGCGAGTCGGCCCTCACGGAACTCTCCGACCGTGATCTGTCCGCCCTCGTCTCCCTGCGGAGGCCGGTATGACTCCCCACCCGTCCGAGGAGGCCCGCGAGGCCCTGCGCGCGGCACGCGAACGGGTGCGCCGCGAGCCGTCGGCCACCCAGGACCCCCCGGCCACCACGGACCGGCCGCCGGCCGGTCAGCCGCACCGCCCCGGCGACGCGGCCCGCGAAGCCCTCCGCCGCGCGGTCCGTGCCCGCCGCACGGCGCGCCCGGCGCCCGGCGCCGGGGAGGTCGATGCGGCGGAGTCCGGGGACATGCCGGTCGACGAGCCCGCATCGGCCGGTACGAGCGGCCGAAGCGGCCCCTCCGGCCACCGGCCGGCCCCTCATGCGGCGGGGATCGCCGGAGCAGTGCCCGAGGGCGGGGTGTCTGCCGGCGTGGCGGGGGATGAGGCGTCGTCCGGGGGTGTCCGGGCAGGTGTGGTGGGGGGACACGACGGGTCTGTGTCCGGTGATGCGGCATCGGCGGGAGTGGTGTGGCGGGGAGGGGCGTCGGGCGGGGCGGGGACTGCCGGAGGCACGCAACCTGGCCGTGGAGTGTCCGCTGAGGTGGTGGGGGATGAGGCGTCGTCCGGCGGCGCGGCGGTCGATGAGGTGACGGCCGGGGGAGTGCCGGGGGGTCCTTCGGTGCCCGGCGATTCCGCGGCGCACGTGGTCAGCGGTCGAGGTGGGCCTTCCGGCAGCCAGGTGGTACATGACGAAGCGGGGCCCTCCGCCGAGGACGCGGGGCGGGCCGTGGCGCCCGGGGGTATCCGCGCCGGCGGGGTGACGTCCGTTTCCGAGAACTCGTTTCCCGCGACGTCCGGGTCCGCGGCGGACATCGCCCCGGACGATGCCGCCCGCCCGGCCCGCCGCCCCGGGGACGTGGCGCGGGAGGCCCTGCGCTCCGCGCGTGCGGAAGCGGAGCGTGCCCGCGCACAGGCCGATGACGACCGGCCCGGGCGGACCGGGGCCGTACGACGCCGCGCCGCGCCGCCCGCGCCTCGCGTCCCCCGCACCACGCGCGGCGACCGTACGGCCGACGAGCGGGTCCGGGAGGTACGGGCGGCGCTCGACGACGCCTTCAGCATGCCGGCCGATGCGGACGACGCCCGCCCGGAGCAGGGCTCCGGCGCCGGCGCGCGCCGTGAGGTCCCGGCCGCTCCCGTTCCGCCCGGGCCGCCCGCCCCCGCGGGGGGCACCGCCCCCGGCCCCGTACTGCCGGCGACGGGCCACACCCCGCACGCCACACCCGGCTCCATGGCCGCCCCCGCCCGCGACGGCGACCTGCGCCGTACCTTCCCCGCCTTCCCTCCACGCGCCGCCGACGGTGAGGGCTTCGCCGGGACGTGGTGGGGCAGGGCGTGGGTCACCGCGCTGGAGGACGGCGCGCTGGACCCCGCGCGGCTCGCGCGTGGACGCGGGTACGCCGGGCAGGGGCATGTCGACGCCATCACCGTCACGCCGGGGCTGGTCCTGGCGTATGTGCGGGGCAGCCGTCCCCGGCCCTACCGCGTGCAGGTGCGGCTGCGGACGTTCGGGGAGGCCGACTGGGAGCGGTTCCTGGACGCCGCCGCCGAGCGGCCCGGACACATCGCGGCACTGCTCGACAAGGAGATGCCCCAGTCCCTCGCCGACTGCGGAATCCCCCTGCTGCCCGGCCCCGGAGACCTCGACCCGCGATGCAGCTGCCCCGACTCCGGGCACCCCTGCAAGCACGCCGCGGCCCTCTGCTACCAGACCGCGCGGCTGCTCGACGCCGACCCGTTCGTGCTGCTCCTGCTGCGCGGACGCGGTGAGCGCGAGGTGATCGACGAGCTGTCCCGGCTGAGCGCCGCCCGTGCGGCCCGCGCCGCCCAGGGAAAGGAGCCCGAGCTCCTGCCCGGCATCCGGGCAGCCGAAGCCATCGCCCGCCCCGCCGGCGAACTCCCCCCGCTCCCCGCCCCGTTGCCGCCGCCACCGCACCCGGAGCAGCCGCCCGTCTATCCGGCGTCCCCCGGCGGGCCGGACCCGTTCGCGCTGGACCAGCTCGCCACCGACGCCGCTGCCCGCGCCCACGCCCTGCTCACCACCGGCCGCGATCCCGTCGGCGGTCTGCCCCTGTGGCACGACGCGGTGCGTCTCGCCGCGGCCCGACCGGGTTCCGGCCTGACCGCCGCGACACGCGCGCTGTACTCCTCCCTCTCCCGAGCCGCCGGCCGCGCCCCCGGTGAACTGGCCCGTGGGGCCGCCGCCTGGCGTCAGGGCGGCCCCACGGGCCTCGCCGTGCTCGAGGAGCCCTGGGACCCGCCGGCCGGCCGCTTCGACCGGGCCCGCCCGCTCCTCCTCGCCGCCGACCTCCCCGCCTTCCGCCCCTGGCGCAACCGCCTCACTCACCCCCGTGGTCACGTCCAGCTCCGCCTCGGCCGCGACAACCTCTGGTACGCCTACGAGTCCGAGCCGGGCCACGACGACTGGTGGCCCCGTGGCACCCCCGACCCGGACCCCGTGGGCGCCCTGACCGGCCTGGACACACCCGGCGACCTCTGACGGCCCCGGAGGGCGTCAGCCCCGTCAGCCCCGTCTGCTCCTGGGCACCGACGCCACGGGCGAGTCGGTCTCACGGAGTTCGGCCAGGAGCTCGCTCTGCCCGGCCAGCAGTTCGGTGAGGATCCTGCGGGCCGCGCGGAGCAGCTCGGCGACGTCGCCGCCGGCGAGGGCGTACCGGACGGTGGAGCCCTCCCGCACCGACACGACGATGCCGGACCTCCTGAGCACGGCCAGTTGCTGCGACAGGCTGGACGGCTCGATGTCGATGTCGGCGAGCAGGTCCCGCACCGGCACGGGCCCGTGCTGCAACAGTTCCAGGACCCTGATGCGCACAGGGTGTCCCAGCATGCGGAAGAACTCCGCCTTGGCCTGGTAGAGGGGGACCTGCATGGGCGCGCACTCCCTGCCGCATCGGGGATGTTCTCCAAGGTGCGGCGGCACCCCCGGAGATGCGCCGCCGCACGATGTGCCGTCCTTCGGAGCCGATCCTTCTTGCTCGGTGCGGCGCGCATCCACGGCTTGGGACCATGTTGATGTGGTGATGTGAAGAAGTCTTCATATCGTGGGCGCGCGTCGCCCGGGTTCCCGGCTCGTTCACACCTCCAGCTGCTCTTCGATGCGCTTGAGTTGGTGACGGGCCATGGCCAGGTTCGACCGGGACTTGTCGAGCACGAGGTACAGGAAAAGGCCGTTGCCGCTCCGGCCGGTGACCAGCCGGATGAGGTGGTACTGGTTCTCGAGCGTGATGAGGATGTCCTCGATCTGGCCCGTCAGGCCCAGCAGTTCCATGGTGCGCACCTTGGCCCGGATGACATCCGTGTTGCCGGCGGCCGCGACGGTGAGGTCCAAGTCCTTGCCCCCGCCCAGTGTCCCCAGGGCCATGCCGCTGGAGTAGTCGACGACGGCCGCTCCGAGGGCCCCTTCGACGGCGGTCATGATGTCCTTCAGCGACACTTCCACAGTTGCCATGGACGTCTCCCTCTTCAGTCGATTCGTGGGTTGCGTCGGCCTCGACGGGCGGTGCCTCTCGCCCCGGCCGCGGTGGAACCGTAGGCAGGCGGCATCGGCCCGCGAGGGGGTGTTTTCGGGGATGACCGCCTGATGGTCGAATACGTGCGTCACGAACTGTCGTTTGACCGGGCTCGCTCCGCAAAGCTTCGATCTTCACCGCGCCGCCCGGTCGCCGCCGGAAGCTTCCGCGGCGCGCAGCGGTGTCCGGTTCTCGCCAGTCCGCGGTAAATGCCTGGACCGAGAACCTCCCCTGACGGGAAACTTCCGACTTCCGAACCACCGGGAGTGTGATGGGGACAACAGAGACGCGAGGGCCGACGCCGGCCAGGAGCGCGGTCGTGCTGGCACTGCGTCACTACGGCCGGGAACTGCTGCGCCTACGACTGCTCGCCGTGCCCGCGCTGCTGCTGCCGGCCGTGGGCAACATCGGCATCCGCTACATCGCCCCCCTGCTGATCGCCAAACTGGCGGGGCAGGCCGCCGCCGACGACGGTCTCACCCTCGCCTCGGCGCTGCCGTACGTGCTGGGCTTCGGCGTGACGCTGCTGCTCGCCGAGGCCGTATGGCGGGTCGGGCAGCACTGCCTGAACCGCGTGGCCGCCCTCGGCATGGAACACCTGTACGTGAGCGGCATGGACGAACTCCTCGCCCGGGACGCGGCGTTCTTCCACGACAACTTCGCGGGCTCGCTGACCAAACGGGTGCTGAGCTTCGGCAAGCGCTTCGAGGACTTCGTCGACACGCTGACGTACCGGATCGTGGGCAGCCTCGTCCCCCTGATGTTCGGTGCCGTGGTGCTGTGGAGTTACGAACCGATGCTCGTCGCGGGCCTACTCGCGATGATCGCGCTGACCGTGGTGGCCGCGACACCGCTGATCCGTCGTCGGCAGAGGCTCGTCAACGACCGTGAGGCGGCGATCGCCCGGGTCTCCGGCCACGTCGCCGACAGCCTGACGAACATGGAGACCATCCGCGCGTTCGCGGCCGAGCGGCGTGAGGCCGACGAACACCGCCGCCACGTCGCGGACTCCCGGCACCTGACGCTGAAGTCGTGGGACTACGGCAATCTGCGCGTCGACACCCTGATCGCCCCCATGTCCGTACTGACCAACGTGCTGGGTCTGTTGGTCGCCATCGCCTTCGGCGGCTCGGGCCAGGGTGTGGAGGAGGTCGTCGTCGCCTTCACCTACTACTCCAACGCGACCCAGATCATGTTCGAGTTCAACCAGATCTACCGGCGTCTGGAAACCTCGACGACCGAGGCCGCGCAGTTCACCGAGCTGCTGCTGGATCCGCCCACCGTGCTCGACCCGGCGGAACCCGAACCGCTCGCACCGCGGGACACCGGCATCCGCTTCGAGGAGGTGACCTTCGCCCACGCCGGTGCGAAGCCGATCTTCCAGGGACTTGACCTGGACGTACCCGCAGGCGCACGGATCGGCCTGGTCGGCAGGTCCGGCGGAGGCAAGACCACGCTGACCCGGCTTCTGCTGCGGATGTCCGACATCGACGGCGGACGCATCCTGATCGGTGGTCAGGACATCAGCCGGCTGCGCCAGACCGACCTGCGCTCACTGATCGCCTACGTCCCGCAGGAACCCGCCATGTTCCACCGCAGCCTGCGGGACAACATCGCCTTCGCCCGGCCCGGCGCCACCGAGGAGGACATCCACGCGGCGGCCGCGGCCGCGCACGTCACGGAGTTCGCCGAACAGCTCCCCGACGGTTTCGCCACTCTGGTGGGGGAGCGGGGAGTCAAACTCTCCGGAGGGCAGCGCCAGCGCGTCGCCCTCGCCAGGGCCATCCTGCGCGACGCCCCGGTCCTGCTGCTCGACGAGGCGACCAGCGCGCTGGACTCGGAGAGCGAGCTCCTCGTCCAGGACGCCCTGTGGCGGCTGATGGACGGGCGTACGGCCCTCGTGGTGGCCCACCGGCTGAGCACCGTCGCGGGCATGGACCGTCTCGTCGTCCTCGACCGCGGACGTGTCGTCGAGCAGGGAACCCACGGGGAACTGCTCGCGGCGAACGGTGCCTACGCCAAACTGTGGCAGCACCAGTCGGGAGGCTTCCTCGGTGAGAGCAACGGGCCGGCCCTCGGGCATCCGGTCCGGGAAGCCGGTCTCAGCGGGCTGCCCGGACCGCCCGGCCCGGCGCCGGACGGGGGCCACGGGGCGACGTCGCACGCTCGTACGAGCACCGGGTCCACGTGACCGAGTCGCTTTCCGGACATCCACGACCGCCGGCGGCGTCACCGTCCTGCGCCGTGCCCGCGGCGAACCGCGAAGCACCGCGGGACGGGCGACCACCGCTCCCGGCACGGCGCGACACGCTCGCGAGCACCGTGTCGTGTCGTGTCGCGCCGAGCCGCTTCGGCGCCGGCGGTCGATGCCGACGATGACGGCGTGCTGCTCAAGGCGAGCGGCTCGAGGCTCGCGCGGGCGGTTCAGTCAGAGGGCGGCGGTGCATCCGGCGGGACCGGAACCGCTGACGACGACGTCGCGTGCCCCGTCGCTCGCGCCGACTTCTCCGGCGGGCTCTCCTCGCCCCGTCCCTCGACCAGCTTCCTGATCCCGTCGCGGTTCGGGCGGACCGCCCCGGCATCCCGACCGCGTCGACGGTCCCCGGCTCACGAGGTTCGAGGACGTCACGGGCGCCCGTTGCATCACGGTTGAGTCCCGAGCCGGAACTGTGGCTTCCACCACAGCGGACGTGATCTTGTCCTGGTGAGATCGCCGGATGCTCGGTTTCCTTCTCCGTCTCCTGCCCTTCTGGGTCCGCGAACCCTTGCTCATCGTGGGCGGGTCCGTTTTCGGCGTACGCATCATGTACCTCGCCCTGCGCGATGCCTCATGGGTGGCAGCCGGGATCGGTGCGGTGTTCCTGGTGTTCACCGCGGTGCGCGTCCACATGGTGGTCCTCGCCCTGCGGGCACGCCGGAACCCCGGCCCGGCGGCCCCCGGGGACGGGACAGTGCCCGACGCCGCCGTCCAGCCGCAGCCGCAGCCGCAGCCCCGGCCTCCGGCGGAGCAGCGTCCCGCTCCGGCCGCTCCGGAGAAGGAACCCAACGCGTGGGGCCAGGCCGTCGCGGCCGTGGCCTTGTTCGCGGCACTCGGAGCCGCACTGTGGCTGGGCCCGCGTCTGATGCCCTCCGACGACGGCAGCACGCCGCGGGCCGCCTCGTGTTCGAGCGGGGAAGGCGAGGAACTGCCCAGCGCCTACGGGAAGACACCCCAGGCCGTGACCGGTGACGAGCTGTGCAAGGCGCTCAACAGGTCCGATCTGGCCCAGCTCCTCGGAACGCCCGCGGAGACCGCGACCGTGGCATCCGGTACCAGCAACACCGCTCCCCTGACCGACGGGAAGGTCGCCCAGCCGGAGGCTGAGGTCCAGTTCGACACGTACACCGTGAACGTCTCAGCCACGTACAACAAGCTGTCGATTGCCCAGTACGTGAAACTGATGGAGTTCGGGGAGGAGACGGACGTCAAGCCGCTCACGGTCCTCGGGCGGCCCGCGGTCCTCTTCTCGGATCACACGATGAAGCTCGAGATCGATCTCGGCAGCGGCGGATCCGGCGGACCGGTCGAGCAGGGCCCCCTGGCCAGAACACTGTCCGTGGCCCTCGAGGGGAAAGACCGGGGCGGCTACTACGAGATCACCGTGTGGAGCACCTCCGGAGCACTCCCGGACGACAGCGCTCTCCTCGGCCTCGCCGAAAAGGTTCTTCCGACGATTCCCGAACGGACTGTGTGACTCCAGCTGCGCCTCGCCGCGCTGGAGGGAAGGCATCGACTGACGCTGCCCCACGTCTGGGACGGGTCTGCCACAACCTGTTCCACAGCGTCCCCGAAGAGTTTCCCCACGGCACCCCTTCTGTTGGCCGCGCCCGGCTACCTTCGCCTCGCCCGGTCCGGCAGCAGGAGAGGCATGTCCATGAGCACCCCGGTCCACCGCACCTCGACACGGCCATCCGCGGCCGTCCTGATGCCGGCCCGGCGTGGTCGGGAAGGGAGCCGGACCGGGAGTCCGGCCAGGAACCCGGTGGAGCACGCCCTCCTCCGGATGCAGTCCAGCGCCGGCAACCGGGCCACGACCGCGGCGGTGCAGCGTGCCAGGGGCGCGGACAAGGGGAAGGCGCCGGAGAACGGCAGCGCGTCCGCCGGAGCGAAGAAGGACTATCGCGACCGGATCGCCGGGCTCCTGGACAGGTTCAAGAAGAATCTCGAGCCCATCGACACCTTCATCAAGGGTGTCCAGACCCCCACCAACGCGGGCTTCACCCAGCAGGCAGCCGCCGCGGCCAACGAGGGCCTCAAGCACTCCGCCGCCGCCTCGGGGACCTCCGCCGCGTCGGGGAACCTCCTCACGGAGGCCGCCGGCACCGTGGTCAGTGGCATGGACGCGTACAAGAACATGAAGGACGCCAAGAAGCACGAGACCGGGGCCGGCCACCACACGGCGAAGAAGAAGGCCAAGACCAAGGGGACCGACACGGTTGTCGGCGCCGCCGGTTCGGCGGGTTACAGCGCTGCCATCGCCAAGGAGGTGACCAAGATCCAGAAGGCGGCGGACGCCGCGGTGGCGTCCGAGGCGAGCGGTATCGCCAGCGCCTCCGTCGGCGCGGTCAAGGGTGTGCGGGCGGCCTTCCGCGTCGGGGGAGCGGCACGCAAGTACAAGAAGGTGAAAGAGCTCGGAGACCCCCATCTCGTCCACGCGGGGTCACTGGCCCGGCTGAACGAGTCGCGGGAGCAGGCCGAGTGGGCCGCGGCGGAGGCGTACGTCGCGCTGGACGCCTACTGGAAGCACGAGGGTGAGGGACGGCTGGAGCTCGTTTCCGAGGCCATCGACGCCGCCTGGGAGGCGATGGGGGAAGCCCGTGACGCCGCCGAGAGCCTCCAGCGAGCGGAGAAGGACGTGGAAAAGCTGAGCACGGTGCAGGAGTACGCGAAGAAGAAGCAGCTCACCAAGATCGGCAAGGAGACGGTCGGCGGCGCGGTGGGCGAATCCACCAAGGCCGCGGCCGGCGTCGTGACGGCGGTCGCGGCGGGAACAGCCGGGCTGGCGAGCAACCCGGTCGGATGGGGCCTCGCCGGGGCCGGGGCCGGCCTGGTCTTCGGCGTCACCCTGTACAAGGCGCTCCGCGCCGCCACGAAGCGCTATGAAGAGGTCCGCCACCCCGAGCGCTGGGCGCCGGAGGGCGAGACGCCCTCCAAGGCCGCATCCCGCAATGAATCGCTGCAGCATGCCCTGACGTTCTGGAAGAAGGTGTCGAAGGGCGAACGCCAGGCCATGGCGCGCGAGATCTACGCCCTGGCGGCAGGTCCCGACATTCCCGGCAGCGGCAACACGACGGCCGAGATGAGGCAGTCCGCGAGGGCCCTCCTCATCGCTCTCAAGTCGGGCCCCGCCAACCACGGGCTGGAGCCGGAAGCGTGGGCGGACACCCTCAACGACCCGGCGAAGGCCGGCGGTTGGATCAAGGAGATAGCGGAACAGCTGGCCTCGGGGTGACCGGGAGGCAGGAAGCGGGACGGTTCACCGGGAGACGGGCCGTCGTATGGCCGTCCGCTACGGCGGTGCCCCAAGTGAATCACTATATCTGTTCCCGAGGGGTCAGATTTTAGGAGGCCGCGCTGCGGGAGTTTTTGCCGCGAAGAGCAGAGTGGATTATCCGACGCACACGGGCCGTTCCGGCGTGCTACTGTCGATCTCAGTTGCAGTTGTGGTTCCCAGAACTTCAAGTGCCCCCATCCAGGCTTCTGCCGGTCGGGAGCACTTTTGTATTTCCGGTCATTTCCGGGCGGGGTAATCATCGCGGCGACACGGCGTCCGCACGGTGCGGACGCCGATGCACTGCCCCGAAGGAGATATGACATGGCTGCTGGTACCGTGAAGTGGTTCAACGCGGAAAAGGGCTTCGGCTTCATCGAGCAGGACGGTGGCGGCGCCGACGTGTTCGCCCACTACTCGAACATCGCCGCGCAGGGCTTCCGTGAGCTGCTCGAGGGCCAGAAGGTGACCTTCGACATCGCGCAGGGCCAGAAGGGCCCGACGGCCGAGAACATCGTTCCGGCCTGACGCTCACGCGCAATCCGTAGCTGGGGCCCGCATCCTTCGGGGTGCGGGCCCCAGCTGCACGCGTATCCCGTAGCGGCTTCCCCCCTACGGGATACGCGGAGGAATCCGCAGTACCACCACAAGCGGTTCCTCCTTCAGGACGCGGAAGCATCCTGAAGCGCCGCACCGCAGGCGGCGCCCGGATCGCAAGGTCCCCATCGCGTCACCCTTTTCAGCGCCTGTGCCCACGGATGTTTCCGCCGGCCAGATCTGCTGTCTTTTGCCACCGGTCCATTCTTGTAATTCTCCATGCCGTTCATCGCACGGGAATTCCTTGATATGTGCCACATCGAGGAAGGTTCCGCATGAACCGCACGTACACGAACGACCGCCCCGCCCGCTTCCGTGACGGCCGTGCCGACGCCGGAAGGGGCGGCGGCTACGGCTCGAAGGCACCGCGTCGTACCGGCGGGCCCGTCCGCTCCGGCGGCTACGGCCGTCGGCCCGCCGCCGTGCAGGGTGAGTTCGCGCTGCCCAGGACGATGACCCCCGCACTGTCGGCGGTTGAGGGCTTCGCCGAGCTCGACATGCCCGAGCAGCTGTTGGCCGAACTCGGCAGGCAGGGGGTGACCGTGCCGTTCCCGATCCAGGGAGCGACGCTGCCGAACTCCCTGGCCGGCCGTGATGTCCTGGGCCGCGGGCGCACCGGGTCCGGCAAGACCCTGGCCTTCGGCCTCGCCCTGCTCGCCCGCACCGCTGGACAGCGTGCCGAGCCCCGCCAGCCGCTGGGGCTCATCCTCGTACCGACGCGAGAGCTGGCCCAGCAGGTGACCGACGCGCTGACCCCGTACGCCCGCTCCGTGCGGCTGCGGCTGGCCACCGTGGTCGGCGGCATGTCGATCGGCAGGCAGGCCGGCGCGCTGCGCGGCGGAGCCGAGGTCGTCGTCGCGACGCCGGGGCGGCTCAAGGACCTCATCGACCGCGGCGAATGCCGGCTGAACCACGTGGGCATCACCGTGCTGGACGAGGCCGACCAGATGGCCGACATGGGCTTCATGCCCCAGGTCACCGCGCTGCTCGACCAGGTGCGCCCGGAGGGGCAGCGGATGCTGTTCTCCGCCACCCTCGACCGCAACGTCGACCTGCTGGTACGCCGCTACCTGACCGATCCCGTCGTGCACTCCGTCGACCCGTCGGCCGGTGCGGTCACGACGATGGAGCACCACGTCCTGCACGTCCACGGCGCCGACAAGCACGCCGCGACGACCGAGATCGCCGCCCGCGACGGCCGCGTGATCATGTTCCTGGACACCAAGCACGCCGTCGACCGGCTGACCCAGGACCTGCTCAACAGCGGGGTGCGGGCCGCCGCGCTGCACGGCGGCAAGTCACAGCCCCAGCGCACCCGCACGCTGGCGCAGTTCAAGACGGGGCACGTCACCGTGCTGGTGGCGACCAACGTCGCGGCGCGCGGCATCCACGTCGACAACCTCGACCTGGTCGTCAACGTCGACCCGCCGACCGACCACAAGGACTACCTCCACCGCGGCGGCCGTACCGCCCGCGCCGGCGAGTCCGGCAGCGTCGTCACCCTGGTCACGCCGAACCAGCGCCGCGGCATGGTCCGTCTGATGTCGGACGCCGGAATCCGGCCGCAGACCACCCAGGTCCGCTCGGGCGACGAGGCCCTGAGCCGGATCACCGGCGCCCAGGCCCCATCCGGCATCCCGGTCGTCATCACCGCACCGGTGGCCGAACGCCCCAAGCGCGGCGCCACCTCCCGAGGCCGCCGCCGCCGCTCCGCCTCGGCGTCCAGGCACACCCCCGTACGCCAGTCCGGCTTCGGCGCGGTGGCCTAGACCCTTCGTGCTCAGGAAGCCGGCCCATCCCTGCAGGAGGCACCTTTTGACGCTCGTTCAGACGCAACCCCGCCCGGCGGACGCCGACTCCGTGCGCAGGACGGCGGTGGAGGTCATGGACGCGGCCGGACCGCAGGTCTGTGACGACATGAGCGTCGAGGTGGCGCTGGCCGTCATGGCCGCCGCCCGCACGGTCCGACTGGTCGTCTGCGACCAGGACGGCCAGTGCACCGGCCTGGTCACCCGTACCGAACTCGCCGCCGTCCGTGACAGCATCGACTACACGGACCGTGTCCGCGTGCGCGACATCCTCGGCGGCCACGCTTCGTTCGCCTCCCCCGTGACCACGATGGCCGAAGCCGAGCACGCGATGCGCGCCCGTCGGCTCGGTGTCCTGCCGGTGGTCGACGAGCAAGGCAGCGCCGTGGGCATCCTCGCCCTCTCCCGCTGAAACGCCTCGCCCTGGTTGGACCGTTCTCTCCTTCTCTCTGTGAGGCCACATGCGCTGCGTCATCGCCCGCTTCCCCTTCGAGCTCACCAAGAGCGGCGTGCTGGAATCGATGAAGGGCGTCAAGCCCGAACCGGCCACCGGTCAATCGGTGATCATCGGCCGCCGTCACTACCCCGTCAAGCAGGTCGGCCAGGTCATCACGCGCCAGGACCGTCGTGACTTCAGCGCCGCCGAGGTCCTGCGGGCCATGGCTCAGCTCGGCTTCACCTGCCGCGCCGTTCCCGAGACAGCGCCCGCGGGCATTCTCAGCCCGGTGCAGCACGCCTCCGCGATGCTCGGCACCCCCGTCACGGTCTGACCGGGTAGACAGGCACAGTCGACTCCTGACCAGCAGTGGGGGGGGGGGGGGGGGGGGGGGGGGGGGGGGGCGGGGGGGGGGGGGGGGGGGGGGAGGGGTGGGGGGGGGGGGGGGGGAGGGGGGGGGGGAGAG
>NZ_JBVIIM010000003.1:38485-263907 GCF_055569765.1 Streptomyces sp. NPDC031365 | reverse complement strand
CGACCCCCCCCTCTCCTTCACCCCCGAGGGAACCAGCACCCCCCCCCCCCCCCCCTCCGTTCCCCCCCCCCCCCCCCCCCCCCCCCCCCCCACACTGCGTGCAGCGGGTCCCCGCCCCTTCGCTCAGAGGCCGGAACGGCTGAAGTCGCCCACGGTCCAGGCGACGGTCACGGACTTGCCGCGGGAGGTCCGGCGGGTGACCGCCGCGACGTGGGCGAAACCGGTGGGAACGGGCCGGCCGAAGCCCTCGGTGCCGCCGCTCCGGTCAGGGGTGCAGCGGCCCCCACCGTGGCGCAGGACATCGGGGACGGGTTCGGACACGACCAGAACCATCGCGCCCCTGCGCCCACCCACCCCGCGGTTCCCCGTGCTTGCCGGAAGGGGACGGAGGACCACAGGGGAATCCCGGCGCGCCGGGCTCAGACGGAAGCTGCTCGACCCTCCACGGACCGGTCGAGGCAGACTGGTCGAGACGGACTACCTCATCTTCGAGCAAGCGAAAATCTATGCCAGTCGAAGTAGACTTTCGTCGGCCATGTGGTTATGGTTTCTCTCGTAGCCGAGATCGAGCAAGGCCCGGCAGAGACGAACTGCCGGGCAGTAGTACGCAGTCGCAATCCGCAGGACGGTGCGGTGGTGGAGTTCCGAAGCCAGAGCGGTCGCAGGACGGTGACGGGACTGACGACCGGACCGGGTGGCCCGCAGTGATCAGGGGCCGCCACGAGCAGCACCGGTAAGTGAAGGTTCGCAGTACCCAGCAGTGAGTTCAGTGAGCAGTACCTCGGTGAAGGCGTCGGCTGCGGGCGCGCGCACCGGGAGTTCGGCAGTGGGGTTCCGAAGCCGGAGCAGACGCAGGACGGGTGACGGAGCCGGCTGCCGAAGGGTGGCGTTGTTCGAGGCCACCGGCAGTTCGCAGTTTCCTCAGTGAGTAGTTGATCAAGAGGGAGGAACGGAGGAGCTGAGCGCCATCAGGATCGCCCGGGCGGAAGTCCTGGTCCCGGGTACCGCAGGACATCGACAGTGAGGTGGTCTCCGGTCAAGCAACCGCGATCCCCGCGCCCCCGACAGTGTCTCGGTCGGCTGTGCGGACACAGAGGGCCGGTGCGGTAGCACGGCCCGCGGATGGTGTAGCAGTTCCTTCGGGGTCCTGGTGCCGATACGGCACCAGGACCCCTCCACGCGTTCCACAGAGAGGTGCGATGACAGCAGACGACACGTTCGGCCGTCTCGATGACGACGACTACCCCGCCTACACCATGGGCCGGGCCGCCGAGATGCTCGGCACCACCCAGGGCTTCCTCCGCGCCATCGGCGATGCCCGCCTCGTCACCCCGCTGCGGTCCGCAGGCGGCCACCGCCGCTACTCCCGCTACCAGCTGCGCATCGCCGCGCGCGCCCGGGAACTCGTCGACCACGGGACCTCCATCGAGGCCGCCTGCCGGATCGTCGTCCTCGAAGACCAGCTCGAGGAGGCCCAGCGTCTCAACGCCGAATACCGCCGTACGGCCGAATCGGCGAACCCCACCGCAGCAGCCTGATACGAGCGTTCCCGTCAGCGTCGGCGGGCACCGCACGCACGGTCTCGGCGTGCGTTGTGATCATTTCCTATGGTGACGCGGTGTGGGGGCGTGTAGCGTCTGTGTCAGCTGTCGTGGTTCGGACTTCCCTCCTGCCCACACCTTCGGTGTGGGGTTTTGCTGTGCTGTGCCGCAGGGACCAGGGCGATCACCTCCGTCTGCCACATGAAGTGGGAGGCGTTCATCGACTGGAAGGCATGAGACATGGCTACGGGAACTGTGAAGTGGTTCAACGCGGAGAAGGGCTTCGGCTTCATCGCCCAGGACGGCGGCGGTCCGGATGTCTTCGCGCACTACTCCGCGATCAACTCCACGGGCTTTCGTGAGCTCCAGGAGGGCCAGGCCGTGACGTTCGACGTCACCCAGGGCCAGAAGGGTCCGCAGGCCGAGAACATCAACGTGGCCTGATCTCGCGGACCTGCCCGAGAGATCGCGCACGTCGCGTCCAGGTGGCCGCCGCCTCTGCGGGCCCTGCCACCCGGACGAAGGCGCCTGCTCTCGTGCCGGGTCGGCAGGATCAGGGGCCGCGCAGCCATGGCTGCGCGGCCCCTGATCCGTAGAGGGCCCCGAACCGGTGCGATTTCGGCCCGGGACTTCCCGACCTGAGTCGCTGCGAGCGTCGTGGGGCACGGGAGCAGTGGGTCGCCACGCCGGTCTCCTGGGGTGGCTGCCGGCTCCCGTGCCCGGCCCCGATGCCCGCGGAACCGGGGACAGCGCTGCCGTGCTGTGGCTCAGGCGTCGATGATGACGGGGATGATGAGGGGCTTGCGGCGGTGGGTGCGGAACGCCCAGTTCGCCACGGTGCGGGCGACGAGTTGTTCGAGTTGGTGCGCGTCCCCTACGCCCTCCCCGGCCGCGGTGGCCAGGGTCTTCTCGATGAGGGGAATGACCGCCTCGAAGGTGGTGTCGTCGTGGACGAAACCGCGAGCCAGGAAGTCGGGGGCCTCGGCGAGGGCGCCGGTGTCCGCGTCGACGATCGCCACCACTGTGACCACGCCCTCGGCGGCGAGGGTGAGGCGGTCCTTGAGGGACGCTTCGGTGGCGCCGCCTACCTCCATGCCATCCACGTAGACGTTGCCGGCGGGGACCTTGCCGGTGATGGACGCGCGCCCGTCGACCAGGTCGACGACGACGCCGTCCTCGGCGATGACGACCCGGTCGGGCTCGACACCGGTACGGATGGCGAGGTCGCCGTTGGCCCGCAGGTGGCGCCATTCGCCGTGCACCGGCATGACATTGCGGGGCTTGACGATGTTGTAGCAGTACACGAGTTCGCCGGCGCTGGCGTGCCCGGAGACGTGCACCTTGGCGTTGCCCTTGTGGACCACGTGGGCGCCCCACCGGGTGAGTCCGTTGATCACCCGGTAGATGGCGTTCTCGTTGCCGGGGATGAGGGAGCTGGCGAGCAGGACGGTGTCGCCCTTGCCGATGCGGATCATGTGGTCGCGGTTGGCCATCCGGGACAGCGCGGCCATCGGTTCGCCCTGGGATCCGGTGCACACCAGAGTGATCTTGTGGTCCGGGAGCTTCTCCAGCTCCTTCGTGCTCACGACCAGACCGGACGGGACCTTCAGATAGCCCAGCTCACGGGCGATGCCCATGTTGCGGACCATGGAGCGGCCGACGAAGGCGACCTTGCGGCCGTGCTGGTGAGCGGCGTCCAGGACCTGCTGGATGCGGTGCACATGGCTGGCGAAGCTGGAGACGATGACCCGGCGTGGCGCGGTGCGCATCACCTGCTCGATCGCCGGGTTCAGCTCACGCTCGGAGGTGGTGAAGCCGGGAACCTCGGCGTTGGTGGAGTCGGTGAGGAACAGGTCCACGCCCTCCTCGCCGAGACGGGCGAAGGCACGCAGATCGGTGATGCGGTCGTCGAGCGGGAACTGGTCCATCTTGAAGTCACCGGTGTGCAGCACCATCCCGGCCCGGGTGCGGATCGCGACCGCGAGGCTGTCCGGGATGGAGTGGTTGACCGCCACGAACTCGCAGTCGAAGGGCCCGAAGCCACGCCGGTCACCTTCCCGCACCCGCACCGTGCGCGGCCGGATGCCGTGCTCCTTGAGTTTGGCCTCCAGGAACGCCAGCGTCAGCTTGGAACCCACGACGGGAATGTCGGACCGCTCGCGCAGCAGGTACGGCACGCCGCCGATGTGGTCCTCGTGCCCGTGGGTGAGCACCACGGCCACGATGTCGTCCAGCCGGTCCCGGATCGAGGTGAAGTCCGGCAGGATCACGTCCACGCCGGGCTGGGTCTCCTCGGGGAACAGCACGCCGCAGTCGACGATGAGCAGTTTGCCGGCGTGCTCGAAGACGGTCATGTTGCGGCCGATCTCACCCAGACCGCCCAGGGCCACGACCCGTAGCCCTCCGTCGGGAAGTGGTGGAGCGGACTTCAGATCGGGGTGCGGGTGACTCATACCCTTACGGTACCCGGAGAGGGGACGGCGTGATCCACTGCCTGTGTGATCTCTCCTGCCCGACGCAGTGGGGGGCGCCCGCAGCAGGTGCCACCCGGGGCGACCGGATCACGCCGGCGGACGGCCCGGGCATGCGCTCACGGCCGCCTTGTCGATCACGATGTCCAGCCTGCCGCAGGAGGCGACGGTCCCCTGGGCCCGCCGCCTTTGGGTCGGCCGCCGCGGCCGGCCTGCGGGAAGCCCTCTCGGTGAGCCCTTGGCGCACTTCTCGGAAGGAGTCGGGTATGTACGGTTCGGACCCTCCAGGCCGTGCGTCCCGGAGTGCGTCTCCCAGACTTCACGGCTCCCCTCGACGGCATTCCGGCGCCGTCACGCGACGCCTGCGCGTGCGCTTCGACGGATGGATCGCGGCCATGGGCACCTCCTCCGGCACACGCATCGTGCTCGGACACTGGCAGGGGTCACCCTTCGGAGCGTTCAGCGACGTGATGCTGGAGCGGGCCGACGGGGACAGATTGCTGCTGGCCCCCACGCGGGAGACCGCGGACTTCATCAGCAGCACCTATGTCTTCGACACGATCCGTGTCGTCCCGGTCGGGGTGAGCGTCACGGACTACGCCTGGACCGTCACCGCCGGGCCACTCGACCTGCGATTCACCACCGGCCGGCGAGGGCCTCTGGGCTTCACGCTGCGGACCGTGCCCGGCGCGCTCGCCCGCCGTCCGGCATGGAGCGCGCTGACGGACCGGCCCGCCCGCCTGCTGCTGCCCGGCGTGCGCACCCGCGGCAGCGCCGGCCGGGGCCGCCGGGAGTGGTACGGCGCCCAGGACCTGCTGCCGATCCGTACCGTCTCGGCCGATTACGGGGGCGCGGACCTCGGGGCGATGGCACCCGTCGAGCCGCCCGTGCGCTTCGGGTTCGGTTCGGCGCCGAGGAACCCCTCCCTCACCCGGGTCACGACAACGGTCGAACTCGGCCCCGAGTGAGGCGCCTGGCAGGGGCACCCGGCCGGAATCGACGGAGGGACGGTGACCTCGCGGGCGGCATATCGCTTGGTGTCGGAGTACGGGTCTTTCTCCCCAGCCAGGTACACGCGAACGTGGCCAACTGCGCGGTCGCCACAGGGCCGGGGCCGACCGATAGCCAGCCAGCCTCGTGACAGGGCGGACTGTCCAGGGTGGGGCAACGCCCCATCGCGCAGCGACGCCCGAAGGGCGCCCTTGACCGGCCGTCCTGTCACGCACCCTCAGAGATCGGGCGGCCCCGGCTCTCCGGCCTGCACGTGAGCCTCTTCGGGTGGGGACATATGTCTGTACCTCTCTGGCCGCGTTCAGGTGTACGCCGACACTTGGGGCGTCGGACGGTCTCAGGCCGGGTCTCGCTCTTCAACCCGGTCAGGTCGGAACCCGGCGTCCCCTGTTATAAGGGCGTCCGTGAAACGTGAGAGGGTCTGGGGCGTGAGCGAGACACCACCCAACACCCTGCAATACCGCTTTGACGGGCCAGAAGACGCTCCGGTCCTGATCCTGGGTACCACATGGCACAGGTTGTAGAGACCGTCTATGGGCGTCCACGCCAGTCCATGGTGTGTGCGTTGTAGCAGGTCAGCGCCTTGCGGTCCGGTGGCGTCGGCGTAGTTGGTGACAAACGCGTGACAGCGCCGGTGATAGACCGAGGCCCCGCCGGGGAGCATCCTTGCCGGGCCTCTGCCCCGGAGCCATGAGACGAAGCCCCACTGGAGCGCTCCGGTGGGGCATCGCCGTGAAGCTGACTGTGCGTGCACGCGTGACGCGTGCGGCTCGTCATGCAGTTTGTCTTCCAGCGCTGTTCTTGGGGACGCTGAATATGCGATCGCAGCCATGACGTGCCGGTGCGCAGGGCACCCGCTTCTCCTGCATGGTGGCCGCCGGGCAGGAGCCGGGGGTGGCTGCTGACTCCCGTGCCCGACCTCGGTGCCGGCGGGGCCGGGGGCCGTGCTGCCGGGCTGTGGCTCAGGCGTCGATGATGAGGGGGATGATGAGGGGCTTGCGGCGGTGGGTGCGGAACGCCCAGTTCGCTACGGCGCGGGCGATGAGCTGTTCGAGTTGGCGCGCGTCCCCTACGCCCTTCTCGGCCGCGGTGGCCAGGGTCTTCTCGGTGACGGGGATGACCGGCTCGAAGGTGGTGTCGTCGTGGACGAATCCCCGGGCCAGGAAGTCGGGGGCCTCGGTGAGGGCGCCGGTGTCTGCGTCGACGATCGCCACCACCGTGACGACGCCTTCGGCGGCGAGGGTGAGGCGGTCCTTGAGGGACGCTTCGGTGGCGCCGCCTACCTCCATGCCGTCCACGTAGACGTTGCCGGCGGGGACCTTGCCGGTGATGGACGCGCGCCCGTCGACCAGGTCGACGACGACGCCGTCCTCGGCGATGACGACCCGGTCGGGGTCGACACCGGTACGGATGGCGAGGTCGGCGTTGGCGCGCAGGTGGCGCCATTCGCCATGCACGGGCATGACGTTGCGGGGTTTGACGATGTCGGGTGCCCTCGGCGCTCCCTTGAGGCGCGAAGGCGTCGACGTGGCCAAGCTTGCCGCCGCCTGGCAGCGCATGGCCCAGGCGACCTGATCCGCGTTCGTGTCGGGAGGGGCCGGTCACGCATGATCGGTGAGGCCCACCGGAAAACACTCGGCGGCGGGGAGGCCATGCCTCGCCGCCGCCTTGTGCAGAAGAAGGGCGCGAAACTGCTTGACCACCATCGGCCGAGCCTCACGGGCGATCCAGCCTTTCGTTCCGGGCCGGATGCTGGCGCGTTTTCGCTAGCGGCTTCCGTCATGCCGTTATAGCGTTGTGATCAGCAGTCGTGGTTCCGAAGTTCCGTTCGCCCGTGATCGCCATCACGGGCGTTCTTGCTGTTCAGCGCCTCTCCGGACCAGGGCGATCACCTCCCGGTCGCGCAGCGTGCGTGCCCGGTTTCCCTCAAAGGAGACAGTCATGGCCAAGGGCACAGTGAAGTGGTTCAACAGCGAGAAGGGCTTCGGCTTCATCGAGCAGGAGGGCGGCGGCCCCGACGTCTTCGCCCACTACTCCAACATTGCCAGCCAGGGCTACCGCGAGCTGCAGGAGGGCCAGAAGGTCGAGTTCGACGTCACGCAGGGCCAGAAGGGCCCGCAGGCTGAGAACATCCGCCCCGCCTGATCGCGCCCCGGTAAGGGGGCCCGGCATCCCGGCTTCGGGACGCCGGGCCCTTACCGTCGCACGACGGTTCATCTGATTACGGCACCGGTGGACCATCGAGCGCACGATGGCCTGGCTCGCCGGCTGCCGCCGACTCCACCGCCGCTGCGGGCGTAAGGGCCGAACACTTCCTCGCCTTCACGAGCATCGCGGCAAGACTCGACGCGAGATCATCCGATGCCTCAAGCGATACGCAGCCCGCGAGGTCTTCAACCTGGTCAGACCGATTTCCCGCGCCCCCGCGTTATAGGGGCGTCGGCGACACTGCCTGTCCCTCGAGGTTGCGTGAGTCGCGTGGACGTGACCGTCCCGGCGTTTTGGACCCGTCTCGCAACCGTCGCTGTGCCCAGCGGGCCGTACAGAGTCTGCCATCCGTCTCATCGGCACCAGGGCGCTTCCCGACCCGAAGAACGTCCCCGACCCGTGGTCGTGGTCGGCGCCTTGTGGAAAGGCGACGCTACCGGGCCGGTGGCATGTGCCGGATATCGCCGCATGCCACCGGCCTGTTTCCTCATCGGGTCACACCAAAGGGCGTGACGGGACAGGTCAGAAGAGGTCGAGCTGGGCGGACTCGGTCGCTCCCAGCATGCGGCACTCTCCTGTTTCCCCGGCGACGCTGACATAGCCCGTGCCGACAGCCATGTCCCGGAGGTCTCCGCTACGGAGGTAGGCGACCGATTGGCAGTCGAAGTAGAAGATGCTTCCCACCTGGGTGCGCTCTCCCTCGACAAGCGCGAAGGCCATGCCCTCGTGACTGACCTTCTCGTCCAGGAACTTCTCGGCCAGCCTCGTCGCCTCTTCCATGTCCAACATCAGTCTGTCCTCAGGAGGAGAAGTTTCGCCATGGTGAGAGGTTGGCGTACCCCGACTGGCCATCCAGGACACCACGTCTCCTTACAAAGCGAAAGGAGTGTAGGCCAAAGCAGTGTCCACGACCTCTTCTGCCGTCAGATCGACTGTAAAGCCTTCCGCATCGGGGTGGTAAATGAGATTGAGAACGCGAGGATGAGGTACGTTCGCTTCGAGAATCTCAACGAGCTTATCGTCTTCCTCCTCCGTCCCATTTGCGACCATGATTTTCCGAACGAGCTCGACGAGCTGATCGCGAGTAAGGTCACGCACGTCCACCACACCTCACTGGTGATAGTCGGGGTCCAACACCTCAGCATGATACCGAGGTGTCACAACTATCAAGTTATCCAGATCATAGACACCACCGCCATGTTGAATTGGTGTCACGTGGTGCAGGACGTACTTATTGTTTTTCCCTACGGCCTGCTGGTTCGTCACAAAAGGTGCTCTACCCGCAGCCATGCGTGTCCTGTTCGCTTTACTGAAACCTGCCGCCAGGCCTGGGTCATTGGCAACAGCTTTCCAGAAAGCTTCGCGAAAATCTCCGAATGTCTTGAAGGATTTCCCTTGCAGCTGTCGGCCGATCTGTCCTGGGATTTTCCCTGTACTCCCATGAGTCCCCTTGAGCCATCCGCCCGATATGTCGGACAGGCGCCCGCCACCTGTTGCAGCGCCTGGGGAGTTCCTTAGCTCTGTGGCCGTCCTGGTACCCGGTATGGCCAGGCGATTACCCAGTCCTTCGGCGCCCAGGACCGAGGTCTCTGGCTCGACCGCTTGTCGTCGCCAGCCGGTGAGGCCGCCGATGCCTACGAGGGCGATCTGCTGGGTCAGTTCTTCGGCGGTTTCGGCGTACAGGTCGGCGAGGGCGTCGCAGCCCTGCTGGCGGAGCATGTATTCGGCGCGGTAGAGGCGGTAGGCGGGGCGGACGGGGAGGTACTTGTCGACGAAGGCGCCGGCGCCACCGTTCTGGCCGGTGAATGCGTCGTATGCGTCCCCGAGGAACACGAAGGGGGACTTGAAGACGTCGACGAAGGCGTCACCGAAGATGCCCGCTGCTTCGCCGAGGCTGTCGACGCTGTCGTTGTTCGGATCGTCGGGGGTCAGGCCGCTGGGGTCGGTCAGGAGGGTGGGGACGTTGTCGGCGTAGGCGTAGGCGTAGGGGGAGATGTGCGGGATCGTCCGGGCGCGGGTGGCGGGGTCGGGTCGGGTGAAGCGGCCGGTGGTGGTGTTGTACTGGCGGGCGTGGAGGTCGAGGTTGCCGGTGGTGGTTTCGTAGCGGGCGCCGGTGTAGGAGGGAGTGCTTGCGGGGGCGCCGCCGGTGACGGTGCCCAGGACGCGGGTGCCGAACGGGTCGTAGGCCCAGCGCTGGTAGAGGGTGCCGGTGCTGTTGGTGACGTCGACCGGTGAGCCCTGGGTGTCGTGGTGGTAGTAGAAGAGCGCACCTGTGCCGGTCTTGACGGAGGTGGGCTGGCCGAGGGGGCGTAGCGGTAGGACTGCTTGATGGTCCAGGCGCTGTCGTATTCGGTGGCCAGGATCGGCAGCGGGGCGTTGGGGTCCCACTGGGTGCGGTGGGTGACCGCGCCGTCCTTGAGGGTGGCGACCTGGTTGCCGCTGGCGTCGTGGTCGTAGGTGTAGGCGGTGCCGCCGACGGTGGCGGCGGAGATCTGCCCTGCCAGGTCGTAGGTGTAGGTGTCGGCGCCCTTCTTGGTCTGGTTGCCTTCGGCGTCGTAGGCGGTGGTCGTGGTGCCGGTGGTGGTGGAGGTGAGCTGGTCGGCCGCGTCGTAGGCGTAGCTGGTGGAGGTGGTGCCGAGGGTGGAGGTCAGGCGGTTGCCGACCTTGTCCTAGGTGTAGGACGTGGCGCGGCTCGCGGCGCAGCCGGCGACCCAGGGCTGCGGGAAGCAGCCGGAGGTGAGACGGCCGGCGGGGTCGTAGGTGAGGTCGTAGCCGGTCGTGCCGACGTTGGCGCGGGTGAGGTCGACGTGGGTGGGCAGGCCCGCGGGGGAGAGGGTGTGCGCGGTCTTGGTGACCGTGGTGCCGGCCTTGGAGGAGGTGACGGCGGTGAGGCGGCCGGCCCGGTCGTAGGTGTGGTCTTCGGTCTCGGTGTTGGGCAGCGCGGACTTGGTGAGGTTGCCGGCCGGGTCCCAGGTGTAGGTGGTGGTCTTGCCGTCGGTCGGGAAGGTCCTGGGAACCGAAGTCCTTTCCCGCGACGGCGGCCGGTTACCGACAACTGCTTGTCTGGGCCCGCAAGCGGGGGACGGTGCGCCGGGCCGGCGTGGAGGGCACGGGCACCTTCGGCGCGGGCCTGTCCCGTTATCTGCTCGCTCAGCAGATTCAGGTGTTCGAAGTGAACCGGCCCGACCGCTCGGCCCGCCGGCTGCTCGGCAAGTCGGACCCGCTCGATGCCCAGGCCGCAGCGCGAGCCGTGCTCAGCGGTCGCGCCCGAGCCCGGGCGAAATCCGGCGACGGTCCGGTGCACAGCGCCCGGATCTACAAACTCGCCAAGGACTCCGCGGTCAAGGCCCGCACCCAGGCGATCAACCAGCTCAAGGCCGTCCTGGTCATCGCCGACCCCGCCCTGCGGGAACGCATGTCGAGCCTCGGCAACGCCGAGCTGTTCCGCACCTGTGCGCGCCTCGGCCCGCACGACGGTGGTGGGGGAGACGAGGACGCGGTGGCCCAAGCCACCCACATGACATTACGCATGCTCGCCGAACGCATCGAGCAGCTCACCGAGCAGATCGATGAGCTGAACCAACGACTGACCCGGCTCGTCGAACGCCACGCCCCACAGCTGCTCGTACCGGTGGGCATCGGTCCGGACAGCGCCGTCACGCTGCTGATCACCATGGGGGACAACCCTGAGCGGCTCAACACCGAGGCGTCCTTTGCTGCCCTTTGCGGAGTCAGCCCCATCGAGTACTCCTCCGGCCGGCGGAGCACGCGCCGGCTCAACCACGGCGGAGACCGGCAGGCCAACGCCGCCCTGCACCGCATCGTCTTCACCCGCCTGCGTCACGACCCACGCACCCAGGAGTACTACGAACGCCGCACCCAGGAGGGCAAGACCCGCCGTGAGATCATCCGATGCCTCAAGTGATACGCAGCCCGCGAGGTCTTCAACCTGGTCAGACCGGCTTCCCGCACCCCTGCGTTATAGGGGCGTCCGTGAAACGTGAGAGGGTCTGGGGCGTGAGCGAGACACCACCCAACACCCTGCAATACCGCTTTGACGGGCCAGAAGACGCTCCGGTCCTGATCCTGGGTCCCTCACTGGGTACCACATGGCACATGTGGGACCGTCAGGTGCCGGAGCTGACGAAGCAGTGGCGTGTGTTCCGGTTCGACATGCCGGGGCACGGAGGCGCCCCCGCCCATCCCGCGGGCTCGGTCGCCGATCTCACCGCGCGGCTGCTCATCACGCTCGAGAGCCTCGGCGTGCAGCGCTTCGGGTACGCGGGCTGCGCGCTCGGCGGAGCCATCGGCATCGAGCTCGCCCTGCGCCATCCCGAGCGGCTCGCGTCGCTCGCGGTGATCGCCGCCTCGCCCCGCTTCGGCACGGCGGACGAGTTCCGCCGGCGCGGGGTGATCGTGCGGACGAACGGACTCGACCCCATCGCCCGCTCCGCGCCCGAGCGCTGGTTCACCGGCGGTTTCGCCGCCGCCCAGCCCGCGATCACCGAGTGGGCCGTGCAGATGGTGCGCACCACGGACCCGGGGTGCTACATCGCCGCCTGTGAGGCGCTGGCGTCGTTCGACGTGCGCGCCGAACTCGGCAGTGTCGGCGTGCCGACCCTGGTGCTGGTCGGCTCCGAGGACCAGGTGACCGGCCCCGCGGAGGCCCGCACCCTGGTCGCCGGCGTCCCGGACGCCCGGCTCGCCGTCGTGCCCGGGGCCTCCCACCTGGTACCGGTGGAGCAGCCGGCCGCCGTCACCGATCTGCTGGTACGGCACTTCTCCACCGCCTGGCAGCCCGTCTTCGAATCCGCCACCGGACAGCACGCGCTGCCCACGGCGGTGGCGGCGGCCAGGCAGCCGGCCCTGGCCGCCGCCCCGGTGCAGCCCGTCCCCGTCGCCGAGATCGCCCCGGCCGCCGTCCCGCAGCAGGCACAGGTCAGGCCCGATGCGTACGACACCGGGATCAAGGTCCGCCGGGAGGTTCTGGGCGACGCGCACGTCGACCGGGTGCTGGCGGGGACGGACGACTTCTCCGGCGACTTCCAGGAACTCCTCACCCGCTACGCCTGGGGCGAGGTCTGGAACCGTCCAGGACTGGACCGGCGCACCCGCAGCTGTGTGGCCCTGACCGCCCTCGTCGCCGGCGGCCACATGGAGGAGCTGGCCGTGCACACCCGCGCCGCCCTGCGCAACGGGCTCACCCCGGCCGAGATCAAGGAGGTGCTCCTCCAGGCGGCCGTCTACTGCGGTGTCCCGGCGGCGAACAAGGCCTTCCGGGTGGCCCAGCAGGTCGTCCGCGAGGAGACCACGCCCCACGAGTGAGCCGGGGGCGCTCCGCGCGGCCGTACGCCCGGGGCAGGATGGATCCATGAAGCTCACGAAGAAGTCGCACTCATGCGTCCGCCTGGAGAAGGACGGCCGCGTCCTCGTCCTCGACCCCGGAGGGTTCAGCGAGGAGGACGCGGCTCTCGGCGCGGACGCCGTCCTGGTCACGCACGAGCACCCCGACCACTTCGACGAGGGCAGGCTGCGGAGCGCCCTGGAGGCGAATCCGGCCGCCGGTATCTGGACCCTGAGGTCGGTCGCGGAGCGGATCTCGGCGGCGTTCCCGGGCCGCGTGCACACCGTCGGTCACGGCGACACCTTCACGGCGGCCGGCTTCGACATCCAGGTCCACGGCGAACTGCACGCGGTGATCCACCCGGACATCCCGCGCGTCACCAACGTCGGCTACCTCGTCGACGGCGGGAAGCTCTTCCACCCCGGTGACGCGCTCACCGTCCCCGACCACCCCGTCGAGACGCTGATGCTGCCCGTCATGGCCCCGTGGAACAAGATCTCCGAGGTCATCGACTACGTCCGCGAGGTGCGGCCGCGGCGTGCGTACGACATCCACGACGCCCTGCTCACCGACCTCGCCCGACCGATCTACGACCGCCAGATCGGTGCCCTCGGCGGCACGGACCACCTGCGGCTCGCACCCGGCGGCGCGGCCGAGCTGTGAGCCGGCAGGCGGCGGGTGAGCGTTGTCGGACCCGCCGGGTAGGTTGTGGGACATGCGCATCGCGACCTGGAACGTGAATTCGATCACCGCCCGCCTGCCGCGGCTGCTGGCCTGGCTGGAGAGCAGCGGCACGGATGTGCTGTGCCTCCAGGAGGCCAAGGTCGCCGAGGACCAGTTCCCGGCGGAGCAGCTGCGCGAACTGGGTTACGAGTCGGCGGTGCACGCCACCGGTCGGTGGAACGGCGTGGCGGTGCTCTCGAAAGTCGGCCTGGAGGACGTCGTCAAGGGGCTGCCGGGCGACCCGGGCTACGACGGCTCCGTCGAGCCCCGCGCCATCTCCGCGACCTGCGGCCCGGTCCGCGTCTGGTCGGTGTACGTGCCGAACGGGCGCGAGGTGGACCACCCCCACTACGCGTACAAGCTCCAGTGGTTCGAGGCGCTGAAGGCCGCCGTGGCGGGGGACGCGGCGGGCGGCCGCCCGTTCGCGGTCATGGGTGACTACAACGTGGCGCCGACCGACGAGGACGTCTACGACCGGACCGCGTTCGAGGGCTCCACCCATGTCACCCCCGCCGAGCGCGCCGCTCTCGCCTCCCTGCGCGAGGCAGGCCTGTCGGACGTCGTGCCGCGCCCGCTCAAGTACGAGCACCCGTTCACGTACTGGGACTACCGCCAGCTCTGCTTCCCCAAGAACCGGGGGATGCGCATCGACCTGGTGTATGGCAACGAGCCGTTCGCGAAGGCGGTCACGGACTCCTACGTCGACCGCGAGGAGCGCAAGGGCAAGGGCGCCTCGGACCACGCACCGGTCGTGGTGGACCTGGACGTCTGACCGGGCGCCGTCGGCCGTCGTCCGGCCCCGCGCGCCTGTGGTGCGCCGGGCGGTACGAATGACAGGCTGGAGGTATGAACATCCCTTTCCTGGGCAACCGGCGCCGGAAGGGCGGTCCTCCTGATCCCGAGGGCATCGCCGAACTCCTGGCCGAGTGCGAACTGTTGCGCTCCCAGGCGTACCGGGCGGGGGTCCGACTGGACGACTCCCCGGCCTCGTTGGAGGCGCTGGACCAGCTGGTCCCGGGCTGGAGGGACGACGCGGAGGCCTCGGACTGGCTGGGTAACGACGCGGGACTGTACCTCGGTACGGTCATCGTGCGCACCGTGCCGGGAGCCGCGTGGGAGATCCGCTCCGACGGACAGCCGGTCGTACGTCTCGTCTCCGGCCGCGAGTTCGACGTCGTCGACTCGGGACACGCGTGGGCGGCCAGCGGAGTGCCCGAGCTGTCCCAGCTGTACGCGGAGGTCGCGGAGGCGTGAATCCCCGGCCGGCGGCTCCCGTCCTCTCCCGTCCCCGCCCGTCCTGCCGTCCGGCGTAAATACGGCTAATGGCCGGGAAGTGCGTGTCGCGCCCTCTGGGTGATCTTGCCTCGATACGTTGCGGCGACCACCACACGGCTGAGAACGAGTAGGGGTGGGTATGGCCGTCGATCCGCTGATCGAACTGCGAGACGTCAACAAGTACTTCGGGGACCTGCATGTGCTGCGGGACATCGACCTCACCGTGGCCAGGGGGGAGGTGGTGGTCGTCATCGGCCCTTCGGGCTCGGGGAAGTCGACCCTGTGCCGGGCCATCAACCGGCTGGAGACCATCCACTCCGGCACGATCGCGCTCGACGGCCGGCCGCTCCCGGACGAGGGCAAGGCGCTGGCGCGGCTGCGCGCCGATGTCGGCATGGTCTTCCAGTCGTTCAACCTCTTCGCCCACAAGACCGTGCTGCAGAATGTCTCGCTGGGCCAGGTCAAGGTCCGCGGACGCAAGAAGGACGAGGCCGACCGGCGCTCCCACGCACTGCTCGACCGCGTCGGCGTGGCCGACCAGGCGGACAAGTACCCGGCGCAGCTCTCGGGCGGCCAGCAGCAGCGCGTGGCGATCGCGCGGGCGCTGGCCATGGAACCCAAGGCGATGCTGTTCGACGAGCCGACCTCCGCGCTGGACCCGGAAATGATCAGCGAGGTCCTGGAGGCCATGCGCCAACTGGCCGAGGAGGGCATGACCATGATCGTGGTCACCCATGAGATGGGCTTCGCCCGCTCGGCCGCCAACCGTGTGGTCTTCATGGCCGACGGCCGGATCGTCGAGGACCGCGCGCCCGACGAGTTCTTCGGCGATCCGCGCACTGACCGGGCCAAGGACTTCCTCTCGAAGATCCTCAAGCACTGAGCGGGTGACGTCCGCGGACCCGTCCGTCCCGACCTCGACTACGATGTTCCCTCCATCCCGGTGGGGAAGGGGACTTCGCGGCAGGAGCGCGGACGCCGCCGCCGGGAGGGGCCCACCGCGGGACCCCGCCCGCGGGGGAGGCGGTCACATCGGCCAGTCCCGTCCGGTGGCAGCCGGAGATCACTGCTCGCACGGCGGACCGACACGTACCACGGGTCGTTCGCCGGCGAGGAGAAGGTCAGCTGCGCGCCGGACGGGGGGCGCCGGCCGGACTCACTCCGCCCGGTGCGCCTTGCGCGGTGCCGTGGGAGCGGACAGCGGTGTCTGCGCCGACTTGGTCACGTCCGCCACCACTTCGACCACATCCGGGCCATAGGCCTGGGAGTTGATCACCTTCAGCAGCAGCACGAAGGAGTTCGACCCGTGCTTGCGGGCCAGCCGCTCGTGATTGCGGGCGAGATAGCGGGTCGCGGCCTGGTTGGTGATCGCACGCTGGCCGCAGAACAGGAACACCGGCCGCGTCTCGTGCCGTTCACCGGCGGTCAGCCGGGCCAGCAGAACGTACTCGGTGATGCCCGGGTCCATGCGATAGCGCTCGGAGCCGATCTGGAAGGCGCCCCGGTCCGGTCCCGGCTCCGGATCGACATTGACCCGCACCCCCGGAAGCATGGCCGCCATGTGCGCCACCATCCGCCGGTTCGAACCCGGGCCGCCCACGCAGAACTCGGTCCGCTCGCCGAAGCCCTGGTGCGCCGCGTCCTGCGTCACCACCTGGACATGCGCCCCGCAGTCCTTGATCAGCGCGGAGAGTTCGAGCAACGCGAACACGTCGAAACGGTGCACCGCCGGTTCCGCGGTCGCCGAATCGCGGTTGACGACGAGCAGCGACTCGGAGTTCTCGGGCAGTCCGAAGAAGGCCTGCTTGCGCCGGAGCTTTCGCTTCCACAGATAGGTACGGGCGATCCAGCCCAGCGCGGCACTGATGCCCGCGGCCACCACACCCAGAATGATGTTGCGTACGTCGTCGGTCATGGGCGCGCATGCTAGCGGTCCGACGCAAACCCGTGTTCGACACCCGGGTGACGGACTTCTTCCCGGCGGCCGGCACGGCACACCCCACGACATCCCTGACGAGGGCATGGCGACGAACTAAGCTGCGCGCACGGCCCTTAACCGGAGGTGCGGATGCGTCGCTCTGTCGTACGGAAGCTCGGGGTCCTGGCGGTCGGTGCCGCCGTGGTGTCGGTAGGGGCGTTCGTGCCGCCCGCCGGGCACGACAGGCCCGACCGGCCTGCCCCGCACCCGCCCAAGGTCCCCGTGGCCGTCGGATACGGCGGTGCGGTCTCCAGCGTCGACGCCGACGCCTCCGCGGCCGGGATCGAGATCCTGCGCAAGGGCGGCAACGCCGTCGACGCGGCCGTCGCCACGGCTGCCGCGCTCGGCGTCACCGAGCCCTACTCGGCCGGTATCGGCGGAGGCGGCTACTTCGTCCACTACGACGCCCGGTCCCGCACCGTGCACACCCTGGACGGCCGCGAGACCGCCCCGCTCACCGCCGACCCGGGACTGTTCCTGGAGAACGGCGAGCCGGTCCCGTTCGCCGAAGCCGTCAGCAGCGGTCTCGGGGTCGGCACCCCCGGCACGCCCGCCACCTGGCAACGGGCGCTCGACAAGTGGGGCAAGCGCGGCCTGGGCACGGTCCTGAAGCCCGCCGAGCGCCTCGCCCGCGACGGCTTCACCGTCGACGACACCTTCCGCGCGCAGACCGCCGCCAACGAGACCCGCTTCCGCCACTTCCCCGACACCGCCGGACTGTTCCTCCCGGGCGGCGAACTCCCGGTTGTCGGCTCCGTCTTCAAGAACCCCGACCTGGCCCGCACCTACGCGGAGTTGCGGCGCGAGGGCGTCGACGCCCTGTACCGGGGCGCCATCGGCCGGGACATCGTGAACACGGTCAACAAGCCGCCCGTGGACCCGGGTTCCGGCTGGAACGCCCGCCCGGGCGACCTGTCCGCCCGTGACCTCGCCGCCTACCGCGCCACGTCACAGCCGCCCACGAAGACCTCCTACCGCGGCCTGGACGTCTACTCCATCGCCCCGTCCTCCTCCGGCGGCACGACCGTCGGCGAGGCCCTCAACATCCTTGAACGCACCGACCTGGCCAGGGCGAGCGACGTCCAGTACCTGCACCGCTTCATCGAGGCGAGCCGCATCGCCTTCGCCGACCGGGGGCGCTGGGTCGGCGATCCCGCCTTCGAGGACGTACCGACGAAGGAACTGCTCTCCCAGCGGTTCGCCGACTCGCGCGAGTGCCTCATCAGGGACGACGCCGTCCTCACCAGCCCCCTCGCCCCCGGCGACCCCCGCGACCCGAAGCCCTGCGGCACGGGCGGCGGAGCCGCCCCGACGACGTACGAGGGCGAGAACACCACACACCTCACGACCGCCGACCGGTGGGGAAACGTCGTCGCCTACACCCTCACCATCGAGCAGACCGGCGGCAGCGGCATCACCGTGCCCGGCCGCGGCTTCCTGCTCAACAACGAGCTGACGGACTTCTCCTTCGCCCCGGCCGATCCGGCCGTGCACGACCCGAACCTGCCGGGCCCCGGCAAGCGGCCCCGGTCGTCGATCTCGCCGACGATCGTGCTCGACCGGCAGGACCGGCCGGTGGTGGCGCTCGGCTCCCCCGGCGGCTCGACCATCATCACCACCGTGCTCGGGACCCTCACCGGCTTCCTCGACCGCGGACTGCCCCTGGCCGACGCGATCGCCGCGCCGCGCGCCAGCCAGCGCAACACGGCGCGGACCGACCTCGAGCCGGGGCTGTACGACAGTGAGGTGCGGCAGCGCCTGGAAGCCGTCGGGCACTCCTTCCGGGAGAACCCGGAGATCGGCGCGACCACGGCCATCCAGCGGCTGCCGGGCGGCAAGTGGCTCGCGGCGGCCGAGAAGGTCCGCAGGGGCGGCGGCTCGGCGATGGTGGTACATCCGGCGCGCTGAGCCTGCCCGGCGTCTCCCGGCTCTGCCGGGAGACGCCGGTCTCCCCGGCAATCGCTGGTGTCCCGGGAGGGCCGGTCTCCCCGGAAACGCCGGTCTTCCGGGGACCGCCGCTCTTCCGGGAACACCCGTTTCCCGCGCATCACCGGCCGGTACGTCGCTGAGCGGGGGCGGTCGCTCCTTGCGTGACCTCCCAGACGATTTCGGTGTCCAGGGTTGATGACGCGGTGATGCCGAACGTCGCGCGCCGTCGCCGCGTCACCGCGCTCCTCATACTCCGGCGGGTGAGCGGTCCGCGGCGTCCAGGCGCTCGCCCAGCGGGTGGCGGGAGCCCCCCACGAGCTCGCGTTCGCCCGCAGGGCCCCGCCCGCTCCACCTGGGGCCGGCCGGAGCCGTCGGTCTTCCCCGCGTCGGTCCGCCGGACAAACCCTGCCCGGCGCACCCAGCCGCGGGCGCCCGGCCGCGGGGTGCCCCGCGCGTCCGGCTCACAGCTCGGGTGCCGGTGTCTCCTGCGTACGGAACGTCAGGCGTTCGTCCTGCGCGTCGACCGTCACCCGGCCGCCCTCCTGGACGCGGCCGTCCAGGAGCAGCCGGGAGAGCTGGTTGTCGACCTCGCGCTGGATGGTGCGGCGCAGCGGCCGGGCACCGTACTCGGGCTGGTAGCCGCGCCGGGCCAGCCAGTCCACGGCCTCGTCGGTGAAGTCCACTGTGATGTCCTGGCTCTTGAGACCGCGCCGGGTGCCCTCCAGCAGCAGGTCGGTGATGCGCCGCAGTTCCTCGGCGGTCAGCTGGCGGAACACCACGACCTCGTCGATCCGGTTGAGGAACTCGGGCCGGAAGTGCTCCCGCAGCGGCCGCAGGATCTGCTCCCGCCGCGCCTCCTCGTCCGCGTCCGCGCCGCCGGACGCGAAACCCACGGCGGCGCCGCGCCGGGTGATCGCCTCGGAGCCGAGATTGCTGGTCATCACGATGACGGTGTTGGTGAAGTCCACCGTCCGGCCCTGCGAGTCGGTCAGCCGGCCGTCGTCCAGGACCTGGAGCAGGAGGTTGAAGACATCCGGGTGGGCCTTCTCGACCTCGTCCAGCAGCAGCAGCGAGTACGGGTGCCGGCGCACCACCTCGGTCAGCTGCCCGGCCTCCTCGTGCCCCACATAGCCGGGCGGGGCGCCCACCAGCCGGCTGACCGTGTGCCGCTCCTGGTACTCGCTCATGTCGAGGCGCACCATCCGGTCCTCGCTGCCGAACAGCGCCTCGGCCAGCGCCCGCGCGAGCTCCGTCTTGCCGACGCCCGTCGGCCCGAGGAACAGGAAGCTGCCGATCGGCCGGTCGGGACTGGCGAGCCCCGCGCGGGAGCGCAGCACCGCGTCCGAGACGACGCGCACCGCCTCCTCCTGGCCGACGACCCGCTGGTGCAGATGCTGCTCCAGGGCCAGCAGCCGGTCCCTTTCCTCCTCGGTGAGGCGGCTGACCGGGATGCCCGTCTGCCGGGCCACCACCTCGGCGATCGCCTCGGCGTCCACCCACAGACTCTGTCCCTCGTCGACCTCGTCCTCGCCGCCTGTCTCCGTGATCCGCTGCTTCAGCTCCACGATGCGGTCCCGCAGTTGCGTGGCCTGCTCGTACTGCTCGTCGGCGACCGCCTGGTCCTTGTCACAGGTGAGTTGCTCGATCTCGCGCTCCAGGGCCCGTACGTCCGTGCCCTTGGTCCGCGCCCGCAGCCGCACCCGGGCACCGGCCTGGTCGATGAGGTCGATGGCCTTGTCCGGCAGCCGGCGGTCGCTCAGATAGCGGTCGGACAGCTCCACGGCCGCCACCAGCGCCTCGTCGGTGTAGCGGACCTGGTGGTGGGCCTCGTACCGGTCCCGAAGGCCGCGCAGGATCTCGATCGCGTCGGCGGGGGTCGGCTCCGGCACCATGATCGGCTGGAACCGCCGGGCCAGCGCGGCGTCCTTCTCGATCCGGCGGTACTCCTCCAGCGTGGTCGCGCCGACGATGTGCAGCTCGCCGCGGGCGAGGGCCGGCTTGAGGATGTTGCCCGCGTCCATCGAGCCGCCCTCGCCACCGCCCCCGGCGCCCACAACGGTGTGCAGCTCGTCGATGAAGATGATCAGCTGCTCGGAGTGGGAGCGGATCTCCTCGACGATGGTGTTCATCCGCTCCTCGAAATCGCCCCGGTAACGGGTCCCGGCGACGACCCCCGTCAGGTCCAGGGCGACCACACGCCGTCCGAGGAGTACGTCGGGCACGTCCCCCTCAGTGATCCGCTGGGCCAGCCCTTCGACGACGGCGGTCTTGCCGACACCCGCGTCGCCGATCAGCACCGGGTTGTTCTTGCCACGCCGGGAGAGCACCTCGACGGTCTGCTCGATCTCCTGGTCCCGGCCGATCACCGGGTCGATACGGCCCTCGCGGGCCAGCGAGGTGAGGTCACGGCCGTACTTGTCCAGGGTCGGGGTGCCCGTGGCGGGGCGGGGGCGCTCGGCGCGCGACTGCTGGGCCTCCGGCGCCTCCGGCGGGCCGGAGGGGGCGAACCTCGCCGCGTTGAGGATGTGCCCGGCGGCCGAGTCGGGGTTGGCGGCGAGGGCGCTGAGCACATGCTCCGGGCCGATGTAGCCGGCGCCGCTCGCCCGGGCCATCTCGTGCGCGTCGAGGAGCGCCCGCTTGACGGCGGGGGTCAGGGACAGCGAGGTCGGCGGCGGGGCGTCGCCCGGGGCGTGCTGGACGGGGCCCGACCGGTCGTCGATCTGGGACGCCAGCGAGTCGGGGTCCGCCCCCGCCCGGCTGAGCAGGCTCCGGGTCGGCTCGGCGGAGAGGGCGGCGCGCAGGAGGTGCTGGGTGTCCAGGTCACGGCTGCCGTGCTCGGCGGCATACTGGGCGGCGCCGCGCACCAGCTCCCGGGCGGGCTGGCTGAGGAGCCTGCCGATGTCGATCTGGCGGGGGCGCTGTCCGCCGAAGAAGCGCGCGAGGAATTCTGCGAACGGGTCACCCTCCGGGCCGACGAAACCACTCGTCATCGTCATCCGTTCCTTCGCTGGGTCGACGTGCCGGGCCCGGGTGTCCCGGCCGGGGCTCGCTCATGCCCACGATGACACGATCCGTATGCGCGGGCATTTCAGAAGGGCGACGGCGTACGGCCCGGCGACCGGTGGCTCCCCGGCCGCGGCATCCGGCTCGCGGCCCGCTCCCGGCGGCGGGGTATGCGGCCGGCAGCTCCTGGTGCCGCCTCTGACGAACCGTACGGTCCCGGTCCCGGACGACGATCGGTCGGCGTGCCCCGGTGGGCGGACGGTGGGCGGCGTCCAGCAGGGCGCACGTGCGGGCCACGTCCTTCGGCACCGTGGTCGGCGCCGCCCGGTTGATCGCGTCCAGGTGCGAGGTGAGCTCGTCGAAACAGCAGCGAGGGACGGGCGAGCAGGGCGGGGCCGGAGCCATGCGTCGGCGTTCGCCGCCGGAAAGGGCGCTCCCGCGCCCGCCTGCCTGGGGCGGGTGGCCGGTGGGCGCGGGAGCGCGGTCATCGGGCCGGTGGGCGGGAGCGCGGCTCCGGACCATGTGCAGACGCCCGGGTATTCCCGTTCGCCGGCCGGTGCCGCCCGCTCGGCTCCGTGCGCGGGACGCGGGTGCGGATCAGCTGGGCGACTGCGTGGAGAAACGTTTCCACCTCGGCTTCGGAGCCGGATTGCCCAGCCTCCGCGCCGGTTCGGACGTGGGCGCGGAAGGGAGCCGCCGGGGCGCGTTCGCGGACCTCCACCGCGCAACACGGCCTCAACCTCGCACAGGTGGCGGGTGACGACCGGTCCTCACGCGGTACGACGAGCGGTCAGAACGCGTGGCCCGTTCTCGGTGACCGCCACCGTGTGTTCCACGTGCGCCGCTCGGGTGCCGTCGTTCGTACGGAGGGTCCAGCCGTCCGGGGCGGCGTGGTAGGCGTCCGTGCCGCCGGCGATCAGCATGGGCTCGATCGCGAGACACATGCCGTGCCGCAGGAGCATGCCCCTGCCCGGCCTGCCCTCGTTCGGTACCGGCGGGTCCTCGTGCATGCGGCGGCCGATGCCGTGGCCGCCGAAGTCCTCCATGATCCCGTACCCCGCGCCGCGGCACACCGTGCCGATCGCGTGTGCGATGTCGCCGATGCGGTTGCCGACGACGGCCGCCTCGGTGCCCGCGGTGAGCGCCCGCTCCGCCGTCTCGATCAGCCGGAGGTCGGCCGGGCGGGGGGTGCCCACGGTGAAACTGATCGCCGAGTCCCCGGCCCAGCCCCCCAGTTCGGCTCCGCAGTCGATGGAGACGAGGTCCCCGTCGCGCAGCCGGTACGCGTCCGGGATGCCGTGCACGATCGCGTCGTTGACGGAGGCGCAGATCACCGCGGGGAACGGGGTCGGCGCGAAGGAGGGCCGGTAGCCCAGGAAGGGTGAGGTCGCGCCCGCCGCGCGCAGCACGTCGTGCGCCACCTGGTCCAACTCCAGCAGGGAAACGCCCACGTCGGCGGCCTTCCGTACGGCCGTCAGCGCGTCGGCGACGACCTGGCCGGCCTCGTACATGGCATCGATCGATGTGTCGGTCTTGAGTTCCACCATGCCAATTACTATACCGGTATTAGAATGGTGTTCATGGTGCGCACCCCCTTGACCCCAGAAGAGCGCGAACGCGGCGAGCGCTTCGGCCGGCTGCTGCGCGAGGCGCGCGGCGACCGCAGCATGGCCGAGGTCGCGGCGAGCGCCGGCATCTCCGCGGAGACGCTCCGCAAGATCGAGACGGGCCGGGCGCCCACCCCCGCGTTCTTCACCGTGGCCGCCCTGGCGGGCGCACTCGGTCTGTCGATGGACGAACTGGCGGGGCGCTGCGCGCCGCCGAGCACGTCGATCGCCGCCTGAGGGGATCGACCTGCAGTCGTGCGGTCGTTCGGTCCTCGGCGCGCGGTCCTTGCGCGGTCCATCGGTCCAGGCGGCCCGGCACCCGGCTCCCGGGGCGGGCCGCGGGCATCCGGCGGGTCCCGTGCGGGCTCCTGGCCCCAGGCTGCCCCGGCCTCCGGACCCGGCGCGGGGTCTTTTGGTTCCGGCTGCCCCGCCTCCCGGCTCGCGCCGCCCGTTCCTCCGGTCCCCGGTCTCCGGGTGGCCCTCCGGCGCGGTCCGCATCCCGCCGGAAAACTCTCCGTAGCCCCGCTGTAACACGGCGGGTGTTACCTACGGATCCGAGCACTCCGGATCTGGTGGGAGTTGGGTATGGCGGCGGAGCAACTCCCGGCAGCGGTTCGGGAGTTCACGGACTACCTGCGAGACCTGCTGGCGCGCCTCGACCGGTACGGCGGCTGGTGCCTGGTGTTCTGGCAGCGGGACCCCGGCGGCATGCGGGCCTGTGTCGAAGGGCGTGAGCCACCGCCCTGGGACGTGATGGAGGCACTGCTCCACGACCTCGTCGCCGCGTGCGGGCCGGGAGCCGCCGAGGCCGAGACCCCGGTGGCCCGTTCCCTGCACACGGCCGCGCTGGCCGCGCACGACGCCCGACCCGGGGCCCGGGAGGGGCTCACCGGCCGGCTCGACGTCATGTTGCGTGAGCAGCGGTACGCGGCGGAGCGTCATGCGGAACTGGCCCGCAGGCTCGCCTCCGCCGTCAGCCACCAGGAGGTCCGCGTCCTCCGCGAGGATCTCGCCTGGGCGGAGGACGACCACCGGCGCGCCACGGCCCGCTGCGCGGAGATCACGGCCCGACTGGAATCCCTCGACCGACGTGCCGCCCGGGCGGGCCACCCGCCGCCACCGCACGGACGGTACGAGAAACGTCGGCCGGTCCCCGACCCCATCCGGACACCTCCTGGCGCACCGGGCCCGTCCGGCTCGACCCGGGAGCGCGTCGCACCGCAGTGGCACGATGCACCGGCTTCCGGAACGCGCCGGTCCCCCGGGACGGCGCCGGGCGCGGCCGACGGGCCCGCGCAGCCCGGCTCTGCGGAGTTGGCGTCCACCCGCGAACGCGCGCAGCCCGCCCCCGCGGAGCTCAGCCGCACCACAGGACCCGCGCAGCCCCCGCGCAAGCGGCGCCGGGGCGGGGCGCGGTTCGCCGGGGTGGGTGAGGGGGAGGGCTGGCCGGTCGCCGTACCGCCCTCCGTCGTGCCGGACCTTCCCGCGGCCGCTCCCGCCTCGCGCGGTGCGCGGTTCGCCGGGGTCGACGAGGCGCCGGGGGAGGCGGCGGAGTCCCGGAGTGACACGACCGTCGGCGCGGCCGACCGGCAGGAGGTCGGCCGCGCCGTGGCGACACTCGCGCGGCTGCGGGAAGAGGGCCGCAGCGGAGAGGCGCACGCGCTGCTGTCCGAGACCGCGTACTCACCCGCCGTACGGTTTCCGCTGCTGGCCGACGCGATGCGGCGGGCGGGGCTCGGCGCGGACTGGGCGACGCTGCTGTGGGAGGCGGCGGCCGCGCTGCCCGCCGACAGGCTCGTCGCCGCGGCCGGCGCGCTCACCACGGCGGGCCGCGTGGAGGACGGCGAGCAGATCCTCAGGCAGGGTGTCGTACGGCCGGCCGACGAGGTCGGATGGGCCGTACTCACCCTGGACAGGCAGGCGCGTCATCGCGAGGCGGGGGCGCTGCTCGACGCCTGCGTCCGGATGCGGACCCCGGAGGACGCGGCCCGCACGGCCGCCTCCGATCCGCGCAGGCTCGTCCCGCTGCTCCTCACGGCCGCCCGGGGAGTCTCCGACACCCGGTACCGGGATCTGCTGCACGCCCTGCGCGTCGCGGGACTGGCGGTCTGACCGGGAACCCGCGGGGCGGCGGACCCGGGCGACGCCTTCTCGCCCGGCGCGCCGCCCGCGGCCGACTCACCCACAGGGGTGTCAAACACGATCGACTCCGCGGCCTTGACGACGATGGTCTTGGCAAGGCCGTCCGAGGGGCTTACGTTCGTCCCTCTACGACCGTTTCTACGGGCGTAGAGGCGCTGACGCCGCGTCTAAGGAGCAGCTCATGGCCAACGTCGTACGTGCCGCTCTGGTCCAGGCGAACTGGACCGGAGACACCGAGTCCATGCTGGCGAAACACGAGGAGCACGCCCGCGAGGCGGCCCGGCGGGGCGCGAAGGTCATCGGATTCCAGGAAGTGTTCAACGCCCCCTACTTCTGCCAGGTCCAGGACCCCGGGCACTACCGCTGGGCCGAGCCCGTCCCCGACGGCCCGACCACCCGCCGGATGCGGGAGCTGGCCCGGGAGACCGGCATGGTGGTCGTCGTGCCGGTGTTCGAGGTCGAGCAGTCGGGTCACTACTACAACACCGCGGCCGTGATCGACGCCGACGGCACCGTCCTCGGCAAGTACCGCAAGCACCACATCCCCCAGGTCAAGGGCTTCTGGGAGAAGTTCTACTTCCGGCCCGGCAACCTGGGCTGGCCCGTCTTCGACACCGCCGTCGGCAAGGTCGGCGTCTACATCTGCTACGACCGGCACTTCCCGGAGGGTTGGCGTCAACTCGGACTCAACGGCGCCCAGTTGGTCTACAACCCGTCGGCCACGCACCGGGGCCTGTCGTCCCACCTGTGGCGGCTGGAGCAGCCGGCCGCGGCCGTCGCCAACGAGTACTTCGTCGCCGCGATCAACCGCGTGGGCGTGGAGGAGTACGGGGACAACGACTTCTACGGAACCTCGTACTTCGTCGACCCGCGCGGTCAGTTCGTCGGTGACGTCGCCAGCGACAGCAAGGAGGAACTCGTGATCCGCGACCTGGACTTCGACCTCATCGACGAGGTGCGGCAGCAGTGGGCCTTCTACCGCGACCGCCGCCCCGACGCCTACGAAGGGCTGGTGCGGCCGTGACCGACGGCCTGCTGGGCCGCCACCGCTCCGTGCTCCCCGACTGGCTCGCCCTCTACTACGGGGAGCCCATCGAGATCACCCATGGCGAGGGACGCCACGTCTGGGACTCCGAGGGCAACCGCTACCTCGACTTCTTCGGCGGCATCCTCACCACCATGACCGCCCACGCCCTGCCCGAGATCACCAAGGCGGTGAGCGAACAGGCCGGGCGGCTCGTCCACTCCTCCACCCTCTACCTCAACCGGCAGATGGTGGAACTCGCCGAGCGCATTGCCAAGTTGAGCGGTATCCCGGACGCCCGGGTGTTCTTCACCACCTCCGGCACCGAGGCCAACGACACCGCGCTGCTGCTCGCCACCACCTACCGGCGCAGCAACACGATCCTGGCGATGCGCAACAGCTACCACGGCCGCTCCTTCAGCTCGGTCGGCATCACCGGCAACCGCGGCTGGTCCCCGACCTCGCTGTCCCCGCTCCAGACGCTGTACGTGCACGGCGGCGTACGCACCCGAGGCCCGTTCGCCACGCTCGACGACTACGATTTCGTCGCGGCGTGTGTCGACGACCTCAAGGACATCCTCGGCCACACCCGCCCGCCCGCCGCACTGATCGCCGAACCGATCCAGGGCGTGGGTGGCTTCACCTCGCCGCCCGACGGACTGTACGCGGCCTTCCGCGAGGTACTGCACGAGCGGGGCATCCTGTGGATCGCCGATGAGGTGCAGACCGGCTGGGGCCGCACCGGCGAGCACTTCTGGGGCTGGCAGGCGCACAGCCGCAGCGGCCCGCCCGACATGCTGACCTTCGCCAAGGGCATCGGCAACGGCATGTCCATCGGCGGGGTCGTCGCCCGCTCCGAGATCATGAACTGCCTGGACGCCAACAGCATCTCCACGTTCGGCGGCACCCAGATCACCATGGCGGCGGGTTTGGCCAACCTCACCTACCTGCTGGAGCACGACCTGCAGGGCAACGCCCGCCGGGTCGGCGGCCTGCTCATCGAGCGACTGCGGGCCGCCGCCGCCCAGGTGCCCGCCGTACGGGAGGTGCGCGGACGCGGGCTGATGATCGGCATCGAGCTGACGAAACCCGGCACCGACGAGTCCGACCCCGAGGCGGCGTCCGCCGTCCTGGAAGCGGCCCGCGAGGGCGGCCTGCTCATCGGCAAGGGCGGCGGACACAACACCAGTGCCCTGCGCGTCGCCCCGCCGCTGTCCCTCAACGTCGCGGAGGCCGAGGAAGGCGCCGACATCCTCGAACAGGCGCTGCGGAGCATCCGGTAGGAGCGTTACACCGAGCAGAAGGACGCTGCCATGACCACTTGGGAGCCACTGGCACCGGCCCTCTCGGTCCGGCAGGTCCTCGCCCTGGAACGGGTGCTCGCCGGGGAGCCCGAGGTGGTGGCCGGCGCCGGCCGGCTGGACCGGCCGGTGCGCTGGGTGCATGTCGCGGAGGCGGCCGACGTCGGAGTGATGCTCAGCGGCGGCGAGATGGTGCTCACCACCGGAGTGCTGCTCGCCGGCGACGAGGACAAGCAGGCCGAGTACGTCCGCTCCCTGCACCGCGCCGAGGCGTCCGCCGTGGTCCTCGGACTCGGCCGTGCCTTCCCGGCCCCGCCGGAGGCCATGCGGCGGGTGGCGGAGCGGTGCGGACTTCCCCTGGTCGTCCTCCACCGCCCTTTCCCCTTCGCCCAGTTGACCGAGGAGGTGCAGTCCCGGCTGGTGCGGCGGAAGTTCGCCGCCGTCAGCCTCTCCGAGGCGGTACGCACCGAACTCACCGCGCTGATCACCGCCGGCGCCCCGCTGCAACGCCTGCTCGACGAGGTCGCCCGCCACAGCGGCTGCCCCGTCGTCGTCGCCAACCTCGCCCACCGTGTCCTCGGCACGGCGGGGGAGCGGCCGGCCGTGGACGACGTCCTGCGTGACTGGGAACGCGTCGCCCGGCAGGCCGGCGGCAGCGAGGGCGACGGCTGGATCCGTGCCGAACTCGGCGGCCGGGGCGAGCGGTGGGGCCGGATCGTGCTGTGCGGCTACCGGGGAGACACCGCCACCGGACGCCTGCTCGCCGACCGTGCCGCCGAGGCCCTCGTGCTGCACCGGATGCTCGGTGGCGAAGCGTGCTCCTGGGAGGAACAGTCCGCGCAGAGCCTGCTGACCGACCTGGTCAGCGGTGCCGTACCGGCCCGGCAACTGCTGTCCCGGGCGCGTGCGGCCGGGCTGCCGGTGAACCGGCGCACCTTCGTGCCGCTCGTCGTACGCGGCCGGGACCCGGCCCGGCTCGACCGCGTCCTGCGCCTGCTGGGGCTGCCCGGGATCGTCGCCGAACTGGCGGGCACCGCGACCGTCGTCCTGCTCAGCCTCGCCCGGGACCAGGACGCCGACGCCCTCACCGCCCACTTCGCCGTGCGGCTGCGCGCCGAGTCCGGGGCGGCGCCCCCCGTGGTGGCGGCGGCCGGCGCCCGTACCTCCTTCGACGACGTGCCCGCCGGTCTGCGCGAGGCCCGGCATGTGGCCGACGCCGTGGCGGACTCGGCCGCCGCGCTGGAGCTGCCGCCCGTGGTCCGGCTCCGCGACGTGCATCTGCGCGGGCTGGTCAGGCTGTTGCGGGACGACCCCCAGGTGCAGTCCTTCGCGGAACGGGAGCTGGACGGCCTGCTGCGCGACCCGGACGAGGACCTGCTGTCCGTGCTGCGCACCTATCTCGCCACCGGACGCAACAAGTCCCGCACCGCGCAGCTCCACCATGTGTCGCGGCCCGCCCTCTACCGCCGGCTGGAGGCGATACAGGTGCGCCTGGGCGTGGACCTCGACGATTTCGAGCAGGCCGCCTCGGTGCACATCGCGCTCCTCGCGCATGACGCGCAACAGCGCTGAAACAAGCGAACCACCTGCGACAACGGCGGTGATACATGGGCCCATCGACGCATGACACGGTGACACGCCGTACCCCCGCAGACGTGACACGGTGCAACTCAAAGCAGGCTCCGTCCCTCCCTAGGCTCGCCGCACACCGAGCGACCGGAGGTCCCGATGAGCCGAGTGATCCGCGCCGCCGTCTTCCAGACCGCCTGGACCGGCGACAAGGAGTCGATGATCCAGGTCCACGAGCAGGCCGCCCGCGACGCCGCCGCCCAGAACGCCCAAGTGCTCTGCTTCCAGGAGCTGTTCTACGGGCCGTACTTCTGCCAGGTCCAGGACCCGGCATTCTACGAGTACGCCGAACGCATTCCCGACGGCCCAGTGGTCCAGCGCTTCCAGGCACTCGCCCGGGAGCTGGGCATCGTCCTGGTCCTGCCGATGTACGAGGAGGAGCAGCCCGGGGTCCTCTACAACACGGCCGCCGTGATCGACGCCGACGGCTCCTACCTCGGCAAGTACCGCAAGACCCACATTCCTCAGGTAAAGGGATTCTGGGAGAAGTTCTACTTCCGTCCCGGCAACAGCGAATGGCCCGTCTTCGACACCGCCGCCGGCCGGATCGGCGTCTACATCTGCTACGACCGCCACTTCCCCGAGGGCTGGCGCGCGCTCGGACTCGCGGGCGCCGAAATCGTCTTCAACCCCTCGGCGACCTCACGCGGACTGTCCGGCTACCTCTGGCAGCTGGAACAGCCGGCGGCGGCCGTCGCCAACGAGTACTTCGTCGGCGCCATCAACCGGGTGGGCGTGGAGGAGTACGGGGACAACGACTTCTACGGCACCTCCTACTTCGTCGACCCCGAGGCCCAGTTCGTCGGCGAACCGGCGAGCGACAAGGAGACCGAACTCGTCGTCCGCGACCTGGACATGGCCAAGCTCCGCGAGGTCCGCGACCGCTGGCAGTTCTACCGGGACAGGGCGCCGGCAACCTACGGCCCCCTGACGACGCCCTGAGGCGCGGTCCACCCAGGGGCGGGGGGCCGCGTTCGACGTGCGGCTACCGCCGCGGGGCGCGACCAGCCACACACAGCCCGCACCCGACACCCGCGAGGAGCGACATGAGCACCCGCACAGCCATCCGCGGCGGACTCGTCATCACCGCCGCCGACGAGATCCACGCCGACGTCCTGATCGAGGACGGCCGCATCGCCGCCCTCGCCGCATCCGGCACCCCGGCCGCCGAGTCGCTCACCGCCGAGCGGACCATCGACGCCACCGGGAAGTACGTCATCCCGGGCGGTGTCGACGCCCACACCCACATGGAGCTGCCGTTCGGCGGCACCTTCGCCTCCGACACCTTCGAGACGGGCACCCGGGCAGCCGCCTGGGGCGGTACGACCACCGTCGTCGACTTCGCCGTACAGAGCGTCGGCCACTCCCTGCGCCACGGCCTGGACGCCTGGCACGCCAAGGCCGAGGGCAACTGCGCCATCGACTACGGCTTCCACATGATCGTCTCCGATGTGAACCAGGAGACGCTCAAGGAGATGGACCTGCTGGTCGAGGAGGGCGTGACCAGCTTCAAGCAGTTCATGGCCTACCCGGGGGTCTTCTACTCCGACGACGGTCAGATCCTGCGCGCCATGCAGCGCTCCGCCGAGAACGGCGGGCTGATCATGATGCACGCCGAGAACGGCATCGCCATCGACGTACTCGTCGAGCAGGCCCTGGCCCGCGGCGAGACCGACCCCCGCTTCCACGGGGAGGTCCGCAAGGCCCTCCTCGAGGCCGAGGCCACCCACCGCGCCATCCGGCTCGCCCAGGTCGCAGGGGCCCCGCTGTACGTCGTCCACGTCTCCGCCACCGAAGCCGTCGCGGAACTGGCCCGGGCCCGCGACGAGGGCTTGAACGTCTTCGGCGAGACCTGCCCGCAGTACCTGTTCCTGTCCACGGACAACCTCGCCGAGCCGGACTTCGAGGGCGCCAAGTACGTGTGCAGCACCCCGCTCAGGCCGAAGGAGCACCAGAGGGCACTCTGGCGGGGCCTGCGCACCAACGACCTCCAGGTGGTCTCCACCGACCACTGCCCCTTCTGCTTCACCGGCCAGAAGGAACTCGGCCGGGGCGACTTCTCCAAGATCCCCAATGGTCTCCCGGGCGTGGAGAACCGCATGGACCTGCTCCACCAGGCCGTCCTCGACGGGCACATCTCCCGCCGCCGCTGGATCGAGATCGCCTGCGCCACCCCGGCCCGGATGTTCGGCCTCTACCCGAAGAAGGGCACGATCGCGCCGGGCGCCGACGCCGACGTCGTGATCTACGACCCGGGAGCCGAGCAGGTCATCTCCGCCGACACCCACCACATGAACGTCGACTACTCGGCCTATGAGGGCAGGCGGGTCACCGGCCGCGTCGAGACCGTCCTCTCGCGCGGCACCCCCGTCATCACCGAACGCCAGTACACCGGGCACGCCGGGCACGGCGTCTACACCCCGCGTTCCACCTGTCAGTACCTCACCTAGGAGCCACGCGCATGGACTTCGGACTCGTACTGCAGACCGACCCGCCGGCCTCGCGGGTCGTCAGCCTGATGAAGCGCGCCGAGCGCAACGGCTTCACCCACGGCTGGACCTTCGACTCCGCCGTGCTGTGGCAGGAACCCTTCGTGATCTACAGCCAGATCCTGGCCGGCACCACGAAACTGAAGGTCGGTCCCATGGTCACCAACCCGGGCACCCGCACCTGGGAGGTCACCGCCTCCACCTTCGCCACGCTCAACGACATGTTCGGCAACCGCACCGTCTGCGGCATCGGACGCGGAGACTCCGCGATGCGCGTCGCGGGACGCAGACCCAACACCCTGGCCCGCCTCGGTGAGGCGGTCGACGTGATCCGCGACCTCGCCGAGGGACGCGAAACCGAGGTCGACGGGCAGCCACTGCGCATCCCGTGGGTGAACGACGGAAAGCTGCCCGTCTGGATGGCCGCGTACGGGCCGAAGGCGCTCGCCCTCACCGGACGGAAGGCCGACGGCTTCATCCTACAGCTCGCCGACCCGTATCTGACCGAGTGGATGGTGAAGGCCGTACGCGCCGCGGCCGCCGAGGCGGGGCGCGACCCCGCCTCCGTCACCATCTGCGTCGCCGCCCCCGCGTACGTCGGTGACGACCTGGCGCACGCCCGCGAGCAGTGCCGCTGGTTCGGCGGCATGGTGGGCAACCACGTCGCCGACCTGGTCTCCCGCTACGGCGAGCACTCCGACATGGTCCCGGAGGCGCTGACCGCGTACATCAAGGAGCGGCACGGCTACGACTACAGCCACCACGGACGGGCCGGCAACCCGTCCACGGACTTCGTGCCCGACGAGATCGTCGACCGGTTCTGCCTGCTCGGCCCGGCCGAGGCTCACATCGAGAAGCTGAAGGCGCTGCGCGAACTGGGCGTGGACCAGTTCGCCGTCTACGACATGCACGACGCGCAGGAGACGACGATCGACGCGTACGGCGCGGAGATCATCCCGGCACTCAACCGCTGACCGGTACCACCGCCGAAGGACACGCCCATGACAGCGACCGTCCCGCCCACGCCGTCCGACAGACCCATACCCGACCCGGCGGGACGCGTCGAGCTCCCGCCGGGCACCACCCTCACCGACAGCCGCTTCGTCAACGACGACCTGCTGCCGGTGCCGCTGGTCCGGCGCCGCTGGACGACGTACAACTTCACCGCCCTGTGGGTGGGGATGGCGCACAACATCCCGTCCTGGCTGCTCGCCTCCGGTCTGGTCGCGCTGGGCATGGACTGGAAGCAGGCCGTGTTCACCATCGCGCTGGCCAATGTGATCGTGCTCGCGCCGATGCTGCTCACCGGTCACGCCGGACCCAAGTACGGCATCCCGTTCCCGGTGCTGGCCCGTGCCTCGTTCGGGCTGCGCGGCGCCAACCTGCCGGCGATGATCCGGGCCGGGGTGGCGTGCGCCTGGTTCGGCATCCAGACCTGGATCGGCGGTCAGGGCATCTTCGTCCTGCTCGGCAAGATGTTCGGTGGCTGGGCGGAGGCCTCCGAGGTCGGCGGCCAGCCGTGGACGCTGTGGGTGTGCTTCGTCCTGTTCTGGGCCCTCGAACTGGCCATCATCTACCGGGGGATGGAGACACTGCGCCGGTTCGAGAACTGGGCCGCGCCGTTCGTCATCGTCGGCGCGCTGGTGCTGCTGGCCTGGATCGCGAACAAGGCCGGCGGCTTCGGGCCGCTGCTCGACCAGCCGTCGCGGCTCGGCTGGGGCGCGGACTTCTGGCCGGTGTTCTTCCCGTCCCTCATGGGCATGATCGCCTTCTGGTCGACCCTGAGCCTGAACATCCCCGACTTCACCCGCTTCGGCGCGGGCCAGCGCGCCCAGGTCTGGGGCCAGACCCTCGGACTGCCGACGACGATGACGCTGTTCGCGCTGCTGTCGGTGTTCGTCACCTCCGGGTCGCAGGCGGTGTACGGGGCCCCGGTGTGGGACCCCGTCGCGCTCGCCGCCGAGACCGACAACGTCTTCGGACTGCTCTTCGCCCTGGTGACGGTGCTCGTCGCCACCATTTCGGTGAACATCGCCGCCAACGTGGTCTCCCCGGCGTACGACCTGGCGAACCTGGCGCCGCGGCTCATCAACTTCCGTACCGGTGCGCTGATCACCGGTGTCGTCGGCGTGCTGATCATGCCGTGGAAGCTCACCGAGACACCCGAGCTGTACATCTTCACCTGGCTCGGCCTGGTCGGCGGGCTGCTGGGCACCGTCGCCGGGATTCTCATCGCCGACTACTGGATCGTCCGCCGCACCGCCCTGGACCTGCCCGACCTGTACACGCCCGGCGGACGCTACTGGTACACGTCCGGCTGGAACCTGCGGGCCGTCGCCGCCTTCCTGGCCGGCGGGGTGCTCGCCGTGGGTGGCTCCCACTCCGCCCCCGGCAAGGGGCCCTTCCCGGAGGACGGGCTGATCCCCTTCCTCAGGCCCCTCGCCGACTACGGCTGGGCGGTGGGTCTGGCGGCGTCGCTCGTGGTGTACGTCGGCCTGATGGCCGGGCGCCGGCGGGCGTGAGCGTACGGCGCCTACCGGGCCGTCCCGAAGTCCTGGGTCCAGTAGGCGCCGGGCTGCGCCAGCCCGACACCGATCTCCTTGAACGCGCAGTTGAGGATGTTCGCCTTGTGACCGGGGCTGGTCATCCAGCCGGCCATCACCTGCTCGGGGGTGGAGTAGCCGTAGGCGACGTTCTCGCCGTAGGTGCTCCAGCTGTAGCCGGCACGGGTGATGCGGTCACCGGGGGAGGAGCCGTCGGATCCGGTGTGCGACATGCTGCCGTTCGCCGCCATGTCCTCGCTGTGGTTCTGCGCCGCCTCGGTCAGGGTGGCGTTCACCGTGACCGAGGAGCAGCCGGCCTTGTCGCGCTCGGCATTGACGAGCTGCACGACCCGGGCGACGGCGCCGGACGCGGCGGGGCTCGAGGCGGTGGCGCTGGGCTTCGGGGCGGTGGCGCTGGGCTTCGGGGCGGCGGTGGTGGGCTTCGGGGCGGTGGCGCTGGGCTTCGGGGCGGTGGCGCTGGGCTTCGGGGCCGCCGTGGTGGGGTCAGGAGCGGCCGTGGTGGGCTTCGGAGCCGCGTCGGCGGGCGTGGCGGTGGACGCCTCGGGGACCGTCTGCTGAGGCTTGTGCCACGGCTTGGCACGGCTCGGCTCGGGTGTGCCGGGCTTCGAGGGACCCTGCGTGACGGCCGGGGTGTCCGACGGCACCGAGGACGGCTTGCCGTGCTGCTGGCTGCTCCACTGGCGGTACCAGTCGGGGCCGTCCCATCTGGCGTGGTCCGCGACCGGGGCGGCGCCGCCCCGGTTCTGCCGTTCCCCGCTGCCCGGCCAGTCGGTACAGGCCATGGCGACGGAGGGTATGCCTATGACGCCGATGGCGACTGCCGCGACGACCGTCCGGCGGTACTTCTGCTGATGGCGGTGCTTTCCCATGTGTGACCTCACCCCTGCTGTCCGGAGGCTGGTCATTCTTGGGACGGCCCCGCACCGGGCGCAAAGGGCCCTTCTACTACGGTGCTTCGTAGCTCCGTCCAGGTCTTGCGTGGGGCGGGGAGGGCATGCCGACCCCCTGGTGAACGGCTTCCCGAGAGGTCTGTCGCCCCGTCAGGAACCGGCGGACGGCGACGAGGCCGTGGCTTCCTGCCCACCGCCGGATCACCTTCCGCCAGGCCCGGTCCCACGTCCACGGCAAGCCGGACAAGTCCCCCATGTCGCCGGAGCGGCTCCTACTAAGCGGCACGCGCAGATCGGGAACCCGCTGTGACGGATGTCACGGAACCATCAATTCCGGATCACTTCCGCGCGTCTCCCAGGGCCGCCACCGCTTCCTTGGCGGCCCTGATCGCGCCCTTGTTGATCTCATCCGTGCTCGGCGCCTTCTTCGACTCGAAGTCGCTGCCGTTGTACGTCACGATCACCAGCGCGTTGGAGTCGCGCGCCAGGACGACACCTTCGCGCGTCTGCTGCTTGTCCTCGGTGGAGAGGTTCACGACGGAGTACGCCGCGTCCCCGAGCCCGGGGACCTCGCCCCCGCCGCTCCTCTCCTCCAGCCGCCCCTTGTACGACTGCTCCGCCGCCTCGTCCGACTCCAGCACCTCGTAGGACACGTCGAGCCACCGGTACTCGTAGCCCTTGAGCGCGTTCCAGGAACACGTGCGGCGCAGCTTCGTGTCCGTGGACGGTATCTCCTTGCCCGCCGTCTTGGCGCCCGGCACAAGGGACTTGACGCTCTTCCCGGCGATGCTGTCGCACGGCGCCGGTGCGGCGGTGTAGGTCTTCGCCACCTGGGTCTCGGAAGGGGCGGAGGCGGACTGGGTCTTCGTCTCCTCGGTCGGCTTGTGCTCGGCGGCCTGCGGCGCGGACAGCGGGCCGGAGGACAGCGCCCAACCCGCCGCGGCGAGAACGACCACCGGGGACAGGCGCGCGGTCAGGGCGATCGGCAGAGGAAAGGAACGCACGGCGCACTTCTCGTGGGGTTGGTGCGGAGGGGGCCCGCACTGCGGACGGGACGCCAGTGTCACACGCATTGTTGTGGCGCGGAAGGGTCAACTCGCTGCGTAGGCGCGTGGTGACGGGGGCGTACCGTCCGGGGCGGCCGGTTGCTTCGATTCCTCTGCGAAACGGGTGCTTTGCGGGTCTCAGGGCACGCGCGCGACCCACTCCGGGGAGGTGAACTTCGTCCGCGTCAGCTGCTGAGCGCGGGAGAGTTCCTCGTCCGTCACCTTGCCGGCGGCGAGCCCGTACCGGGCCCGGAAGGAGTCGATCATCCGCCCGATGACGGCCTCGCGCGGCAGACCGGTCTGCCGGCGCAGCGGATCCACCCGCTTCTTCGCGCTCCTGGTGCCCTTGTCGGACAGCTTCTCCCGTCCGATGCGCAGCACTTCGAGCATCTTGTCTGCGTCGATGTCGTACGCCATCGTCACGTGGTGCAGCACCGCGCCCGGACCGCCGTCCGGACCCACGATCCGCTTCTGCGCGGCACCGGCGATCTTGCCCTGGTCGGTGGCGATGTCGTTCAGCGGCTGGTACCAGGCGCGGACGCCCATCTCGCCGAGCGCGCCGAGCACCCAGTCGTCCAGATAGGCGTAGCTGTCCTGGAACGACAGCCCCTGCACCAGCGCCTCCGGCACCGACAGCGAGTAGGTGATCGTGTTGCCGGGCTCCACGAACATCGCGCCGCCGCCGGAGATCCGGCGCACGACCTCGATGCCGTGCCGCTCGGCGCCCTGGGCGTCGACCTCGTTGCGCAGGGACTGGAAACTGCCGATGATCACCGCCGGGGCGCCCCATTCCCACACCCGCAGCGTCGGCGGACGCCGGCCGGCGGCGACCTCGGCGGTCAGCACCTCGTCCAGGGCCATGTGCAGCGCGGGAGACTGGGGACCCTCGTGGATCAGCTGCCAGTCGTAGTCGGTCCAGTCGGTGGCGTGGGCCAGTGCGCGGCGTACCGCGACGCCGACGCCCTCGGAGGTGAGCCCGTACATCACGGTCCCCTCGGGGAGGGCCGCGTCGATCCGCGCGGCGAGGCCGGCGGCGTCGGTGTCGGCGGGGGCGCCGTCCAGGGCGCGGTTCACGGCGTCCAGCGCCTCGTCGGGTTCGAGGAAGAAATCGCCCGCCACGCGCGCGCGGCGCAGCACGCCGTCCTCCACAGCCACGTCCACGACGACCAGCTTGCCGCCGGGAACCTTGTACTCACCGTGCACGGATCCGCCTTTCCCCTCCTACTTCCGCACATGGCAACACCGGCGAGGGCGGGACTGTTCCCCCACCCTTTCCGGGCGTCAAGCCGTGCGTCCGCTCGACACCGCCGCGGGACGCCCTCTCGCCCACGCCTCACTCCGGGACACATCCAGGTACCCGAGAGGCGGAGCGGATCGACACTGCGCGGAGAAGCGGGGCATCGCCTACCGGCTCGTCGCCCACTCCTCCCGCTGGACGCGACGAAGCAGGTCCGGTTCGCGGTGCCGCCGTCCAACGGCAACGCCCGCATCGTCGACCTGGCCATCACCCCCTGAACACAGGCTCGTTGACCGCGTCTGCCGGCCGTCCGCCGCGAGGCGCGGCGGGCCGCCGGGACACGCCGTCCGTCCGTCCGCGTACCCGGTCAGACGGCGTGCACCTTGATCCCCGCCTCGGTGAGCCGGGCCGCCGTCTCGGACGGCAGCGCGGAGTCGGTCACCAGGACGTCGACGCGGTCCAGTCCACAGATCCGCGCGAAGGCACGCCGGCCCATCTTCGACGCGTCGGTGACCACGATCACGCGGCGTGCCCGCTCGGCGAACAGCCGGCTGATGGCGGCCTCGTCCTCCTGGTGGGTCATCAGCCCCAACTCGGGGTCGACGCCGTCGACTCCGAGGACGGCGACATCGAGAACCACCTCGTTCAGCACCCCCGCGGTGAGCGGCCCGACGAGTTCGTACGTCTGGGGGCGGGCCACCCCGCCGGTGACCACGATCTTCACCTGTGGGCGTACCGCCAGCTCACCCGCGATGTTGAGCGCGTTGGTGACGACCGTGAACAAGGGCGCCGATGCCTCGGGCGCCTCCCGCCGCCCCCGTCCGTCGCGGCTGCCGCCCGCCCGCAAGGCCAGTGCCCGTGCCACCTCGGTCGTCGTGGTGCCGCCGTTGAGGCCCACCACGTCGCCGTCGGCGATCATCTCGGCGACGGCCGTCGCGATGCGCTGCTTCTCGGAGGCGTGGCGGGAGGACTTGTAGCGCAGCGGCAGTTCGTAGGAGACGCCGTGCGCGATGGCTCCGCCACGGGTGCGGACCAGCATCTGTTGTCCGGCCAGCTCGTCGAGATCACGGCGAATGGTCGCGGGGGAGACCTCGAGGGCGGTGGCCGCGTCGTCGACGTCGATCCTGCCCTCGCCGGCCAGCAGCTCCAGCAGCTTGTTCCACCGATCGTGCTTGGACATGCGTCGGACTCCCTCGGGCCTCGGTACGGCGCTCCGGACACGGTACGGCGCTCCGGACACGGTGAGGGTCGCACCGGCCGCGGGCCGGAGAGCGCTCTCGTGCGTGCATCTGCTCGCAGCCTCGTCTCTTCATGCGGTGACGAGCAAGCCGCAGGCGCCTTGCCCCGCAACGTTCGGGTAACGAACCCCGGGCCTGCCGTTCGTTTCCGTCGAACACCTCGCGCCACGACGAATGCTCGTTAATGATTGAAGAGTACGAGCTCTGAGCAATTTACTGCATTCATCTCCTGTGTCTCCGACCACGGCCCGCCGCACCGCGTCCGCTCCACCCGTCCCGAAGGAGTGCGTCACCTTGTCCATCCCCCGTTCCTTTTGCACCTCGGCCGAGATCGCCTCCCAGCCCGCCGTGTGGCGCCGGGCCGCCGCGTCACTGCCGCGCCAGTTGGCGGCGCTGCCCCGACGAGGAGAGCGCGTCGCCGTCGTCGGCTGCGGTACCTCCTGGTTCATGGCGCAGTCCTACGCCGTACTGCGCGAGACCGGCGGTCACGGCGAGACCGATGCCTACGCCGCCTCCGAGTTCCCGCTCGGGCGGCGCTACGACCGGATCCTCGCCATCACCCGGTCCGGCACCACCACCGAGGTCCTCGGCCTGCTGCGCCGGGTGAAGGGCACCGTGGCCACCGGAGCCGTCACCGCCGACCCCGCGACCCCCGTGATGAAGGCGGCCGACGCCGTCGCCGTACTGGACTTCGCCGACGAGGAGTCGGTCGTCCAGACCCGGTTCGCCACGGCCAACCTCGCGCTGCTCCGCGCCCACCTGGAATCGGAGGACTCCCTGCCCGCCGGTGTGGGAACCCTGGACGCCGCGATCCATGACGCCGAACGGGCCGTCACCGAACCCCTCGACGCCGCCGTGACCGGAGCCGAACAGTTCACGTTCCTGGGCAGCGGCTGGACCTGCGGCCTGGCGCTGGAGGCCGCCCTGAAGATGCGGGAGGCGGCCGGTGCCTGGACCGAGGCGTACCCGGCGATGGAGTACCGGCACGGGCCCATCAGCATCACCGGCCCGGGCCGGGTCACCTGGGCGTTCGGCGGCCTCCCGGAAGGCATGGCCGACGATGTCGCCCGGGTCGGCGGCACCCTGGTCGCGGACTCGACCGCCACACCCGGGGGACTGGACCCGCTCGCCGACCTCGTCCGCGCCCAGCGCCTCGCCGTGGCCTGCGCCGAGGCCCGGGGGTACGACCCCGACCGGCCCCGCAACCTCACCCGGTCCGTGGTCCTCCAGGACGGCGATGCCTGACAGGCACGCCCCGGCCGCGGCCGTCGCCCAGCAACCGGTCGTGGTGGGCGGAGGTCTCTCCGGAGCCGGTGACCTGCTCCTCGCCCCCGCCCGAGACCTGCTGTCCGGACACCTGGCGTTCCGGCGCCGGCCCGGGCCGGTACTCATCCGCACCGTCGTAACCGTGGAGGACCTCCATGCCGCTCACCCCCACTGACGACATCGTCGGCCCCGCTTCCCGGGCCGGAGTGGGTGTCGGGGCGTTCAACGTGGTGCAGCTCGAGCACGCCGAAGCCATCGTCAGCGGGGCTGAGGCGGCAGGGCGACCCGTGATCCTGCAGATCAGCGAGAACACCGCCCGCTACCACGGCTCGCTCGCACCGATCGGGCTCGCCACCCTCGCCCTCGCGCGTGCGGCGCACACGCCCGTAGCCGTCCACCTGGACCACGCGCAGTCCACGGACCTCGTGCACGAGGCCGTGGAACTCGGCTTCACCTCCGTCATGTTCGACGCCTCCGGGCTTCCGTACGAGAAGAACCTGAAGGCCACCCGGGAGGTCACGGACCACTGCCATGCCCGGAACCTGTGGGTGGAGGCGGAACTCGGCGAGGTCGGGGGCAAGGACGGGGCGCACACCCCCGGGGTGCGCACCGATCCGGACGAGGCACGGGACTTCGTCGCCGCCACGGGGGTGGATGCCCTGGCAGTGGCGGTGGGCAGCTCCCACGCCATGACCACCCGGAACGCCGTCCTCGACTTCGCGCTCATCGCCGCGCTACGCGACACCGCGGGCGTCCCGCTCGTCCTGCACGGCTCGTCCGGGGTGGCCGACGCGGACCTCGCCAGGGCCGTCCGGGCGGGAATGACCAAGGTCAACGTCGCCACCCACCTGAACAAGGCCTTCACCCGGGCTGCCCGCGCCCACCTGGACGCACACCCGGAGACCATCGACCCGCGCAGGTACCTCGGCCCCGCCCGGGACGCCGTCGCGGACGGGGTGGCGCACTTGCTCAGGGTGCTGTCGGCCGGGAGCGGCTGAAACGGGCGGAGTCCACCCCGCCACCGCCCCCGGCCCACCGGCCCTGGTGGTCACCGACGCGAGGGCCGGTGACCACCGGGGCGGTTCCCGCGGCGACGGAGGCGGTCCGGGTCCCTCGCGCCGGCCCGGGACCAGGACGCCGTGCGCACCGGTGCCACGGCTCCGCTCGTCGGCGAGCCGTGGCCGGCCCCGCCCGCGCCCCCCGCGGTGTGGCAGCGGCGGTGGCCGGCCGGCTCCCCCGAGTGGCGGCGCGGGGTGGTCGTCATCGCGGGCCGGGGCCGTGGCGGCTTTCGGGCGCCTCCGAAGCGTCCGCGGCCCCGCCGGGGAACCGAGTGCGGTCGCGCACGGCAACCCGGCGCCGAGCGCCGCGAGCGAGGTTCGTGATTCAGACGGAGCCGGCGTGCCTCCCGGCCGCGTGCACCACGGCGGCTTCGCCTCCCGGCTGCGGGTGCACACAGTGCCAGCGGTGTCCGTCCGCCCCGTCGGAGGCGGCCGGGAACACGGTGGCGCACGCCTCGTCCGCCTTCCAGCACCGGGTGCGGAACGGGCAGCCGGAGGGCGGGTTGGTCGCCGAGGGTACCGGGCCGTGCAGCACGATCCGCTCGGGACGCTCCAGCAGGCTGGGCGTGGCCGACAGCAGCGCCTCGGTGTACGGGTGGCGGGAGTCGCCGGAGACCTGGGAGGCCCGGCCCTCCTCCACCACACGGCCGAGGTACAGCACCGCGATGCGGTCGGCCAGATAGCGCACGGTCTGCACGTCGTGGGAGATGAAGACCATGGCGAGACCGAGCCGGGAGCGCAGATCCACCAGCAGGTTGAGGATCTGGGCGCGTACCGACACGTCCAGGGCACTGGTCGGCTCGTCGGCGACGATCAGCTCCGGCTCCAGCGCCAGCGCGCGGGCGATGGCCACCCGCTGGCGCTGACCGCCGGACAGCTGGCCGGGCAGTGCCCCCAGGGTGTGCTCGGGCAGGCCGACCAGGTCCAGCAACTCCTCGACCCGCTGCTCGCGCTCCGCCCGGGTCCCGCGCGCGTGCACGTCCAGCGGGTCGCGCAGGATCCGGCGCACGGGCAGGCGTGGATTGAGGGCGGTGGAGGGGTCCTGGAAGATCACACCGACACTGGCCCCGAAGCGGGTACGGCGTTCCGCGGCCGGCATCTCCCAGAGGTTCTGCCCCTTGAAGTACACCCGGCCCTCGGTCGGGCGCTGGAGACCGGTGACCACGCGGGCCAGCGTGGACTTGCCGCAGCCCGACTCGCCGACGAGGCCGAGGATCTCACCGCGCCGTACCTCGAGGGAGGTGTCGGTCAGGGCGTGTACGGCGTCCCGGCGCAGGATGCCGCCGCTGCGTGCCCTGTGCCGGACATGGATGCCGTCCAGCCGGACGAGGGGACCCGTCGCGCCGTCCGGCGAGTCCGTCGGCGCGGTCTCCGGTGAGGCCGCCGTGGCGGCCGGCGGGGCCTGCGGGTCCACCGTGGTGTCCAGCGGTTCCATCGTGGTGTCCTTCGGGGCGGTCATCGGGCACCCTCCAGCGACTTGATCGACGAGCGTACGGGCGCCGGGTGGTGGCAGGCGAACAGGTGGTCCGGCGCACCGTCACGGTCGGCGGCGGGCGGCGGGGTGGTGGCGCACAGCTCCGTGGCGGCGGCGCAGCGGGAGGCGAACCGGCAGCCGGGGCCGAAGGCCTTCGGCGCGGGCACCACACCGCGGATCTGGTGCAGCCGCTCCGCGCCCGCCTCCAGCGACACGACGGAGCCGAGCAGCCCCCGGCTGTAGTGGTGCGCCGGGTCGGTCAGCAGGGAGCGCGTGTCGCCGGCCTCGGCGACCTGACCGGCGTACATCACCGCGACCCGGTGGGCGAGATCGCCGACCAGGGCCAGGTCGTGCGAGACGAGGACCATGGCGAAGCCGAACTCGTCGCGCAGCCTGATGAGCAGTTCGACGACCTGCGCCTGGACGGTCACGTCGAGCGCGGTCGTCGGCTCGTCGGCGATGAGCAGCCGCGGACTGCGGGAGAGCGCCATGGCGATGAGCACGCGCTGGCGCTGGCCGCCGGAGAGCTCGTGCGGGTAGCTGCGCAGGGTGCGCTCGGGGGACAGGCCGACCAGGTCCAGCAGTTCGGCGGGGGTGCGGGTGCCGCCGCGCGAGGTGAGCCGCCCCAGCTGGGTACCGATCAGCACCGACGGGTTCAGGGACGACATGGCGTCCTGGTAGACCATCGCGATCTCCGGGCCCATGAGCGCCCGGCGCTCCTTCGGCGACAGCTTCAGCAGATCGCGTCCCCGGTACAGGATCTCACCCTCGGCCTCGGCGTTGCGGGCCAGCAGGCCCATGATCGCGAGGCTGGTGATCGACTTGCCGCAGCCGGACTCGCCGACGAGCCCCAGGGTCTCGCCCTCACGAACGGTGAAGGAGATGCCGTCGACGACCTGGATGTCGCCGTAGCGGTCGGGGAAACGGATCGACAGATCGCGGACGACGAGCAGGTCGGGGGAGTCCTCGGCCAGCGGCGGGACCGTGGGCCCCATGGCCTCCAGGCGCGCGGTGAGACGGGCGAGCGAGGCGTCCACCTCGGCCTGGTCGACGGCGGGCGCGGCCTCGGCGGTGGCCTTCTCACCGGAGTCGTCGCCGTCGGCGCGGGCCTTGTCGGGGGAGGCGGCGGCGTCCGTCATGCCCTCGGACAGCACGTTCAGCGCGAGCACCGTGATGAGCAGGCACAGGCCGGGGAAGAGGGTCGCCCACCAGCCGCCCGAGAGCAGGATCTGCCGGCCGTAGGCCAGCACGCTGCCCCAGCTGGGGTCGGGGTCCTGCACGCCGGCGCCGATGAAGGACAGACTCGCCTCGAAGATGATCGAGTCGGCCACCATGACGGTCGCGAACACCAGGACCGGCGCGGCACAGTTGACGGCGACGTGCCGGGCCACGATGTAGTGGCGTCGGGCGCCGATCACCTGCTCGGCGGCGACGTAGTCCTCGCCGTACTGCTCCAGCACGTTGGCCCGTACGACGCGGGCGAGCGAGGGGGAGTAGACGAAGGCGATGGTGAAGATGATGACCGGGACGCTGGGTCCGAACACGGCGACGAGGACGGCGGCCAGGGCGATCGGCGGGAACGACATGATGACGTCGAGCGTGCGCATCACCGACTCGTCGGCGAGCTTGCGCGAGGTGGCCGCGAGGGCACCCAGGGACGAGCCGATGGCCAGCGCGAGCAGCGTCGCGCCGAGGCCGATGACGAGGGAGTAGCGCGCACCGTGCACGACCCGCGCGAACACGTCACGGCCCGCCCGGTCGGTGCCGAACCAGTGGTCGGCGCCCGGCGGCAGGGCGGGGGTGCCGGTGGTGAGCGGGTCCTGGGTGAGCAGCGGCGCGAAGACGGCGCCGAGCACGACGACGAGGAGGATCGCGAGGGCGATCCGGGAGGGCACGGGCAGGCGGCGCAGGCGGGTGCCGGGCTTGAGCCGCTCGGCGAGGGAGCGTGGGGCGAACATCACACCGTCCTGATGCGCGGGTTGACGAGCAGGTAGAGCAGGTCGACGACGACGTTGACGACGAGGAAGGCGATGGCGATGGTGAGCACGGTGCCCTGGACCAGCCCGACGTCGCCTCCGTTGACGCCTTCGAGGATCAGCTTGCCCATGCCGGGCAGGTCGAAGATCGCCTCGATGACGACGGCGCCGCTGAGCATGTAGCCCACCTTGACGCCGAGCACGGTCATCGGGGTGACCAGCGCGTTGCGCAGCACCGACCGGATGATCAGGAACGGCGGCAGGCCGCTGCCGCGGGCGGTGCGCACATAGTCGCGGTCCAGCTCGGAGACCATCGAGGTGCGGATCAGACGGGCCAGCGAGGAGGCGACCGGCAGGGCGAGGGCGACCGCGGGCAGGGTCATGCTCCGCAGCCAGCCGCCGAAGTCGTCGGCCGGGTTGACGTAGCCGCCCGTCGGAAGGACGGGCATGTTCAGTGCGAACTGCTGGATGAGCAGCACACCGAGCCAGAACGAGGGCAGGGCGATGCCGGCCATCGACAGCACCCGGAACACCTGGTCGGGCCAGCGGTCCCGGTACATGGCGCTGGTGACGCCGAGGACCAGGGCCAGCACAACGGCGAGGGCGAGGCCGAGCAGCGTCAGCTGCAGGGTGAGCGGGAACGCGGTGGTGATCCGGTCGGCGACGGGCTGGCTGGGCGGCACCGTGACACCGAGGTCTCCCTGTACCAGATCGGCCAGGAAGGCGAAGTAGCGCACCGGCAGCGGGTCGTTGAGACCGTGCGCCTCCGCGAACGCGGCACGTGCCTCGGGGCTCGCGCTGTCCCCCAGCGCGTTGTACGCGGGGTCGACCGGTGAGAACTGCAGCACCACGAAGACCAGCAGCGCGATGCCGAGCACCATCACCGGCATCATCGCGACGCGGCGCAGCGCGAGCCGGAGGAATGCAACCATCGTGAGGTTCCTAAGGGGTTGGGGCCGGGCCGCCGCCCAGGTGGTGCGGCGGCCCGGCGACCTGTGCGGGTGGGGCTCAGGCGCGGCCGACGTCGACGAAGGACAGGCCGGTCGTGGGCAGCGGCCGGAAGCCCGGCAGCGCTCCGTCCTTCCACGCGGTGGGCAGCTTGCGGTGCAGCACCGGGTACAGGGCCGCCTCCTCGGCCACCAGATCGGTGACCTGTGCCCACAGTTGCTTGCGCTTCTCCGCACCGGCCTCCGAAGCGGCCTTGTCCAGCAGCGACCTGACCTTCTTGTAGGCGGGCGAGCCGGCCCAGCCGTAGCGGTTCTCCGGCCAGAAGCCGTAGTAGAACCAGCGCAGCAGCAGGTCGGCGTCGTTGCCGAAGACCGACGGGTCGCCCGGCGCGGCCAGCGCCTCGAAGTCACCCTTGTCGATCTTGGCGTACTGGGCGGGGGACTGGGCGATGTCCAGCTTGGCGTCGATGCCGACCGCCGCCCAGCTCTCCTTGATCAGCGGTGCGATGTCCTTGACCCAGCCGGTGTCCGTGAGCAGCAGGGTGAAGGAGAGCTTGTCCAGCCCCGCTTCCTTGAGCAGCTTCCTGGCCTTGGCCGGGTCGTGGCCGTAGACGGTGGCGGCCTTGTGGTGGTCGGGGTGGGTGGCCGGCACGTATCCGCTGGCGGCCTCGGCGTTGCCCAGCAGGGCGGTGGAGATGATCTTTTCGGTGTCGAGCGCGTAGTGCAGCGCCTGGCGCACCCGCTTGTCCGTGAAGCGCTTGTCCTTGCAGTTGAACATCAGGAAGAGCAGCCCGAAGGACTGGACGGACTCCACCTTGTCCTTGCCCGTGAAGCCCTTGACGTCGATGTAGGGCACGTCCTCGATCGCCTGCACGCGGCCGGACTTGAGCGCGCTGACCCGGGCCGACGGGTCGGACATCAGATACCAGACCATCTTCTTGGCCTTGGCCGGGTGCGGCCCGTTGTACTTGTCGTACGCCGCCATGACGATCTTGTCCTCGCGGGTCGCCGACACGAAGCGGTACGGGCCCGAGCCGACCGGCTTGGCGTCGAAGGCCTTGGCGTCGGCGCCGGCGATCTTCTTCGGCACGATACGCACCACGGCGATGCGCGACGGGAAGAGTGCGAAGGGGTGCTTCAGCTTGAACTCGACCGTCGCCTCGTCGACCGCCTTCGCCTGATCGATGAAGGGCACGAACTGCGCCATCAGCGAGGCGTTCTTCGGGTCGAGGACCCGCTCGAAGCTGAACACCACGTCGTCCGCGGTGACCGCCGAGCCGTCGTGGAAGGTGGCACCCTTGCGGAGGGTGGCCCGGTAGGTGGTGGGGTTGATCTTCATCGGCATCTCGGTGGCCAGGGTCGGCCGGGCGACGAGTGTGGCCGGGTCGAGGTCCACCAGGCCCTCGAAGATGTGCATATTGGCGGCGAACGGCGTCGCGCCGGAGGTGATCATGGGGTCGAAGCCCGTGGAGAGCGGGTAGGAGAGCCCGGCTTCGATGGTGTCGGTCCTGCCGCCGGAACCAGCGGAGTCGTCACCGGTGCTGCCCGGGCCGCCGCAGGCGGACAGGCCCGCGGTGATCGCGGTCGCCACACCGATGGCGCTGGTGTATCTCATGAAGCTGCGGCGGTCGACGCCGGCTGCGCTGCGCGGGGACAAGGGAACCCTCCTGGCGGGGAGTCATGGGGAGTCATGGGGAGTCACGACGGGCGAGGATGCGGAATGGCCGATTCTGTACGACGGGTTGGCGCGAACGTACCCCGTCGACAATGCATCAGACGTCTGATGTCTGATGCTTGATAGCGTGGGAACGTAGTCGGGCAAGGGAGAGGGGTCAAGAGGTGGCGGTGGGACAAAGGGCGATTCGGGGTGGGGTACCGGAGCCCAAGACGGCACGACAACCGTTGCGACAGGAGGTCGTGGACGGCATCAAGTCGTACATTCTGCGCAATCAGCTGCGGCCCGGCGACCCGCTGCCGACCGAGCCCGCGCTGTGCGAGGCGCTCGGCGCCAGCCGCTCCAGCGTGCGGGAGGCGATCAGGATCCTCACCGCGCTCGACATCGTCGAGGTGCGGCACGGCCACGGCACCTATGTCGGCCGGCTGAGCCTCTCCGCCCTGGTGGAGAGCCTGGCCTTCCGCGGCCTGCTCAGTCCCGACGACGACTTCCAGGTGATGAGCGACCTCATCGAGGTGCGCGAGCTGTTCGAGCGGGGCATGGCCGAACGGCTCGTGGAGTCCCTCAGCGGCGACCAGATCGACCGGCTGGCGGTGCTCGTCGACGAGATGCGCAAGGCGGGCGCCGGGGAGGGTCACGGCTTCGTCGAGGCCGACCGCGCGTTCCACACACTGCTCGTCGCCCCTCTCGGCAACGATCTCATCGGACAGCTCTCCGCGGCGTTCTGGGACGTCTACGTCATCGTCGCGCCGCACCTCGACGTCTTCACGCACGAGCACGAAGCGGCCACCATCGCCAGTCACCAGCGCATCGTGGACGCCGTGCGGGACCGCGATCCCGCGGAGTTCGCGGAGGCTCTGACCGAGCACTACGCGCCCGTGCGGCAGCGGATCACGGAGGCCCGGGCCCGGCGCTGACCTGGTTCTTCCACGGTGGAGGCAGTCCCGGGCACGGGGCTGCCTCCACCGTGTCGTACGGGGTGTCCGGCCGCCGGCGGGTCGGCGGGTGGGGCGTGTGACGGCACTTGACGGTCGGCTTCGGGATCTCTAGGGTCCCAGGACAACAGACATCAGACGTCTACTCTCCAGCCTTATGTCATCGCGCTGCGCCGCGCGCACGCCTCACCCACCGGGGCCCTCTCCATGCCACTGACGGACCTCACCCTCGCCGAGTGCCTCGCCCGGCGGCCCGACCTCGACGAACCCGCCGACCTCGACGCGTTCTGGGACCGGACCCTGCGGACGGCCCGAGCGGCCGGCACCGCCCCCCGCTTCACGCCCGTGGACACCGGCCTGACCCAGGTCACGACCTATGACGTGGCCGTGCCCGGCTTCGCGGACGAGCCCGTCCGGGGCTGGCTGCACCTGCCCGCGGGGGCCGGTGGCCCGCTCGGCTGCGTCGTGGAGTTCCTCGGCTACGGACGCGGACGCGGCCTGCCGCACGAGCAGGTGCTCTGGGCGAACGCCGGCTACGCGCACTTCATCATGGACACCCGCGGCCAGGGCTGGTCCACCGCCGGGGGCGACACCCCCGACACGGTCTCCCTGAACGGCGACGTCCCCGGCTTCCTGACCCGGGGGGTGGACAGTCCGGACCGCCACTACTACCGGCGCGTGTACACCGACGCCGTGCGCTTCGTCGGGGCCGCCCGCGCCCATCCGGCGGTCGACCCGGACCGCGTCGTCGTGACCGGACACAGCCAGGGCGGCGGCATCTCGCTCGCGGTCGCCGGACTCGTACCGGGCCTGGCGGGTGTCATGCCCGACACCCCGTTCCTGTGCGACATCCGCCGCGGGGCACAGATCGCCGGCGTGCCCCCCTACACCGAGATCGCGGAGTACCTGAGCCTGTACCGCGACCGCGCCGAGACCGTCTTCACCACGCTGTCCTACGTCGACGCGGCCCTGCTGGCCGCCCGTGCCACGGCCCCGTCCCTGTTCTCCATCGCCATGATGGACGCCATCTGCCCGCCCTCCACCTGCTTCGCCGCCTACCACCGTTACGGCGGCGCCAAGGACCTGCGGGTCTACGAGTTCAACGGCCACGAGGGCGGCGGCGGCCACCACCGGCGTGAGCAACTCGCCTGGGTCCGGAAGCGGATCGCCTCGCCCCGACCCCTCGACGACCCCAGCCGCTCCACCCTGCACGATCACCGACTCGCCTGACCCCACACCCGAGAAGAGGCACGTTCATGCAGCGTAGAGTCACCCTGGCCGCCGCCACCGCGGTCGCCACCCTGGCCCTGCTGGCCGCCGGCACCCCCGCCGCGCACACGGCCGACCAGCAGGCCGCGTTCACGCCCGGCACGCTCACCTCGCAGAACATCGCCACTGGCGGCACCGGATCCCCGTACTACCGCATCCCCGCCTTGACCCGCACCACCAAGGGCACGCTGATCGCCGCGTACGATGCCCGTCCCACCCTCGGTGACCTGCCCGGCAACCTCGGCGTGGTCCTGCGCCGCAGCACCGACGGCGGCGTCACCTGGGGGGACCAGCAGGTGGTCCGCAAGGAGGCCGCACCCAAGGGCTTCGGAGACCCCAGCCTCCTCGTCGACCGGGAGACCGGCCGCGTATTCGTCTTCTACGCGGCCTCCATGAACCAGGGCTTCTTCGGCTCCGCCACCGGCAACGACGAGAGCGACCCGGATGTCCTGCAGGCCGACTACAGTTACTCCGACGACGACGGCCTGACCTGGAAGCACGAGCGGATCACCGCCGAGATCAAGAACCCGGCCTGGGCCGGCATGTTCGCGGCCTCCGGCGAGGGCATCCAGCTGCGGCACGGCGCCTACAAGGGCCGCCTGATCCAGCAGTACGCCATCCGCGACAACGGCGCCAACTACGCGGTCAGCGCCTACAGCGACGACCACGGTGCCACCTGGAGGATGGGTACCCCGGTCGGCCCCGGCGGTGACGAGAACAAGACCGTCGAACTGTCCGACGGCCGCGTCATGCTCAACAACCGCTCCGCGCCCTACCGCACGGTCGCCCACTCCACCGACGGCGGCGTCACCTACACGCCGTTCCAGCAGGACAAGGAGCTGCCCGACCCCGCCAACAACGGCTCCGTCATGCGCTTCGCACCGGACGTACCCGCCACGCACCCGCGGGCGAAGTGGCTGATGTTCAGCAACACGGCGACCACCAGCGGCCGCAGCAACCTCACCGTCCGGCTCTCCTGCGACAACGGACAGAACTGGCCGATCCGCAGGACCGCGGAGGCCGGCTCGGCCGCCTACTCCACGCTCACCCCGCTCGGCGACGGCACCATGGGCAACGACCGGGTGGGCATGCTGTGGGAGCGCGCCAACTACCAGCACATCACCTACTCCTCCTTCGACCTGCACTGGCTCGGCGGAGTCTGCGCGCCCGTCACCGTCACCCCGCCCGCCACCCTGTCCGCGGGGAAGACCACCACCGTCACCGTCCGCGTCGTCAGCCAGAACGACGTCACCCTCCCCGGCGGAACGGTCTCCCTTGCCCTGCCGGCCGGCTGGAGCGCCCCCGAGGTGGCCGTGCCCGCCCTCAACCCCGGCCAGGGCGCCAACATGAAGATCCCCGTCACCGTCCCCGCGAACACCACCGCGGGCAGCGTGCAGGCCACCGCGGAATATGAAGTCCGCGGCCGGCAACACTCCTACGGCGACACGACGTTCACCGTCACCGCGCCGTAGGCGGTCACGGGTCGCCCGGCGCCGGGCGGCCCGTCCTCCCGTACCACCATTCGCACAGCCCAGGAGACGCCATGTCCTCGTCCCAGCCCCTCCGCGGCGTCGTGCCGCCCGTCTGCACCCCCCTGGATGCGTCGGGCGAAGTCGACGCCGCCTCCCTCACCCGCCACGTGGAGCACCTCGTGCGCGGGGGAGTGCACGGGTTGTTCGCCCTGGGATCCAGCAGCGAGGTCGCCTTCCTCACCGACCGGCAGCGGGAGGTGGCGCTGCGCACCGTCGTGGAGGCTGTCGCGGGCCGCGTTCCCGTACTCGCCGGCGTCATCGACATGACCACGCCCCGCGTGCTCGTCCACGCGGAGTCCGCCCGCGAGGCCGGCGCCGACGCCCTCGTCGCGACCGCGCCCTTCTACGCCCGGACCCATCCCGTCGAGATCGCCCACCACTTCCGCACCCTCCGCTCCCGAGTCGACCTGCCCCTGTACGCCTACGACCTCCCGGTCTGCGTGCACAGCAAGCTCTCCGTCGCCCTGGTCCGCGAACTCGCCGAGGACGGTACGCTCGCCGGTCTCAAGGACAGCAGCGGCGACGAGGGCGGCCTGCGCCGGCTCATCGTCGAACTCGGCGGACGCCACGGTCGCGCCGACGGCCCCGCACCCGCCTTCAGCATCCTCACCGGCTCCGAACTCACCGTGGACGCCGCCCTGCTGGCGGGCGCCGACGGCGTCGTGCCCGGTCTGGGCAACGTGGACCCCGCCGCCTACGTGCGCCTCTACGACGCCGTGCGAAGGGGAGAGCACGACAGCGCCGTCAAGGAACAGGAGCGGCTCGTCGAACTGTTCGGCATGGTCGACGCCGGACCCGAGAGCGAGATGGGCCGCAACTCCTCCGCGATCGGCGCGTTCAAGCACGCGCTGCGCCTGCTCGGCGTGTTCGCCGAGGGCACCACCGCCGCTCCGCAGATCCAGCTGAGCGAGGCCTCGATCGCCCTCGTCGAGGAGCGGCTGCGCGGCGCCGGTCTGCTCCCGGTCCGATGACGGCACCGCACCCGGACGCCGACGCGCCGGTGATCGGCCTCGACCTGGGCGGTACGAAGATCGCCGCAGCCCTGGTCGCGCGCGACGGCACCGTCCTGGCCCGGCACTCCCTGCCGACACCGGCGACCAGGGGCGCCGAGGCGGTGCTCGACGCGCTCGCCGAGGCCGCCCGGACGGTGTGGAGACCGGACACCACGGCGATCGGCGTCGCCGCCGCCGGAGTCGTCGACCCGGAGACCGGGACCGTCACCAGCGCCACGGACACGATCCGCGGTTGGGCCGGCACCGCCCTGGGGGCCGGCCTCGCGGCCCGCACCGGGCTCCCGGTCGCCTGCGACAACGACGTACGCGCGGCGGCGGCGACGGAGCTGTCCGACCCACATGGGGGCCGGAATAGGCCGGGACCAACGATGATCTACGCCGCCGTCGGCACCGGCGTGGGTGGCGCCGTCGCCGTGGACGGGCGGATGCTGCACGGCGCGGCCGGGATCGCCGGACACCTCGGGCACATGCCGAGTCCCGAGGCCCACGGGCTGCCCTGCACCTGTGGCGCCACCGGGCATCTGGAGGCGATCGCGGCGGGCCCCGGCATCACCGCCCACTACACGCGGATGAGTGGGATCCCGGCCGACCGCCTGGAAAGGGTGGCCGCCCGCGCGCGGGCGGGCGAACCGCACGCCACCGCGGCCATCGTCCTCGGCGCGAAAGCCACCGGCCGCGCTCTGGGCGGCCTCGCCAACACCCTCGGAGCCGACCGTGTCGTCGTCGGCGGCGGCGTGCCCCGCATCGGCGCGCTGTACACGGACGCCCTGAACGCGGCGTTCGCCGCCGAACTCATGGCGCCCCTGAGGAGACTGCGTCCGGTACCGCCACGCGGCGGACCCGATGCCGCGGTCCTCGGCGCGGCCGCGCTGCCCCGCACCCTGACCCTGCACCACCCCCACCCGACCGGAGCCCCGCGATGACCCCGCCTCTCGCCGAAGCCCTGAAGGGCCGGCTGATCGTCTCCTGCCAGGCTCCGCCCGGCGACCCGATGCGGCACACCGACACCCTGGTCCGCATGACGCTCGCCGCCCAGGCCGGCGGTGCGGCGGCCGTCCGCGTCAACGACCCGGAGGTCGTCGCGGCCACCGTCGCGGCCGTCGCCCTGCCGGTCATCGGCCTGTGGAAGGACGGTGACAGCGGCGTCTTCATCACCCCGACCGTGCGTCACGCGCTTGCGCTCGTGGACGCCGGGGCCGCGGTGGTCGCCGCCGACGCCACCGCCCGCCCACGCCCCGACGGCAGCACCTTCGCGGAGCTCGTCGACGCCGTTCATGAGGCGGGCGCCCTGGTCATGGCCGACGTGTCGACCTTCGATGAGGGCCGTGAAGCCGCCGAGCTGGGCGCCGACTTCGTGGGGACGACGCTCTCCGGCTATGTGCCCGGCTCACCCGTGCAGAGTGCCCCGGACCTCGCCCTCGTCGCCGATCTCGCCGCCGCGATTCCGGTCCCGGTGATCGCAGAGGGCCGTATCGCGACCCCCGAGCAGGCCGCCCGGGCCCTCGACGCGGGCGCGCTGAGCGTCGTCGTGGGCACCGCCATCACGGCCCCGACCGCGCTGACCCGGGCGTTCGCCGCCCGCCTCGCCCCTGATCGGTCCCGCAGGCGGAACTTTGGGGGTGCATGACCGGCTTTCCCACGTGCCCCCTGCGGGAGAGCTCTGCGCCCGGGGAGTGCCTTCATCAACGCACGGGCCGAACTCGGTGCACCCGGCCGCCGCGTCTGAGACGCGGGGTGGTCGGTAGCCTGCCGGGGGAGCGGACGGTGGAGCGCTTCGGCGTGAACCCCCCGATGCCTTTCCGGACCGTTCCCGATCGCCGGCCGAACCGGTCCGCGTGCGAAACGACGAGGCACGAGGTGAGAGGCCCCATGTTCACGACCCGCCCCACCCTCCAGGGCACCTTCGGCATGGTGTCCTCCACCCACTGGCTGGCCTCGCAGTCCGCGATGGCCGTGCTGGAGGACGGCGGCAACGCCTATGACGCGGCCGTGGCCGGAGCGTTCGTCCTGCACGTCGTCGAGCCGCACCTCAACGGCCCGGCCGGCGAGGTGCCGATCCTGCTCGCGCCGGCCGGCGGTGAGGTACGGGTGCTGTGCGGGCAGGGCGTCGCCCCGGGCGGGGCGACCGTCGCCCACTACAAGGGGCTCGGCCTGGACCTCGTCCCCGGCACCGGGCCGCTCGCCGCGGCCGTGCCCGGCGCCTTCGACGCCTGGATGCTCCTGCTCCGGGACCACGGCACCAAGGCCCTCGCCGACGTCCTGAAGTACGCCATCGGGTACGCCGAGGACGGGCACCCGCCCGTGGAGCGCGTCGGCGAGACCGTGGAGGCCGTACGCGAGCTGTTCGAGACGGAGTGGACCTCCTCGGCCGAGGTGTACCTGTCCGGCGGCCGTGCCCCGCGCCCCGGCGGGCTGCTGCGCAATCCCGCCCTGGCCGCCACCTGGAAGCGGCTGCTCGCCGAGGTCGCCGGGGCCGGGGACCGGGAGGCGCAGATCGACGCCGCGCGGGAGGTGTGGCGCGGCGGATTCATAGCGGAGGCCCTGGTCCGGCAGGCCGGGCGTCCGACCCTGGACACCAGCGGCGAACGGCACAGCGGCACCCTGACCGCCGCCGACCTCGCCGGCTGGTCCGCCACCTACGAGACGCCGGTGACGTACGGCTTCGACGGCTGGACCGTGTGCAAGGCCGGCCCCTGGAGCCAGGGCCCGGTGCTGCTCCAGCAGCTCGCCCTGCTCCCGCCGGAACTGCCCCGCTACGGCTCCGCGGACTATCTGCACCTGCTGATCGAGGGCTGCAAGCTGGCCATGGCCGACCGGGAGGCCTGGTACGGGGACGCGGCCGAGGTGCCGCTCGACGACCTGCTGTCGGCCGAGTACAACGCCGAGCGGCGGACCAGGGTCGGCCCCCGCGCCTCGCACGACCTGCGGCCCGGCAGTCCGGGCGGGCGCACCCCCCGGCTGAGCGCCCACGCGCGCGTGGTGGCCACGGAGGATCCCGCCTTCAGCCCCATGGGGGCCGGCGAACCCACCGTCGCCAGGAGCCCCGCGTCCCCTGTGCCCGGCGAACCGGACGTCTCCGCCGACGGCGGCACCCGCGGCGACACCTGCCATCTGGACATCGTGGACCGCTGGGGCAACATGATCGCGGCCACTCCCAGCGGCGGCTGGCTCCAGTCGAACCCCGTCGTGCCCGAACTGGGCTTCCCGCTCGGCACCCGGCTGCAGATGACCTGGCTGGAGGAGGGCCTGCCGAACACCCTCACCCCGGGCCGCCGCCCCCGGACCACCCTCACACCGTCCCTCGCGCTGCGCGACGGCGTGCCGGTCATGGCGTTCGGCACGCCAGGCGGGGACCAGCAGGACCAGTGGCAGCTGCACTTCTTCCTCGCGGTCGCCCTGCGCGCCAAGGTGCGCGGCGGACTCGACCTCCAGGGCGCCATCGATGCCCCCAACTGGCACAACGACAGCTTCCCCGGCTCCTTCTACCCGCGCGGCATGCGCCCCGGCAGCGTCACCGTCGAATCCCGTACGGACCCGGCCGTGGTGAAGGCGCTGCGCCGCCGCGGCCACGAGGTGACGGTGGGCGACGCCTGGTCGGAGGGGCGGCTGTGCGCCGTCGCACGGGACCCGGCGACCGGAGTCCTCTCCGCGGCCGCGAATCCGCGCGGCCAGCAGGGCTACGCGGTGGGCCGCTGAACCCACGAGCCGACGGGCCGGCACCCCATTTTCATGCCGATTCCACCCGGGGTGCACCGGGAGGGACGGGAAAGTCGGTGGCGCGTGCTCTCATAGGGGCATGATCGAGAACCACAACGAAACCATCGACGAGTTTCTCACCCGGCACGCCTTCGACGTGGAGGAAGCCGTCCGCAAGGCCGCCGCGCAGGAGATCATGCCGCGCTGGCGCCGCCTCGCCGAGCACGAGGTGGACCGCAAGAGCGGCCCGCACGACCTGGTGACGGACGCCGACCGCAAGGCCGAGCTGTATCTCACCGAGGTACTCCCCGCCCTGCTGCCCGGCTCCGTCGTGGTGGGCGAGGAGGCGGTGCACGCCGACCCGAGGTCGTACGAGGCGATACAGGACGAGGCGCCGGTCTGGATCGTCGACCCGGTCGACGGGACCCGTCAGTTCGTGCGCGGCGACACCGGTTTCTGCACCCTGGTCGCCCTCGCCCGGCGTGGCGTCGTGTACGCCTCCTGGACCTACGCTCCCGTGCACGGCCAACTGGCCACGGCCGTCCGGGGACACGGCGCCCACCTCGACGGAGAGCGGCTGCACGCCGGCTCCCCGGGGCCCGGCCGCGATCTCCGTGTGGCCACCTCCCACCCGGACTTCACGACGGCCGAGCAGAAGCGGGCCCTGCTCGGCCTGCGGACGGACGGAGTGGCGCCGCGCCCCTGCGGCTCCGCCGGCCTGGAGTACCTGGCCGTGGCCAGCGGTGCGTCGGACGCCACGGCGTTCAACTGGGAGGCAGCCTGGGACCACGCGGCCGGACTGCTCCTGGTGGAGGAGGCCGGAGGCACCCACCTCACCCGCGCGGGCAAGCCCTTCGACATCCGGGGCGGCAACACCCTGCCCTTCACTGCCGCCCGGGACACGGCCACCGCGCACCGGGTGGTGGAACTGCTGTCGGACGCGGCCTGATCCGCCCCGGGCCAAAGGCCCGGAAGAACGCCGGCGCCCCGGCATATCCTGATCCTCCAGTGGCCGTCGGCTGACAAAGGAGTCCGAAGGTGCCGTCGATGCTCGATGCGGTCGTGGTGGGGGCGGGGCCGAACGGGCTGACCGCTGCCGTGGAGCTGGCCAGACGCGGCTTCTCGGTGGCCCTGTTCGAGGCGAAGGGCACCGTGGGCGGCGGCGCCCGCACCGAGGAGCTCACCCTCCCCGGCTTCCGTCACGACCCGTGCTCCGCCGCTCACCCGCTCGCCATCAACTCACCCGCCTTCCGCGCTCTCCCGCTGGAGCGCTACGGCCTGGAGTGGCTGCACGCGCCGCTTCCCATGGCCCACCCCTTCCCGGACGGCACGGCGGCCGTGCTGTCCCGGTCGGTCGGTGAGACGGCCGCCTCCTTCGGACCGCGCGACGCCGGTGCGTACCGCCGCCTCGTCGAACCCCTCCTGCCCCGATGGGACACCCTGGTCCGCGACTTCATGTCCCTGCCGCTGACCGCGCTGCCCCGTGACCCGGTCACCCTCGCCCGCTTCGGACTGGTCGGCCTGCCGCCGTCGACCTGGCTCACCCGCCGCTTCCACGACGAGCGGGCCCGCACCCTGTTCGCCGGCCTGGTCGCCCACGTCATGGCCCCTTTGGGCGGCTTCGCCACCGGCGCCGTCGGGCTGGTCTTCGCACTCGCCGCGCACGCCCGCGGCTGGCCCGTCGCCCGCGGCGGCTCCCAGGCCATCTCCGACGCCCTCGCCGCGTATCTGAAGGACCTCGGCGGCACCGTACACACCGACTACGAGGTCAAGCGCCTCGACGACCTGCCGCCCGCCCGGGCCTATGTCTTCGACACCTCGCCCACCGCACTGGCCCGTATCGCCGGCTTCGGCGACCACTACGCGAACTACCGCTACGGACCGGGCGTATTCAAGATCGACTACGCTCTGGACGGCCCCGTACCGTGGACCGCTCCCCAGGCGCGCACGGCCGGCACCGTGCAGATCGGCGCGGACAGCGGGGAGATCGCCGCCGCCCTGCGCGCCGTCTCCCGCGAGCGCAGGGCTCCCGACGCCCCCTTCCTCATCACCGTGCAGCCCGGCGTCGCCGACCCCACCCGCGCCCCGGCCGGCAAGCACGTCTTCTGGGCCTACGGCCACGTACCGAACGGCTGGACCGGCGACCTCACCGATGCCATGGAACGCCAACTGGAGCGGTACGCCCCCGGCTTCCGCGACCGTGTTCTGGCGCGCGCCACCGCGGGCCCGCCCGAACTCGCCGCCCGCAACGCCAACTACGTCGGCGGCGACATCGCCTCCGGTGCGGCCTCCGGACTCCAGCTGCTGCTGCGACCCAAGCTGTCCCTGTTCCCGTACACGACCCCGCACCCGGCCGTCTTCATCTGCTCGTCGGCCACTCCGCCCGGCCCCGGAGTGCACGGCATGTCGGGACACAACGCGGCCAAGGCCGTCTGGAGGAGGCTCCGCCGGACATGACCACCCTCACGCTCGTCCAGGGCGACATCACCCTGCAGAGCGCCGACGCGATCGTCAACGCCGCCAACTCGTCCCTGCTCGGCGGGGGCGGCGTCGACGGCGCCATCCACCGCCGGGGCGGCCCGGAGATCCTGGCCGAGTGCCGCGCTCTGCGCGCACACCGGTACGGAGGGGGCCTGCCCACCGGCCGGGCGGTCGCCACCACCGCCGGCCGCCTCGACGCCCGCTGGGTGATCCACACCGTCGGCCCGGTGTACCAGGGCGCCGGCAGCGATCCCGCGCCGCTCGCCTCCTGCTACCGCGAGTCCCTGCGCGTCGCCGACGAGCTCGGCGCCCGCACGGTCGCGTTCCCCGCCATCTCCACCGGCGTGTACCGCTGGCCGATGGACGACGCGGCCCGGATCGCCGTCGAGACCGTCCGGGCCACACCGACGGCGGTCGAGGACGTGGTCTTCGTCCTCTTCGACGACCGGGCCTACGAGGCGTTCGCCACGCGGGCCGGCTGACCTCCGGCCCGCACGTCCTCACGCACGGTCGTCTTCGCCGCCCTCGGCGAGCTGCTTGCGCCGGAGCTTCGCGGCAGTGCCGCTGCCGCTGTCGGCCTCGGCGGCGTCCGCGAGGGCCTGCGCCGCGGCCCGGGCCGCCTGTGCCGTGTCGTCGGCGGCCCGGGTGGTGCTGTCGTCGGCCGACGGCTTCTCACGGGTGGCCGGCGACTGGGGCAGCACCTCGGTGAAAGCCTTGGAGACGCCCTGGAGGGCTGAGGTGATCTCGCTGGGGATCACCCAGAAGTTGTTGCCCGAGCCCTGCGCGAGCTGGGGGAGCGCCTGGAGGTACTGGTAGGCGAGGAGCCCCGGGTCGGGGTCGTTGCGGTGCACGGCCTGGAACACCTCGTCGATGGCCCGGGACTGCCCCTCGGCCTCGAGGATCGCGGCGGTCCGGTTGCCCTCCGCGCGCAGGACGGCTGCCTGCTTGTCGCCTTCGGCGGTGAGGATCTGCGACTGGCGCTGCCCCTCGGCCCCCAGGATCGCGGCCCGCTTGTCCCGCTCGGCGCGCATCTGCTTCTGCATCGCCTCCTTGATGGACTGCGGGGGGTCGATGGCCTTGATCTCGACCCGGTTGACCCGGAGCCCCCACTTGCCGGTGGCCTCGTCCAGTACTCCGCGCAGCTGGCTGTTGATGGTGTCCCGTGAGGTGAGGGTCTTCTCCAGGTCCATGGACCCCACGACATTGCGCAGGGTGGTGACGGTGAGCTGCTCGACGGCCTGGAGGAAGCTGGCGATCTCGTAGAAGGCCGCCCGCGGGTCGGTGACCTGGAAGTACAGGACGGTGTCGATCTCGACGACGAGGTTGTCCTCGGTGATGACCGGCTGCGGTTTGAAGGAGACCACCTGTTCCCGCAGGTCGATCAGCGGGTGCACCCGGTCGATGTACGGGATGACGAGGCTGAGGCCGGGAGTGAGGGTGCGGTGGTAGCGGCCGAGCCGCTCCACGTTGCGCGCGCGTGCCTGGGGCACGATGCGGACCGCTCGCACGACGGTGAAGATCGCGAACAGCGCGATGATCAGGCCGGCGATGAGAGGGGCGGTGAGGTCCATGGCTTCAGTCCCTGGGGTAGACGAGCGCGGTGGCGCCGCTGATCTCTATGACGTCGACAGTTTTTCCCGTTCGGATGACCAGGGTTTCGTCATAGCTGCGCGCGGTCCACTCCTCGCCGTCGATACGGACCCTGCCGCCCGTCCCCGTCACCTCCGACAGGACGTAGGCCGGCTTGCCGATCAGGGCGTCCGTACCGAAACGCGTGGTCTGGGGCTGGACCATGTGGCGCAGCGCCAGGGGACGTACGAACAGCAGCGTGCCGGTGGCGACCAGGCCGTACACCAGGAGCTGGAGCCAGAGCGGCAGCCCGGCCGCGGCGACTCCCGCGGTGACCAGCGCGGCCGCACTCAGCATTCCCAGCGCGGCAGTGAGAGTGAAGATCTCCGCCACGGCCAGGACCGCCGCGATGATCAGCCAGATCAGCCATGGATCCATGACGCGCCTCTTCTCACCTGTGCGGGTCTCGAGGACTGGACCTTTGCCTCCACTTTACGCACGAGTACGCCGACTTCCGAAGACGCGTGCGCCAGGAAGCCGGCCCGGCCGGAAGAACCACCAGGACCGCACAAAGTCCGATGGGATCATTGCTTCGGTTGTGTGCGAGTCCTAGGGTGTGCCTGGCTCAGTAGTCGCTCCGTCACCACCCGTCGTGGTTCTTCCCCGGCGCAACGTCCCACGGCGGTGCGGCGAGGGGGATCCGACGTGCCTCAGTCCGTGCAGCGCCCTGTCGAACCGAGGAAGGCCACGGTCATGCCGCACCCCCATGTGTCCCCCGCCGACCGGCCCGTCCACCCCGACCGGCCGGTCGTCAGCCGCCGCCGTCTCCTGGAGTCCGGCGCCGCCGTCCTCGGCGCCCTCGCCCTGTCGGCCCCGCCCGGCACCGCACACGCGGGCGGACGGCGGGCGGCGGCCGACGCGTCCCCGGAGTGGAACGACTTCGGCGTCTTCACCGTCGGCACCCAGCCACCGCACACCACCCTGATGCCGTACGCGGACGTGCGGCAGGCCCTCGCCGCCGACCGCACCCGCTCGCCCTACCGGCAGAGCCTGGACGGTACCTGGAAGTTCGCCTACGCCGACCGCCCCGACGACCGGGACCCCGACTTCCACCGCACCGACACCGACGACAGCGACTGGGACACCATCCCGGTCCCGTCCGTGTGGCAACTGCACGGTCACGACTTCCCCATCTACCTGAACATCACCTACCCGTACTGGGGACCCAACGGCCGCGGCGAGGACCCGCGGCCGCCCGCCGCCCCGACCCGCTACCACCCGGTCGGCCAGTACCGGCGCACCTTCACCGTCCCGCGCGACTGGACGGGCCGCCGCACCTTCCTGCACTTCGAGGGCGTGAAGTCCGCGCACTACGTGTGGATCAACGGCGAACTCGTCGGCTACGACGAGGACTCCTGCACGCCCTCCGAGTACGACATCACCGACCACCTGAGGCCCGGCACCAATCAGATCGCCGTGGAGGTGTACCGCTACTCCGACGGCGACTGGCTGGAGGACCAGGACATGATCCGGCTGAGCGGCATCTTCCGCTCGGTCCACCTGTACTCCACCCCGGCCGTGCACCTGCGCGACTTCAAGCTGGACACCCCGCTGAACGACACGTACACGGCCGGCGAACTGGCGGTCACCGCGAGCGTGCGGGCGTACGGCGAGGGCGCGAGCGGCCGGTACACCGTCGAGACCCAGCTGTACGACGTGCGCGGCCACGCCGTCTGGTCCCGTCCGCTGGGACAGACCGCGGACCTCGACGCGGCCGGCGCCGGCGAGGACGTCACCGTACGGGCCGCCAAGGCCGTGCCGAGGCCCCTGCTGTGGTCGGCCGAGCAGCCGAACCTGTACACGGCCGTCCTCAGGCTCCGCGATCCGGGCGGCAAGGTGGTCGAGACCCTGTCCCACCGGGTCGGCTTCCGCGAGTTCACGATCAGGGACGGGCTGATGCGGATCAACGGCAGGCCCGTGTCCCTCCGCGGCACCAACCGCCACGAGACGCACCCGGCCCGCGGTACCGCGCTCACCCGCGAGGACATGGTCGAGGACATCACCATCATCAAACGGATGAACATCAACTCCGTCCGCACCTCGCACTACCCCGACAACCCGCTGTGGTACGAACTCGCCGACGAGTACGGCCTCTACCTCGTCGACGAGACCAACCTCGAGACCCACGGCATCCGGGACGAGTATCCCGGCGACCATCCCGAGTGGACGGCGGCCTGCGTCGCCCGTGCCCGGAACATGGTCCACCGCGACAAGAACCACCCCTCGGTGGTCATCTGGTCGCTCGGCAACGAGGCAGGCGGCGGCAGCACCTTCACCGCCATGCACGACTGGATCCGCTCCTACGACGCCACCCGCGTCATCCAGTACGAGGGCGACGACCGTCCCGGCATCAGCGACATCCGCTCCAGGATGTACGAGAGCCCTTCGCGCATCGAGGAGCGCGCCCGGGACACCGCCGACACCCGGCCGTACGTCATGATCGAGTACTCCCACGCGATGGGGAACTCGAACGGCAACTTCAGGAAGTACTGGGACATCGTCCGCCGCCATGACGTGCTCCAGGGCGGCTGGATCTGGGACTTCGTCGACCAGTCCCTCTACACACCCGTTCCCGCCCGCACCCTGCTCACCGAGTCGGGTCCGGCCGGCCTGCGCGGCGAGATCCTCGCCACCCGGGGCCGTCTCGACCGCGACACGGGCCTGTCCGGCATCACGGTCTTCGAACGCGACGACAGCCTCGACCTCACCGGATCCCTGACCCTGGAGGCATGGATCACCCCGGACGTGCTGGGCTACCACCAGCCCGTCATCGCCAAGGGCGACACCCAGTACGCGCTGAAACAGACCGACCGCAGGCTGGAGTTCTTCATTCACTCCGCAGGCCAGTGGACCGCCGTCAACTGGACGCTGCCGGACGACTGGACCGGCCGCGAACACCACATCGCGGGCGTCTTCGACGCCGACGCGGGCACTCTGACCCTGTACGCCGACGGTACGGTCAGGGCCACCCGTACCACCGACCGGCGCCCCAGCAGCAGTACGGCGCCCCTCGCGCTCGCCTCCGACGCCGACAACCAGACCCGGGAGTTCAGCGGCACCATCCGCCGCGCCCGCGTCTACGCCCGCGCCCTCACCGCCGCCGAACTGGCCGCCGACGGCCGCGGTCCCGGCGACGACGGCGTGCGGTTCTGGTTCGACGCCGCCACCGTCGAGGCCGAGAAGAAGCGGCCCGACGCCCGGACGTTCCTGGCCTACGGCGGCGACTGGGGCGACAACCCCAACGACGGTGCCTTCGTCGCGGACGGCATCGTCACCGCCGACCGCGGGCACACCGGCAAGGCGGCCGAAATCAAACGCGTCTACCAGGCGATCAACGTGGCCCCCACCTCCGGTGGCGGACCCGGTGCCGTCACCCTCACCAACGAGTACCTGTTCACCAACGTCCGTGACTTCGACGGCCGTTGGGAACTGGTCGCGGACGGCCACGTCGTACGGCGCGGGGGACTGACCCGGGACCAGCTGGACGTGCCGCCGCAGTCCGCCAAGGACATCAGCCTCCCCGTACGCCTGCCGGGGGACCCGGACCCGGGCACGGAGTACTTCCTCCGGCTCTCCTTCACGACCAAGGAGTCCACGACGTGGGCGAAGGCCAGCTTCGAGGTGGCCCGGCAGCAGCTTACGCTCGATGCCGGCGGCCCCGCCGTGACGCCCGTACCCCTGGGGAGCGTCCCGGTCCTGCGCCACGAGGACCGGGAGAGCGGCATCAGGATCACCGGAAGGGGCTTCTCGGTCACCGTCGACAGGAGCAGTGGCACCATCACCTCCTACGAGGCGAAGGGCACCCGCCTGATCACCTCCGGACCGGTACCCAACTTCTGGCGGGCCCCCACCGACAACGACCACGGCAACGGCCAGCACATCCGCAACCAGACCTGGCGCGACGCCGGTGCCCGGCGGAAGGTCACGGACGTCACCGTGCGGGCGCTCGGCGAGCGGGCCGTCGAGATCGCGGTCCGCGGCACGCTGCCCACCACTGCGGAGTCCACGTACACCACCACGTACACGGTGTTCGGCAACGGTGAGATCAAGGTCGACAACACCCTGCACCCCGGCGCCGCCGGACTGCCGTACATCCCCGAGGTCGGCACGCTGCTGTTCCTGCCGCGCCGTCTGGACCGCCTGCACTACTACGGCCGCGGCCCGGAGGAGAACCACTGGGACCGCAACACCGGCACCGACGTGGGCCGTTACACCTCGACCGTGGCCGACCAGTGGACCCCGTACATCCGCCCCCAGGAGAACGGCAACAAGACCGACGTCCGCTGGGCAGCCCTGACCGACGGGAGCGGGCGCGGCCTCCTGGTGTCGGGCGAACCCCTCCTGGAGATCAACGCCTCGCACTTCACCCCGGAGGACCTGTCGGCCGGTGTCCGCCACGACTACCAGCTGACCCCGCGGGACACCGTCGTACTGCGGGTCAACCACCGGCAGATGGGCGTAGGGGGCGACAACAGCTGGGGCGCCCACACCCACGACGAGTTCAAGCTCTTCGCCGACCGCGACTACGCCTACACCTACCGGCTGCGCCCGCTGACCGACGTGAAGGAGGCGACGGCGGCCTCGCGCCGGCCCACGGCGACCGAGTAGAGGGCCGTGGGGGCCACACTCGTGGGAGCCCGGGGTAACCGGGTCCCCATGAGTGACATTCTGGTCGGGGCCTGTTCATGGACGGACCGTCAACTCGTGGCGAGCGGCTGGTACCCGCGCGGCCGGCGGGACGCCGAGGGGCGGCTGCGGCACTACGCCTCCACGCTGCCCGTCGTCGAAGTGGACTCCGGTTACTACGCGTTGCCCCGTCGCCGCAACAGCGAGCTGTGGGTGGAGCGCACTCCGGACGGATTCCGTTTCGACGTCAAGGCGTTCTCGCTGCTGACCGGTCACCCCACACGTCCGGAGGCACTGCCCGCCGACCTGCGGACCCGGACCGCGGACGGCGCGCTGCTGGACGAGGTGTGGAGGCGGTTCGCGGACGCGGTCGAGCCGCTGAGGGAGGCCGGGCGGCTGGGCACCGTGCTGTTCCAGTTCCCGCCCTGGTTTGCACCCGGCGCCGCTGCCGAGCGGACCCTCGAGGAGTGCGCGGAGCGCACGGCCGGCCGGCCGCTCGCCGTCGAGTTCCGGCATCGGGCCTGGTGGCAGGCGGACCGGGCCGACGACACCCGCGCGCTGCTGTCCGCACTGGGTGCCACAGCCGTCGGTGTGGACATGGCACAGGGACTCACCGGCTCCCTGCCGCCCGTCGTGCCCGTCAGCCGGCCCGCCCTCGCCGTCGTACGGTTCCACGGCCGCAGCAGGGCCTGGGGAAGGGGCAGCAAGGAGGACCGCTTCCGCCACGACTACGACGTCACCGAACTCGCCGCCTGGGTGCCCCGCCTGCGGCGGGTGGCTGAGCGGACCGACGCACTGCACGTGCTGTTCAACAACTGCTGCGCGGATGCCGCCGTACGCGCGGCCGAGACCATGCGGGGGCTGCTGGCGTGAACCGGGCAGCCCCAGGGCACATGACGTCGATGTCGGATTCTCGCCAGACCCGGCGGCCACCCGTCCCCGATCCTTGAGACATGCTGAAGGGGATGCACACCGACACCGAGCGCTGCCTGCGCGCCGTGCGGTCGAAGGACGCCCGGTTCGACGGCTGGTTCTTCACCGCCGTCCTGACCACCGGGATCTACTGCCGGCCCAGCTGCCCCGTGGTCCCGCCCAAGCCCGGGAACATGGTCTTCCACCCGAGCGCGGCGGCCTGCCAGCAGGCCGGATTCCGGGCCTGCAAACGCTGCCGGCCCGACACCAGCCCCGGCTCCCCCGAGTGGAACCACCGGGCCGACCTCGTGGCCCGCGCCATGCGGCTGATCGCCGACGGCGTCGTGGACCGCGAGGGCGTGACCGGCCTCGCCGCCCGGCTCGGCTACAGCACCCGGCAGGTCGAACGCCAACTGATCGCCGAGCTGGGCGCGGGCCCCCTCGCGCTCGCCCGCGCCCAGCGCGCCCAGACCGCCCGGCTGCTCATCGAGACGACGGCCCTGCCGATGGCGCAGATCGCCTTCGCCGCCGGATTCGCCTCCGTCCGCGCCTTCAACGACACCGTGCGCGAGGTCTTCGCCCTCCCCCCGAGCGACCTGCGCACCCGGGCGGCGCCGCGGGACACCTCGCGCGGCACCACTCCCGGTGTGCTGTCCCTCCGGCTGCCGTTCCGCGCCCCGCTCAACCCCGACAACCTCTTCGGCCACCTCGCCGCGACCGCCGTACCCGGCGTGGAGGAGTGGCGGGACGGGTCCTACCGGCGCACGCTGCGGCTGCCGTACGCGCACGGCATCGTGTCCCTCAGCCCGCGCCCCGACCACATCGCCTGCCGCCTCACCCTCGGCGACAACCGCGACCTCACCGTCGCCATCAGCCGCTGCCGCCGCCTGCTCGACCTGGACGCCGATCCGGTCGCCGTCGACGACCAGCTGCGCACGGACCCGGTGCTCGCGCCCCTGGTCGCCAAGGCACCCGGCCGCCGCGTGCCCCGCACGGTCGACGAGGCGGAATTCGCCGTCCGGGCCGTTCTCGGCCAGCAGGTCTCCACGGCCGCCGCTCGCACCCACGCGGCCCGCCTGGTCACCGCGCACGGCACACAGGTCGACGACCCCGAGGGCGGCCTCACCCACCTCTTCCCGCATCCCGGGGCACTGGCCGCACTCGACCCCGAGACCCTCGCCATGCCCCGCAGCCGCCGCACCACCTTCACCACTCTGGTCCGTCAACTGGCTGAGGGGGAACTTCGCTTGGGGGTGGAGAGCGACTGGCCCGAGGCCCGCGCGCGGCTTCTCGCCCTCCCGGGTTTCGGCCCCTGGACGGCGGACGTCATCGCCATGCGCGCCCTGGGCGACCCCGACGCCTTCCTCCCCACCGACCTCGGCATCCGCCGCGCCGCCCGGGAGCTGGGCCTGCCGTCCACCCCGGCCGCCCTCACGGCCCGCGCGGCGGCCTGGCGGCCCTGGCGGGCGTACGCGGTGCAGTACCTGTGGGCGACGGACAGCCACCCGATCAACTTCCTCCCCGTCTGAGAAACCAGGGACGCAGAACCGATGAAGCAGCACACCGTGATCGACAGCCCTTACGGCCCGCTGACGCTCGTCGCCGACGACGGCGTCCTGTGCGGCCTCTACATGACCGACCAGCGCCACCGTCCGCCGGAGGGGTCCTTCGGCGCCCCCGACGACACGCCCTTCGCCGAGGCGGAGGAGCAGCTCGCGGCGTACTTCACCGGCGAGTTGAAGGAATTCGCCCTGGAACTGCGCCTGAACGGCACCCCGTTCCAGCGGCGGGTCTGGGAGCAGCTGGCCCGCATCCCCTACGGCGAGACCCGTACCTACGGCCAACTCGCCGACGCCCTCGGCAGTCCCAAGGCCTCCCGTGCCGTCGGTCTGGCCAACGGTCGCAACCCGATCGGCATCATCGTCCCCTGCCACCGCGTCATCGGCGCGAGCGGCGGCCTCACCGGATACGGTGGCGGCCTGGAGCGGAAGCAGCGCCTGCTGGACTTCGAACGCGGAGCCGCCCTGTTCTAGGCGGCGATCCGGTGCAGCAGCCCGGGCAGCGAGGTGCCGATCGGCTCGCGGATCACCTCGTCGGCGAGGCTGTCGTACGGGGTGGGCTCCGCGTTGACGACGATCAGGCGGGCGCCGTGGCCGGCGGCCACCTCCGCGAGGCCGGCGGCGGGGTGGACCTGGAGACTGGTGCCCACGGCGATGAAGACGGTGCACGCCTTGCTGATCGCCGCCGCCTCGCCGAGCACCACGGGATCGAGGTGCTCGCCGAACATCACCGTCGCCGGCTTGAGGATGCCGCCGCACTCCGGACACGGCGGGTCGTCCTCACCGGCCTCGACCCGGGCGAGCGCGTCCTCCATCGCACCGCGCGCGTGGCACTTGGTGCACCGCACGCTTCGTACCGTGCCGTGCAGTTCGAGCACTTTTCGGTCCGGCATTCCGGCGAGCTGGTGCAGCCCGTCCACGTTCTGCGTGATCACCCGCACCGGCACCCCGGACCGCTCCAGCCCGGTCACGGCACGGTGCGCGGCGTTGGGCTCGACGGCGAGCGCGAAGTTCTCGCGCCGCATCTGCCACGACCGGCGGCGGATCTCCGGGTCGCCCATGTAGTACTCGTACGTCACGAGCTTCTCGGCCTCGGGATCGCGGCGCCACAGTCCGTTCGGCCCGCGGTAGTCGGGGATGCCGGAGTCCGTGCTGATACCGGCGCCGGTGAGGAGGGCGACGAGGGGCTTGCTCATGGGGCGAGGGTAGGTCGCGGTGCGGCCGCGCGGCGAGCGCATTACGGCCGGTGCGGACTCGGTGTCAGTGCACCCGGTGCCCGTCCTCCAGCTCCGCCGTGCCCGAGCCCTCCGCGAGGACGTCCAGCGCGGCCAGCACACGGCGCCCCAGGGAGCCGCGGAGGTATGCGGTCACTTCGACGCGCGGGACGAGCCGCCAGGACAGCAGCTCCGACTCCTGCAGCCGGATCGCCCCGAGCTCGTCCTCACCGAGCACGCCACCGTCGTACAGATACGCCACCAGCGGCGGCCGGTCCGGGCCCTTGACCCAGTCCACCGCGAGCAGCCGTCCCAACCGCCGGTCGAGACCGATCTCCTCGGCCGTCTCCCGCCGCGCCCCCTCGCGCGGGCTCTCCCCCTCGTCCGACTCGACCGTCCCGCCGGGCAGTGCCCAGCCCTCCCGGTAGTTCGGCTCGACGAGCAGTACCCGCCCGTCCTCGTCCCGGAAGAGAGCGGCTGCGCCGACGAGAACACGGGGGAGGGAGGCGATGTAGGCGGTGTAGTCCCGGACGGGCTGAGTGGTGGTCATGCCCGGAAGGGTAACCGTGGCGCAGGGCACCACCGCGGGGACGGAGCCGGTTCCGCGGGGCGCACGGCAGCACGCGCCGGTCCCGTGATCGACACCGAAGGCGCGTGCGCCGGGGCACATCAATGCGCTGGCGAACTTCCGCGGAGCCGGCCGAAGCAGCGAAGCCGGTCCGGCCTCTGTCCACCGCCTCCGCGCCGGTACTCGCGCGGGCGACGACGTTCCCGGCGATGACGGCGGCGCTAGTCAACTTGCGCCAGTCGCAGCGTCCGCTCCGCCAGTTCGCTGATCCGCACCCCGTCGAAGCCGAAGACGGCGCTGCGCACCGTGTCCTTAAGAGGGTCCTTCCACTGGGGAGGGACGGCCGGGGCGCCGCACAGCACGCCGGCCACCGAGCCCGCCGTCGCCCCGTTGGAGTCGGTGTCCAGGCCGCCGCGCACCGTCAGCGCGATGGTGCGGGTGAAGTCGCCGTCACCGTACAGCAGGCCCGCGGTGAGCACGGCCGCGTTCGGAACCGTATGGATCCAGCCGAGGCCCGCCGTCTCCTCCTCGAGTGTCGTGAGCGTGTCCTCCCAGGCCAGCCCGGCCTCGTGCAGGGAGGCCACCCGGCGCACGGTACGGGCGAGGCGGCTGTTCACCGGGATCACCGTCAGCGCCTCGTCCACCGCGTGCCGCACGGTGGGTGCCGTGAACGCCGCCGAGATCAGCGCCGCCGCCCACATCGCGCCGTACACCCCGTTTCCCGTGTGGGACAGCACCGCGTCCCTGCGGGCCAGCGAGGCGGCGCGGCGCGGGGCGCCCGGCGAGGTCCAGCCGTGGATGTCGGCGCGGATCAGGGCGCCGATCCACTCCTGGTACGGGTTGTCGTACGTGGCGGTGAGCGGCGGTTTGAGGCCGTTCGCGAGGTTTCTGTACGCCGCCCGCTCCGCCGTGAAGGTCTGGAGGTACGGCAGCCGCAGCAGCCACAGGTCGCCCACCTGCTCGGTGCTGAACGCGAAGCCGTGGGTCTCCAGCAGGTCCAGGCCGAGGATCGCGTAGTCGATGTCGTCGTCGCGGCAGCTGCCGTGGACGCGGCCGCGCACGCAGTACCCCCACTCCGGACGCAGGTCCAGGCTCTCGCGCTCGGTCGGTGGCTCGGGGAGGTAGTCGGTGAGGGGGAGGGCGTTTGTCCGCCGCAGGTAGCTGTCGATGCGTGCCCGTGTCCACACCTCGCCGTGCTCGACCGGTTTGCCGAGCATGTTCCCCGCGATCCGGCCGAGCCAGCCTCCGAGGATGCGGTCGGCGAGTCCTGACTCCGTGTCCACAGCGGTCGTCGCGGTCATGGGAACGGTCTACCCGATTCCGGGGCCGTTCCACGGGCTGGGCGGGGCATGGCGGCGGTGGTGTGCGCCGGTTAGTGTCACAGCGGCGCGACTGGCCTTGACACGTGTGGGGCCCGGAGATCAAGGGGAATGCAAGTGGCGGACGCTGCAGGTAGCGGCACTCGTACGACGCGGTCGGCCCAGCGGGTGCTGGTCGCCGCGGACAAGTTCAAGGGGTCGCTCACGGCCGTCCAGGTCGCCGAGCGGGTGACGGCCGGGCTGCGCCGGGTCGTCCCGGACCTGCTGGTCGAGACGCTGCCGGTGGCCGACGGCGGCGACGGCACGGTGGCCGCGGCGGTGGCGGCCGGGTTCGAAAGGCGGGAGGTACGGGTCACCGGTCCCCTCGGGGAGGCGGTGAGTGCGGCGTACGCGCTGCGCGGTGACACCGCCGTCGTGGAGATGGCCGAGGCCAGCGGGTTGCAGCGGCTGCCGGAGGGGGTTTTCGCACCGCTCACGGCGTCGACGTACGGCTCCGGGGAGCTGTTGCGGGCCGCGCTGGACGCGGGGGCGCGCACGATCGTGTTCGGGGTCGGCGGCAGCGCCACCACCGACGGTGGTGCGGGCATGCTGTCCGCCCTGGGCGCCCGCCTCCTGACGGCCGGCGGTGAGCCCGTGGCACCCGGCGGCGCAGGGCTCGCCGAGCTGGCCTCGGCCGACCTGTCCGGACTCGACCCTCGCCTCGCCTCGGCCGGGATCGTGCTCGCCAGCGACGTCGACAACCCGCTGACCGGGCCGAAGGGGGCGCCGGCGGTCTACGGCCCGCAGAAGGGTGCCTCGCCGGACGACGTGGAGACGCTGGACGCGGCGCTCCAGCACTTCGCGAAGGTGCTGGAGGGGGCGGCCGGGCCGAAGGCCGCGGAGTACGCCGTTTCCCCGGGAGCCGGTGCGGCGGGCGGTGTCGGATACGGGGCGTTGCTGCTGGGCGCCGGGTTCCGTCCCGGTATCGAGGTCATGCTGGACGTGCTCGGCTTCGCGACGGCGCTGGAGCGGGCCGATCTGGTGATCACCGGTGAGGGGTCACTGGACGAGCAGACCCTGCACGGGAAGGCGCCGGCGGGGGTCGCTGCCGCGGCGCGGGCGGCGGACAAGGAGGTCGTGGCGGTGTGCGGGCGGCTGGCGCTGCCGCCCGAGGTGCTGGGGCGGGCGGGCATCCGGTGGGCGTACGCCCTGACGGACCTCGAGCCGGATGTCGCCAAGTGCATCGCCGAGGCGGGGCCGATCCTGGAGCGTACGGCGGAGCGGATCGCGCGGGACTTTCTGAGCTGAGCTCTTCTCGCCCGGCCGCCTCTTCCCGTCCCGTCCCCGGGGGCTGCGCACCCGGCCCCCTTCGGCCCGGGACGGGCCTCGTCCTCGGACGCCGGACTGCTGGGTGGCCCCACGGTGCGCTTTCAGCCGGCCGAGTCGGGTGGTGGATGGGCATGGGGCCGGGGATCAGGGGGTGGAGCCCCCAGCAAGGCCCGACACCACGCCGGGTGCAAAGAGACGGGCCCCGGACCCAACCGGATCCGAGGCCCGAACACAGCGGCAGCGTTACGGCAACTGCGCCGCCCGCGCCTCACGGCGATTGTCGCGGAAGTTGTTCACCCGGCGAGCCGTGGCGAACAGCGGAATCACCGCGCCCATCACCAGTTGCAGCGCACAGCCCGTCTGAAGGAGCAGCTGACCGCTCGGCGCGTCGAACGCCCATGCCGCCAGAAGGCCCATCGACAGCACGATCCACGCCAGCATCGCCACCGCGAGCCGACCCCGCGGCTTGGGGTACTCCACCCGGCTCACCATCAGCCACGCCGTACCGATGATCGCCAGCAGCGTCGCCACGAACGGCAGCTCCAGCAGCACGATCGACACGACCGTCAGCGCACCGAACGGTGACGGCATGCCCTGGAAAGTGCCGTCCTTCACCGTGACACAGGAGAACCTCGCCAGTCTCAGCACCACCGCCAGCAGCACGACGATCGCTCCGACCGCGGCCACTCTCTGGTGCGCGTCGTCCGCGACCATGCCGTAGACCAGGACGAAGTACGCCGGCGCCAGACCGAAGCTGATCAGGTCCGAGAGGTTGTCCAGCTCGGCGCCCATCGGCGAGGAGCGCAGCTTGCGCGCCACCAGGCCGTCGAAGAGGTCGAAGACCGCCGCGCACAGCATCAGGATGACGGCGGTGGCCGCGCTGTGGCGGGCCATGCCGGTCTCCTGACTCCCCTGGAGGTGCGGGATCAGAATGCCGGTGGTGGTGAAGTACACCGCCATGAAGCCACAGGTGGCGTTGCCGAGGGTGAGGGTGTCCGCTATCGACAGGCGGAGTGAGAGGGGCATCTCCTCGTCGTCGTCCGCCTCGTCGGCCTCCGGCACCCAGCCGGTCTGCGTCTCCGGATCAACCATGGTCAATGCGAGTCACCCCAGCCACGGTCTTCTGACCCACTTCGACGGCCACCTCCACGCCCTCGGGCAGGTAGATGTCGACACGCGAGCCGAAGCGGATCAGACCGATGCGCTCGCCCTGCTCGACCTTGGTGCCCTGAGGCACGTAGGGCATGATGCGGCGGGCCACCGCGCCGGCGATCTGGATCATCTCGATGTCACCGAGCTCGGTGTCGAAGTGCCACACCACACGCTCGTTGTTCTCGCTCTCCTTGTTGAAGGCGGGAACGAAGCCACCGGGGATGTGCTCGACCGACGTCACCGTGCCGGCCAGCGGGGCGCGGTTCACGTGGACGTTGAGCGGGCTCATGAAGATCGCGACGCGGGTACGTCCGTCCTTCCACGGCATGATGCTCTGCACCACACCGTCGGCGGGCGAGATGACCCTGCCCTGGGCGATCTCGCGCTCGGGGTCGCGGAAGAACCACAGCATTCCCGCCGCCAGGGCGGTGGCGGGGACGGCGACGGCCTTGGCGGCACCCGAGCGGCGGGAGCGGAGCAGGCTGACGGCTGCGGTGGCGACGGTCGGCAGAAGCCACGGCGAGGCTCCGCGCGCGAGGCGTACGCCGACGAGGCTGTCGCGAGGTGCAGAGGTTTGGCTGTGGGGCATGGATGACCTTCGTAGCGGATGATGCCGCGCAACTGCGGGGGACGGCGGCTTTCCGGCGATCGTAGCGGCTCCGGGCGACAACTGGGTAAGCCAGGCAGCCAAGTCGACGGCTGAAGAGTGCATACGGGGTGTGATCCTCTTCTCCAAGAAAACACCCCGTACCCGGACATCTAGCCCTGGAATCGATACTCTTCGAGCAGTCGACGTCCGATGATCATTTTCTGGATCTCGGCGGTGCCTTCACCGATCAGCAGCATCGGGGCCTCACGGTAGAGGCGCTCGATCTCGTACTCCTTGGAGAAGCCGTAGCCGCCGTGGATCCGGAAGGCGTCCTCCACGACCTCCTTGCAGTACTCGGAGGCGAGGTACTTCGCCATCCCTGCTTCAAGGTCGTTTCGTTCTCCGGAGTCCTTTTTGCGCGCTGCGTTCACCATCATCGCATGCGCGGCCTCCACCTTGGTAGCCATCTCGGCCAGCTTGAACTGGATGGCCTGGTGCTGGGCGATCGGCTTGCCGAAAGTGTGACGCTGCTGGGCGTACCGGACGCCGAGCTCGAAGGCACGCTGAGCGACACCGCAGCCGCGGGCCGCCACGTTGACGCGGCCGACCTCGACACCGTCCATCATGTGGTAAAAACCTCGGCCGGTGACCCCGCCGAGCACCCGATCGGCCGGAACGCGCAGGCCGTCCATGATGAGCTCGGTGGTGTCGACGCCCTTGTAGCCCATCTTGTCGATCTTGCCGGGGATGGTCAGGCCGGGGCGGACCTCGCCGAAGCCCGGCTCCTTCTCCACCAGGAAGGTCGTCATCGACTTGTGCGGCGCCGTGCCCTCGGGGTGACCCTCGTCACTCCGCACCAGAACGGCCACCAGGGACGACGTCCCGCCGTTCGTCAGCCACATCTTCTGGCCGTTCAGGACGTACTCCTCGCCGTCCTTCACCGCCTTCGACGTGATGGCCGACACATCGGAGCCGAGGCCCGGTTCCGACATCGAGAAGGCGCCGCGGATGTCGCCGGCCGCCATGCGCGGCAGGAAGTGGTCCTTCTGCTCCCGCGTGCCGTGCTGCTTGAGCATGTACGCCACGATGAAGTGGGTGTTGATGATGCCGGAGACCGACATCCAGCCGCGGGCGATCTCCTCGACGCACAGGGCGTAGGTGAGGAGCGACTCGCCCAGACCCCCGTACTCCTCGGGGATCATCAGACCGAACAGGCCGAGCTCCTTCAGGCCGTCGACAATTCTCTGCGGGTACTCGTCGCGGTGCTCCAGCTCGGTCGCGACCGGGATGATCTCCTTGTCCACGAAGTCGCGGACGGTGGAGAGGATCTCCTGCTGGACATCGGTCAGACCGGCGGTCTGGGCGAGACGGCTCATCTCTACTTCTCCTGCTCCTTGAGCTCCGGGCGGCCCGGCTGCTCGCCGCCGCGCTCCTTGATGTACGTCTCGGTGGGCACCATCACCTTGCGGCGGAACACGCAGACCAGCGTGCCGTCCTGCTTGTAACCCTTGGTCTCGACGTACACGATCCCGCGGTCGTTCTTCGACTTGGACGGCCACTTGTCGAGCACGGTCGTCTGACCGTAGACCGTGTCGCCGTGGAAGGTCGGCGCCACGTGCCTGAGCGACTCGATCTCCAGGTTGGCGATCGCCTTCCCGGAGATGTCGGGCACCGACATGCCGAGCAGCAGGGAGTAGATGTAGTTCCCGACCACCACGTTCTTGCCGAAGTCCGTCGTCTTCTCGGCGTAGTTGGTGTCCATGTGGAGCGGGTGGTGGTTCATGGTGAGGAGACAGAACAGGTGGTCGTCGTACTCGGTGACCGTCTTGCCCGGCCAGTGCTTGTACGTCGCCCCGACCTCGAACTCCTCGTAGGTACGTCCGAACTGCATGGCGCTCAGCCCTCCGGGATCTCGAACTTCGACGTGCGCCGCATGCCGGCGGCGCGCCCCTTGCCGGAGATGACCAGGGCCATCTTGCGGCTGGCCTCGTCGATCATCTCGTCGCCGAGCATCGCGGAGCCCTTCTTGCCGCCGGCCTCGGACGTGCAGTACTCGTACGCGTCCAGGATCAGCTCGGCGTGGTCGTAGTCCTCCTGCGACGGAGAGAAGATCTCGTTGGACGCCTCGACCTGGCCGGGGTGCAGCACCCACTTGCCGTCGAAGCCGAGCGCCGCGGCGCGCCGGGCCACCTCGCGGTAGCCGTCCACGTTGCGGATCTGCAGGTAGGGGCCGTCGATCGCCTGGAGGTTGTTGGCGCGGGCGGCCATCAGGATCTTCATCAGGATGTAGTGGTAGGCGTCCGCCGGGTAGCCGGGCGGCTGCTCGCCCACGACCAGCGACTTCATGTTGATGGACGCCATGAAGTCGGCGGGGCCGAAGATGATGGTCTCGACGCGCGGGGAGGCCTGGGCGATCTCGTTGACGTTGTTCAGGCCCTGCGCGTTCTCGATCTGCGCCTCGATGCCGATCTTGCCGACCTCGAAGCCCATCGTCTTCTCGATCTGGGTCAGCAGGAGGTCGAGCGCGACGATCTGCTGGGCGTCCTGGACCTTCGGCAGCATGATGCAGTCGAGGTTCGGGCCGGCGCCCTCGACGACCGTCACCACATCGCGGTACGTCCACTCGGTGGTCCAGTCGTTGACGCGCACGACGCGGGTCTTGCCGGTCCAGTCGCCCTCGTTCAGGAACTTCACGATGGTGTGCCGCGCCTCGGGCTTGGCGAGCGGCGCGCACGCGTCCTCCAGGTCGAGGAAGACCTGGTCCGCCGGGAGGCCCTGGGCCTTCTCCAGGAAGCGCGGGTTCGAGCCCGGTACCGCCAGGCAGGAGCGCCGGGGGCGAAGGCGGTTCACGGTCGTCATGCGGGGACCTCCAGGGGGTCGAGCTTGTTCGCTGTGCGGATCTCGTCGACGATGCGGCCGATGATCCCGGTGATGTCGAAGTCCTTCGGCGTGAAGACCGCGGCGACTCCGGCGGCCCGCAGCTGTTCGGCATCACCGCTGGGGATGATGCCACCGGCGATCACCGGTATATCTGTGGCACCGGCCACACGGAGCCGTTCGAGCACGTCCGGCACCAGCTGCGCGTGCGAGCCGGAGAGGATGGACAGGCCCACCGCGTGCACGTCCTCCGCGACGGCGGCGTCCACGATCTGCTCCGGGGTGAGCCGGATGCCCTGGTAGACCACCTCGAACCCGGCGTCGCGGGCCCGCACGGCGATCTGCTCGGCGCCGTTGGAGTGGCCGTCCAGGCCCGGCTTGCCGACCAGGAAGCGCAGCTTGCCCACACCGAGGTCCTCGGCCGTCAGTTCCACCTTGCGGCGGACCGCCGACAGGGCCGAGCCGGCCTCGGCGGTGACCGCCACCGGGGCGGAGGAGACTCCGGTCGGCGCCCGGAACTCGCCGAACACCTCGCGCAGCGCCCCGGCCCACTCGCCGGTCGTGACACCGGCGCGCGCGCACTCCAGGGTGGCTTCCATGAGGTTGGCGGTGCCCTTCGCGGCCTCCTTCAGCTTCTCCAGCGCCTTGCAGGGGCGGGGGTGGTTGAAGGGCGGCTGGTAGCGCGTGTCGCGCCAGTTCTGCAGCGAGGCGACGACCCGGGCCTCCACCGCGGGGTCGACCGTCTGGATCGCGGTGTCCAGGTCGGCGGTCAGCGGGTTCGGCTCGGTGCCCTCGAAGGCGTTCACACCGATGATCTTCTCGTCACCGGACTCGATCCGGGCCCGGCGCGCGGCGTGCGAGGAGACCAGCTGGGACTTGAGGTAGCCGGACTCGACGGCGGCCATCGCGCCGCCCATCTCCTCGATCCGCTCCATCTCCGCGAACGAGTCCGCGACCAGCTGCTCCACCTTCGCCTCGATCACCTTCGATCCCTCGAAGATGTCCTCGTACTCCAGCAGGTCGCTCTCGTAGGCGAGGACCTGCTGGATGCGCAGCGACCACTGCTGGTCCCACGGGCGGGGCAGGCCCAGGGCCTCGTTCCAGGCCGGCAGCTGGACGGCACGCGCGCGTGCGTCCTTGGAGAGGGTGACGGCCAGCATCTCCAGGACGATCCGCTGGACGTTGTTCTCCGGCTGGGCTTCGGTCAGACCGAGGGAGTTGACCTGGACGCCGTAGCGGAAGCGGCGGTGCTTGGGGTTCTCGATGCCGTACCGCTCGCGGGTGACCTGGTCCCAGATGCGGCCGAAGGCGCGCATCTTGCACATCTCCTCGACGAAGCGGACGCCCGCGTTGACGAAGAAGGAGATGCGGCCGACGACGTCGCCCATGCGTTCCTGCGGCACCTGGCCGCTGTCGCGCACGGCGTCGAGCACCGCGATGGCGGTGGACATCGCGTACGCGATCTCCTGCACCGGCGTGGCCCCGGCCTCCTGCAGGTGGTAACTGCAGATGTTGATCGGGTTCCACTTCGGGATGTGGGAGACCGTGTACGCGATCATGTCCGTCGTCAGGCGGAGCGACGGTCCCGGCGGGAACACATGGGTGCCCCGGGACAGGTACTCCTTGACGATGTCGTTCTGGGTCGTGCCCTGGAGCTCGGTGATGTCCGCGCCCTGCTCCTCGGCGACGACCTGGTAGAGCGCCAGCAGCCACATGGCGGTGGCGTTGATCGTCATCGAGGTGTTCATCTGCTCCAGGGGGATGTCCTGGAACAGCCGGCGCATGTCACCGAGGTGGGCCACCGGCACCCCGACCCGGCCGACCTCGCCGCGGGCGAGGATGTGGTCGGAGTCGTAACCGGTCTGGGTCGGCAGGTCGAAGGCGACCGACAGACCCGTCTGTCCCTTGGCGAGGTTGCGCCGGTACAGCTCGTTGGACGCCTCGGCCGTGGAGTGACCGGCGTACGTGCGCATGAGCCACGGACGGTCCTTCTGACGCTCTGTCATGTCCCGGCCCTCAGATGTTCCGGAAGCGGTTGATGGCGTCGATGTGCTTCGCGCGCTTCTCGTGGTCGCGCACGCCCAGGCCTTCCTCGGGCGCCATGCACAGCACGCCGACCTTGCCCTGGTGCCGGTTGCGGTGCACGTCGTGGGCGGCCTGGCCGGTGTCCTCCAGGGAGTACACCTTCGACAGCGTCGGGTGGATCTTGCCCTTCGCGACCAGCCGGTTGGCCTCCCAGGCCTCGCGGTAGTTGGCGAAGTGCGAGCCGATGATGCTCTTCAGCGACATCCACAGGTACCGGTTGTCGTACTCGTGGTTGTAGCCCGAGGTGGAGGCGCAGGTGACGATGGTGCCGCCCTTCCTCGTCACGTAGACGCTCGCGCCGAAGGTCTCCCGGCCCGGGTGCTCGAAGACGATGTCCACGTCCTCGCCGCCGGTGAGCTCACGGATGCGCTTGCCGAACCGCTTCCACTCGCGCGGGTCCTGGGTGTTCTCGTCCTTCCAGAACCTGTAGCCCTCGGCGTTGCGGTCGATGATCGCCTCGGCGCCCATCCGCCGGCAGATCTCCGCCTTCTGGTCGCTGGAGACGACGCAGATCGGGTTGGCGCCGCCGGCCAGCGCGAACTGGGTGGCGTAGCTGCCGAGTCCGCCGCTCGCGCCCCAGATGAGGACGTTGTCGCCCTGCTTCATGCCGGCCCCGTTGCGGGACACCAGCTGCCGGTACGCGGTGGAGTTGACCAGACCCGGGGCGGCGGCCTCCTCCCAGCTGAGGTGGTCCGGCTTGGGCATCAGCTGGTTGGACTTCACCAGCGCGACCTCCGCCAGACCGCCGAAGTTGGTCTCGAAGCCCCAGATGCGCTGCTCGGGGTCGAGCATCGTGTCGTTGTGGCCGTCGCTGGACTCCAGCTCCACGGACAGGCAGTGGGCGACGACCTCGTCACCGGGCCGCCAGGCGTTGACGCCGGGGCCGGTGCGCAGCACGACGCCGGCGAGGTCGGAGCCGATGATGTGGTACGGCAGGTCGTGCCGCTTGGTGAGCTCGCTGAGCTTGCCGTAGCGCTCCAGGAAGCCGAAGGTCGGCAGCGGCTCGAAGATCGAGGTCCACACCGAGTTGTAGTTGACCGAGGAGGCCATGACGGCCACCAGGGCCTCGCCCGGGCCGAGCTCGGGCAGCGGCACGTCGTCGAGGTGGATCGACTTGCGGGGGTCCTTGTCGCGGGTCTCGAGGCCCGCGAACATCTCCGTCTCGTCCTTGTGCACGGTGATCGCGCGGTACGACTCGGGAAGCGGCAGGGCGGCGAAGTCCTCCGACGTGGAGTCGGGCGACTGGATCGCGGCCAGGATGTCCTTGACGGTCACGGTGTTGCCTCCGGCGATGAGCACCCTGAGGGAGGGGCGCTGGGGGTTACGTCGGTGTGCTGCTGAGGGTTGAGGGGTTTGCCGTCGGTTCGGCGGTGGTGCTTCGGCAGCGCTTGGTGTGCGCGGGAGGGTGCCTGTGACGCAGGCGTCCGGACGTGCGGGCGGTGAGCCCGCCGGGACTCGCCCGGACTCCTTCAACGTATGGCACGCCGTGTCATCCGGCAAGGCACTGCGTGCCAGAACCTGGGCTCAGGTGAAATCTTTACCCATCAGATGAGCGATGATCGATCGAACGGCCTCGGAAACAGGTGCGAAAAGGTGCCCTGACATGGCAAAACGGCCACCCGGTGGGGTGGCCGTTGTCACAGCGGCGAGTGCCTGTTCCGTGTTCCTCGACCGCCTCTGTCAGCGCTGTGTGGAGGTCATGTTCAGCGTTCCTTGAGCGCCTGCTCGATGGTCCGCATCACCTCGTGCAGCGGGGCGTCCACGTGGGCGACCGTCACCAGGACCTCCCCGTGCGCCGACGCCGAGGCGGCCTGCGGCTTCGGCGGCGCGGTGCGCCGGCCCGCCATGATCCCGCTGCCGAAGGTCTTGCGGACGATCGCGAAGGCGTGGTCCAGCTGCGCCTCCACATCGCCCTGGCCGCCGGCCCGGAGCCAGCGCCGCAGCACATGGTTGTGCGCGGTGACCACCGCGGACGCGGCGACCTCCGCCAGCAGCGGGTCGTCATTGGCGTCGTCGTCGTGCGCGTGCTCGTCGAAGTGACCGAGCAGATATCGGGTGAAGAGCCGCTCATAGCGGGCCACCGACGCGATCTCGGCCTCGCGCAGGGTGGGCACCTCGCGCGTCAGCTTGTAACGGGCGACCGAGATCTCCGGCCGTGCCGCGTACATCTTCATGACCTCTTTGATCCCACGGCACACCGTGTCCAGCGGATGCTCGTGCGCGGGCGCCGCGTTGAGCACCGCCTCGGCGCGGACCAGGGTGTCGTCGTGGTCGGGGAAGATCGCCTCTTCCTTGGAGCGGAAGTGGCGGAAGAAGGTACGGCGGGCGACCCCGGCGGCGGCCGCGATCTCGTCGACGGTGGTGGCCTCGTACCCCTTCGTCGCGAACAGCTCCATCGCGGCGGCCGCCAGTTCCCGGCGCATTTTCAGCCGCTGGGCGGCGGCACGAGAGCCTGCGGCGCTCTCCGGCGACTCGGTCGTGGCGGGCGTACGTGCGGACTTGGCGGGCTGGGACATGCCCTGAACGTACTGCATGTGCGCAGCTCGATGCGCGTGAGAGGGGGCTCCCCCGCCCTCGGTGGGCGGGGGAGGGGCGCTGCGGTCGGGCGGCGCGAACCGGTCGGGGTCGAGCAGTCCGCCCCACTCCGCGCCGCCCTCGAACCGGTCGCCGGGGCGCGCCTCAGCGCTTGGCATATTCGCGGAAGCCACGGCCGGTCTTGCGGCCGAGGCAGCCCGCGGCCACCAGGTGCTCCAGCAGCGGAGCCGGGGCCAGCCCCGGGTCGCGGAACTCGCGGTGCAGCACCTTCTCGATGGCGAGCGAGACATCGAGCCCGACGACGTCCAGCAACTCGAAGGGCCCCATCGGGTAGCCGCCGCCCAGCTTCATCGCGGCGTCGATGTCGTCGAGGGAGGCGTAGTGCTCCTGCACCATCTTGATCGCGTTGTTGAGGTACGGGAACAGCAGCGCGTTCACGATGAAACCGGCCCGGTCACCGCAGTCCACGGCGTGCTTGCGGATCCTCCCGCAGACCTCGCGCACGGTGGCGTGGACGTCGTCGGCCGTCAGCACCGTACGCACCACCTCGACCAGCTTCATGGCCGGCGCGGGGTTGAAGAAGTGCATGCCGATCACGTCCTGCGGACGCGAGGTGGCACGGGCGCAGGCGACCACCGGGAGGGAGGAGGTGGTGGTGGCGAGCACCGCGCCCGGCTTGCACACCTTGTCCAGCGTCGCGAACAGCTGCCGCTTGACCTCCAGATCCTCGGCCACCGCCTCGACCGCGAGATCCACGTCGGCGAAGTCGTCGTAGGAGCCCGTCGGACGGACCCGCTTCAGCGTCTGGGCGGCCGCCTCGGCGGTCATCCGGCCCTTGTCGACCGAGCGCGCCAGGTTCTTCCCGATCCGGGCCCTGGCACTCTGTGCCTTCTCCTCGCTGCGGGCGGCCAGGACCACCTCGTAACCCGCCTTGGCGAACACCTCGGCGATACCGGAGGCCATGGTGCCCGAGCCCGCGACACCCACCGAACGCACCGTACGGCCGGCGGTCGTGGACCCGTCCCCGCGCGGGGTGAGGGTGTCGGCCACGACGGTCCCGCTGCCCGGCGCCTCGTAGGTGTAGAAGCCGCGCCCCGCCTTGCGGCCGGTCAGACCCGCCTCGCTGAGCTGCTTGAGCACCGGGGCCGGGGCGTGCAGCCGGTCACGGGACTCGGCGTACATGGCCTCCAGGACCGTGCGCGCGGTGTCGATGCCGATCAGGTCGAGCAGCGCCAGCGGGCCCATCGGCAGGCCGCAGCCCAGCCGCATCGCGGCGTCGATGTCCTCACGTGAGGCGTAATGGGCCTCGTACATCGCGGCGGCCTGGTTGAGGTAGCCGAACAGCAGGCCGTCGGCGACGAATCCGGGCCGGTCGCCGACCGCCACGGGCTCCTTGCCCAGGTCCAGGGCGAGGTTGGTGACGGCGGTGACGGCCGTGGGGGCGGTGAGCACCGAGGAGACGATCTCGACCAGCTTCATCGCGGGGGCCGGGTTGAAGAAGTGCATGCCCAGCACCCGCTCGGGGCGGGCGGAGTCGGCGGCGAGCCGGGTGACGGACAGGGCGTTGGTGCCGGTCGCCAGGATGGTCTCCGGCCGCACGATCCCGTCCAGTTCACGGAAGATCTGGTGCTTGATCTCGTACGACTCCGGGGCCACCTCGATCACCAGGTCGGCGTCGGCAGCGGTCGTGAGCGCGGTCGAGGTGGTGACGCGGGCGAGGAGTTCCGCACGCTGCTGCCCGGTGAGCCGGCCGCGCTCCACGGCACGGGCGGTCGAGGCCTCCAGGGCGGTGACGCACTGCGCCGCCCGGGCCTCGCTGATGTCGATGCCGACGACGTCGCGGCCGGCCGCGGCCAGGACCTCGGCGATGCCGGTGCCCATCGTGCCGAGGCCGACCACGGCGACGGTCCGGAGCGGGGACAGGGGGGTGTCGGACTGGGGAGTGGCCATCGCGGGACTCCAGGAATGAGGGTGACGACGGGAGACACGCCCGGGTGCGCCGGAAGGCGCACCGGGTGCGTGCGGGATGCGGGTGTTGACCGGGCTGCGAGCGCACACGCCCGGTGCCGCCGGGAGAACGGCGGTGGATCCGACCGGCCCTGTCCCGGGGCCGAGCCGTACTGCGGTACACGAGGTACCGAACCGACTGCGACTCACGACGGCCGCGTCACCAGACCGCCGCGAGGAGGGTAGCGAGTGGGTAACCCGCTCGTCTGAGCTTAACTCCCGGGTAACGAGCGCGCCAGTCCCCGACTTTGTGATGTACGTCCCGATCCCTCCGGCCGACCCCTAATCTCTGGGGGCATGGACGAAGAGCTGCGATCGCTCACGGAGCGCTTACGGACGGAGTCGGGCGGATCGGCGGCGTACGGCCGTCTCCTGGCCACGGACGACCCCGACACCCTGGCCGACGTCCTCACCGCCCCCGGACAGCCGCTGTGGGCACGGGAACTGGCCGCCTTCCGGCTGGGACTGGCGGGCGACCGAAGGGCGTTCGAGGCACTCGTCCTCCTCCTCAACCACCGTGACCCGCCGCGCTGCGCCTCCGCCGCCCACGCCCTCGCACGCCTCGGCGACCCACGCACCGCCCGCGCCGCCGCCGCCCTCGCCACCAACGAACTCCGTGTCGCCTACGCCCTGCACCCGGTCCGCCTGCTGGCCGACCTGCGCGCCCCCGAGGCCGTACCGGCCCTGATCACCACCCTGCGACGCCGGCTGCGCCCCCATGACCCGTACCGCCGGGTCGCACTCGCCTGCGTCGAAGGGCTGGGCGAACTCGGCGACCCACGCGCCGAACCCGTACTCAACGAGGCCCTCGCCCACCCGGCGCTGGCCGAGGCGGCGGTGCACGCCCTGGCCCGGATCCCCCGGCAGGGGGGTGCTCGGGGGCGGATCCCCGGACAGCGCTGACCGTGCCGCCTGCTCCCACGCGTACCGCGCTTCCCGGCACCGGACCAGAGCCGTCTCGGCGGGGCGGCCCGTCACCGTTGGCGTCGGACCGGGCTTGGACGAAGTGCTCGCCCGCCCCGGAAACGCCCGCCCGCGGGTCCCCAACGGGAGAGGTGCCTCCGCCGTCAGCCGGCGAGCTCCTTCACGTACCGCACCTCCGGCACCGCCACCCCCTCCACCTCGAAGGGTTCCTCCGCGCCGTCCGCCCCGAACCCCGCCCGCTCGTAGAAACGGCGGGCGGGGGTGTTGTCCTCGAGGACCCACAGGTACATGCGCTCGCGGCCGGCGGAGGCGCAGCGCCGGCTCGCCTCGGTGAGCAGGGTCCGTCCCACGCCCTGGCCGATGCGCTCGGGACGCAGGTACAGGGCGTACAGCTCGGCGTCCCCGGTACGCACGTCGCCGTCCCGGTACGGACCGAAGGCGGCCCATCCCGCGAGTCCGCCGCCCTCGGTCTCGGCGACCAGGTCGACCACGCTGCCATCGCCCTCCAGCAGACGCGCTCGATGCCGCTCGGCGTCCGCCGCGACGTCGAGCCCGTCGAGATACGACGTCCCGGTCGTTCACGTACGACGCGAACGCCTCCGCGAGATGGGGCCAGTAACCGTTGTAGTAGCCGCCCGGGATGTAGGTGTCCTCCAGTTCGGCGGCGCCCACCTTGCCGCCGGCCGGGTCCTTCTTCAGCTCCGTGCGCATCGCGTACCACTTGGCCTCGATCTTCTCCGCGTCGGTGCCGAGACGGTACGTCGTGTCGTACGTGGCCACCCAGTCCATGAAGGCCCGGTGGTGGTCGTCGAAGGCGTGGTTCTGGTTCAGATTGGCGTCGTACCAGACCTCGGTGGGGTCGACCACCGAGTCCAGGACCAGCCGCCGTACCCGCTCCGGGAACTGCTTGGCGTGGACGGCACCCAGGTAGGTGCCGTAGGAGTAACCGAAGTAGTTGATGCTCTTCGCGCCGAGGGCCTGCCGGATCACGTCCATGTCGCGCACCGCCGCGCCCGTGTGGATGTGCGGCAGCAGATCGCCGTACTTCCTGCCGCAGGCCTCGGCGAAGGCCTTCGCGCGCTCGAGGCCCGCCTGCTCCACCTCGGGTGACGTGGGCACCGAGTCGGGGCGCACCGGGCCGAAGTGGTCCGGCACGCAGGTCAGCGCGGGCTCGCTCGCGCCGACCCCGCGCGGGTCGAAGCCGATGACGTCGTACTGGGCGGCCACCTTCTTCGGCAGCGACGACGCCACGAACCCGGCCAGCGTCAGTCCGTTGTTGACCCGATTGGGCCGCCGGATGCCCTCGGATGCGCTCAGAGGAGCGTCAGCTGGGCCGGCTCGGTCGTCGGGGGCTCTGCGGGCCCTGCCGGCTCTGCGGGCTCTATGGGCCGGACCCGTCGTGGCATGCCCGCGCTGGCGGGACCGATGCCGTGCTCCTGGGCCAGCTCGTGCACCTGACGGGTGATCCGGCGCTGGTACCACTTCGGCGCGTAGGCCCCTTCCGCGTACAGCCGCTCGTAGCGGGCGACCAGGTGCGGATGGTGTCGCGCCAGCCAGGACATGAACCACTCGCGGGCACCGGGCCGCAGATGCAGCACCAGGGGGGTGACGGAGGTGGCGCCCGCGGCCGCGACGGCCCGCACGGTCGCCCGCAGCTGGTCCGGGCGGTCGCTCAGGAACGGGATCACCGGTGCCATCAGGACCCCGCTGCCGATGCCCTGTTCGGCAAGCGCCCGGACCACGTCCAGCCGCCGCTCCGGAGCCGGTGTGCCCGGTTCCACCGTGCGCCACAGGGTCTCGTCGGTGAAGCCCACCGAGACGGAGACGCCGACATCGGTCACCTCGGCGGCCTGCCGCAGCAGCGGGAGGTCCCGCAGGATCAGTGTGCCCTTGGTGAGGATCGAGAACGGGTTCGCGTGGTTGCGCAGGGCGGCGAGGATGCCCGGCATCAGCCGGTAGCGGCCCTCAGCCAGTTGGACACTGGCAGTCCCTGCCTCTGACGTGCGAATCTTGGCCTATGAGCACCCCAACCGAAGACACCAGCACCCTGATTGACCTGGTGTGTCGCAAGAGCCAAGCCGTGAAGTCGAAGACCGGGCGTCGGGAAATCTCTGTCAGCGCGCAGGAAGCACGGGGGAGACGCACAGCGGCTGAACTAGGTCTCACTGTGCGGCACGTCTGGCGGGAAGTCGGCAGTGCTAGCCGGTTCCGCCGAAGTAAGAAGGTGGCCCAGCAAGACCTAGCGTTGCAGGCGCTTGAGAAAGGCGAGATTGGCGCGCTCTGGGTATTTCGCCTTGACCGGTGGACCCGGCGCGGGGCAGGAGCAATCCTCAGCATTGTTGAGCCGCGGGACGGGCAGCCCCGGCGTTTGCTGGTGGACAACGGTGACCCGGAAACCCCTGGAATCGGGCTGGATTCCGCTAACCCGCGCGACCGTTCGGAACTGATTCGGCGTGCCGAGGATGCCCGCGAAGAGACGGAAATCCTGAGTGAACGCGTGCGGAACACGAAGACGTTCCAGCGTGACAACGGAGAATGGCTTAACGGCGTGGCCCCTTACGGCCTCAGAATCGTTATGGTCACGGCTGAGGACGAAGACGGGGAACAGATCGAAGAGCGCAAGTTGGAGCGTGACCGCGAAACGTCTGCCGGAATCCCCGGTGAACCTGAGGTGACAAGGCTCGATATTGCTCGGTGGGTCATCTATGAGGCTCCGGTTGCTGGCCACGCCAAACGGCAGATCTCTCGCATGCTCAACGATCGTGGCGTTCCGTCACCAACCGGCAATACGTGGGCCTTTAGTACAGTCGCTAACATGATTGATAACCCTGCCTATGCAGGCTGGCAAGTGACCGGGCGCGAAGACGGAAAGTCCAAGCGGATGCTGTACCGAAATTCCGCCGGTGAGCGAGTCAGCGTCATGGTGGGACCGCCGGTGTTGTCCGAAGTCGAGTGCAACGCAGCGCAGGCAGCATCCAGGGGAATCGGTCCTGCCGCTGATAAGGAATCATGGCGAGCGCGTCACGTTCTCACTGATCTCCTTGAATGCGCCGGGTGCGGGTCTTCGGTGACGTGGCGCGGAAAAGGCTATTGCTGTTGGCGTCCGGGTGCTGGGGGAGTGTGTCCGGCCCCGGCGTACGTGGCGCAGAAAAGCGCTGAAGAGTACGCCTACATGCGCTGGTCTTCTCGACTTGCAGCGACTGAGCCTCATGACCGCTTGCTGGCAATCGTGGCGGAGCGCTGGCAAGCCCGACAGGACCCCCAGGCGTCAGAGGACGAAGCAGTCGCGCGCACGGCCCTGGCAGACGCGGAAGCAGCCCTCAGCCACCTGTGGAAAGACCGGCGTACCGGACTCTATGACGGCCCCTCAGAGCGCTTCTTTGCCTCGGCGTTAGCTGAAGCCAATGAAGCAGTCCTAGACGCACAGAAGGCTGTGGAGGCAACGCGCGGGCAGGAAGGCGTTGATATTTCGTTCCTTCTCGACACGTCGTATCAACGCGAAGCCTGGGACGACGCAGACGACGCGCTTAAGCGAGACCTGTTGCGGCTTGCCATTCGGCGTATCCGGGTCAAGAAGGCGGACTATCGGGGGCAAGCATTCGACGGAGACGCGCGCATGGAAATCATCTGGCATGACGACGAAGGCGTTTAGGGAAGCGAAAAGTCCGCGTAGAGAAGCCCCAGATTCGGTCTCAGAAAAGAGAATGGCACCGGTCCGGCAGGACTTTGGCGAGTGACAGCCGGACCGGTGTCCCCAAGGGGAAGGCGCCATCATTACACGCGAGGAATACGCGGCACAGTGCGCCGCCGAAGAGGCAGCGCTCAACATTGAGTTGGAGTGGAAGCGCATAGCCTGGACCCTGGAAGCCCTGTATGGCGCTGTGAGGGCCGGGGATGGCAGATCCACCCGATCACGCTGTCGAAGTGGCTGCGCCGCGCCGAGACCGAGGAGGGCGCCGGGCCCGCACCGGTGTCGGGTGAGTCGGCCGAGCTGCGCGAGGCCCGCAAGCGCATCCGGCTCCTAGGGCAGGAGAACGAGGTGCTGCGCAGGGCGGGAAAATGATGTACCCGCTCGTCCGCGAGCTGGCCGCCGCCGATGCCCCTCACCGGGTGCCGGTGGCGGTGACGTGCCGGGCGCTCGATCTGGTCCGCCAGCCCCACTACCGGTGGCTGGCCTCACCGGTCACCGATTCCGAGCTCGCCGAGGCATGTCGGGCCAACGCCCTGTTCGACGCGCACCGCGACGACCCGGAGTTCGGCCACCGCTTCCTCCTCGACGAGGCCCGCGCGGCCGGTGAGCCGATGGCCGAGCGGACCGCCTGGAAGATCTGCCGCGACAACCGGTGGTGGAGCGCGTTCGGCAAGCGCAGAAGCCGCGGGAAGACTGTCAAGGCCGGCCCTGCGGTCCACGACGACCGAGTAAGGCGCGTGTTCACCGCCGACGGGCCGAACCGGCTGTGGCTGACGGACATCACCGAACACGCCACCGGCGAGGGCAAGCTGTACCTGTGCGCGGTCAAGGACGTTTACTCGGGCCGCATCGTGAGCTACTCCATCGACGCCCGGATGAAGTCCAGCCTCGCCGTGAGAGCCCTGGAATCCGCCGTCGCCCGTCGCGGCCAGGTCGCAGGATGCATCGTGCATTCCGACCGCGGGTCGCAGGGTGGATTCAACTGGTCGTCGCAGTTCTCGCACGTCACAGCATGATCGGATCGATGGGGAGAGGCGGTGCCGCCGGCGACAACGCGGCCATGGAGAGCTTCTTCGCGCTGCTGCAGAAGAACGTCCTCGACCGCCGTACCTGGGCCACCCGCCAGGAACTGCGGATCGCGATCGTCACCTGGATCGAGCGCACCTACCACCGACGCCGGCGACAGAGACGCCTGGCCCGATTGACCCCCGTCGAGTACGAGACCATCATGACCCCAGCCGCAGCCCTGGCTGCATAAACCCCACTGTCACCCGATCATGCAGCAGTCCCGGTCGGTGCCCCATCGCTATGTGCTCGCCCTGCCAGCCGCGGGAGGACAGCCGACGGCGCAGCAGCTCGGGCGCGTTCATCTTGACCACGATCTGGCTGTCGAAGCCGAGGCCCGTGTCTAGGTCGAGGTAGCCGTGGGTCTTCCTCGCGAAGCAGTACACACACGCGTGCGTGCAGCCCCGGTAGGGGTTCACCGTCCACTCGAACGGCATGCGGGAGGCTCCCGGCACCCGGTTGACGATCGAGCGGGCCCGGATCTCGTGGAAGGTGACGCCACGGAACTCCGGCGTGTCGAAGGTGCGGGTGATCACCGCTTCCGCGCCGAACAGCGCGGCGTCGGCCCGGCTGTGTTCGGAGTCCGGAGTGAGGTTCTCCCAGCGCATGACGCCTCCTATGGCTGTGCTGTGCCACAGAATAGAACAAGTGTTCCCTTGATCGTGCGAGCGACATGTTCGATCAGATCCGGAACCCCGATTTGGGTCGCCGGGCGCGGGGGTGGTTGGCTTGCTCCGACCCCGGTACCCCATGCCCTGGAGGAAAGCGATGGCGCAGGTCGAGGCCACTACGGAGCGGATCGTCGCGGCGGACGCGGAGACGGTGTTCGATGCCCTCGCCGACTACAGCGGCACCCGCGCGAAGCTGCTGCCCGAGCAGTACAGCGAGTACGAGGTCCGTGAGGGCGGTGACGGCGAGGGCACCCTCGTGCACTGGAAGCTCCAGGCCACCAGCAAGCGTGTGCGCGACTGCCTCCTGGAGGTCACCGAGCCCACCGACGGCGAACTCGTCGAGAAGGACCGCAACTCCTCCATGGTCACCACCTGGCGGGTCACCCCGGCCGGTGACGGGCGGTCCCGGGTCGTCGTGACCACCGTCTGGAACGGTGCCGGCGGCATCGGCGGCTTCTTCGAGAGGACGTTCGCCCCCAAGGGTCTCGCCCGGATCTACGACGCCCTGCTGGCCAGGCTGGCCGGCGAGGTCGAGAAGTAGCCGCTGCTCGCCCTCAAGGCCCGAGAGTCGGCGGGGAGTTGGAACCTCACCGGTTCGAGTGATCTGCCGATGTACCGGCTCTGTCCCGTAACTCGTCGTGCTTGCTCGTAGTTGTCGCTTTTACGCGGGAATCGTCCGGCGGTGCGACGAGGGGAGCGGCACGTGGGCGGGATCACTCCGACGCGGGAGGAGCCGGTCACGGTACCGCCGGCCGGGGGCCCACCGCCCCCGGCGCCGGTCGTCGAGCCGGGTCTGAGCCCGCGCAGGGTCCGGCTGGTCTTCGTCGCGCTGCTGACGGCGTTGATGCTCGCCGCCCTGGAGCAGATGATCGTCGCCACCGCGCTCCCGAAGATCGTCGGCGAGCTGCACGGCCTGGACAGCATGTCCTGGGCGATCACCGCCTATCTCCTCACCGCTACCATCGGGCTGCCGGTCTACGGCAAGCTCGGTGACCTGCGCGGCCGCAAGGGCGTCTTCCAGTTCGCGATCCTCGTCTTCGTCGTCGGCTCCGCGCTGGCCGGCCGGGCGACGACCATGGACCAGCTGATCGCCTGCCGCGCGGTGCAGGGCGTCGGTGCGGGCGGGCTGATGATCGGCGTCCAGGCGATCATGGCGGACATCGTGCCCGCGCGGCAGCGCGGCCGCTTCATGGGGCTGATCGGCGCCGCCTTCGGCCTCGCCTCCGTCGCCGGACCGCTGCTCGGCGGCTACTTCACCGATCAGCTCTCGTGGCGCTGGTGCTTCTACATCAACGTGCCCTTCGGCCTCGTCACCATGGTCGTCGTCGCACTGGCGCTCAAGCTCCCCAAACCCGCCGCCCGGGGCCGCTTCGACGTCCTCGGCACCCTGCTGCTGGCTGCCGTCTCCACCTGCCTGGTGCTGCTGACCACCTGGGGTGGCACCGAGTACGCCTGGGACTCCCGCACCGTGCTCGGTCTCGGTGCGGGCGCCGCCGCGGCCATCGTGCTCTTCCTCGTCGTCGAGCGCTTTGCCGCCGAACCCCTCATCCCGCTCAGGCTGTTCCGGGACTCCGTCTTCAACGTCACCGGCCTGGTGGGCCTGGTGACCGGCGTCGCCCTCTTCGGCGCCACCAGCTATCTGCCGACGTACCTGCAGATGGTCGACGGGGTTTCCGCCACCGAGTCCGGGTTGCTGATGACGCCCATGATGGGCGGCATCGTCGGTGCCTCGGTCGTCTCGGGCCGGCTCATCAGCCGTACCGGCCGCTACCGTTGGCACCCCGTGGTCGGCGCCGCCCTGTCCGTGGTCGGCATGTGGCTGCTCTCCCGTCTGGAGACCGGCACGCCCCGGCTGCACTACAGCGTCTGGATGGCCGTCCTCGGCGCCGGTATCGGCATGGTGATGCCGGTGCTGATCCTCGCCGTGCAGAACTCCGTACGCCCCGCCGACCTCGGCACCGCCACCAGCGCCAACAACTACTTCCGGCAGATCGGCGGCAGCGTCGGCGCCGCCGTCTTCGGCACGCTCTTCGCCGGCCGGCTCACCGACGCGCTCGCCGGGCGCCTCCCCGCGGACGCGGACACGCCGGACGCCGGGTCCCTCACCCCCGAGGTGGTGCACGCGCTGCCGCCCGGGCTGCGCGACGCCTACGTGGAGGCCTACGCCGACGTCATGCCGCGCATCTTCCTCCACTTGGTGCCGGTGCTCGTCCTCGGCCTGCTCATCGCCTTCTTCCTCAAGGAGAAACCACTGGTGTCCCACCACACGTCCACCGCCGACCCGGCTCAGGAAGCACCTCGGTCCGACGCGCGTGTGCCGCACGCCCGCGCACCGCACACCGGCGGCGTCCCGGTCTGCGGGACCGTGCAGCATCCCGACGGCACCGTCGTACCGCGCGCGGCACTCACCCTCATCGACATCTCCGGTCAGCAGACCGGACGCGGCGCCAGCGGTGGGGACGGGCGGTACGCACTGGCCACGCCCGGCCCGGGGTCGTACGTCCTGATCGCCGCCGCCGCCGGCCACCAGCCGCAGGCGGTCTCCGTGACCGTCGGTGAGCGGCCCGTCGAACTCGACGTCGTCCTGGGCGGCGCGGGCCGGCTGGCCGGCAGTGTCGTCACCGCAGACGGCACACCCGTGCGGGACGCCGCTGTCACCCTCACCAACGTCCACGGGGAGGTCGTCGCCGGCACTCGCAGCGGCCGTGAGGGCGGCTATGTGATCAATGAGCTGGTGGCCGGCGAGTACACCCTCGCGGCCAGTGCCCCCGCCTTCCGCCCGGCCGCCCTCCCCGTCACCGTGCAGGCGGCCCGCGAGACCCGCCAGGACATCGAGCTGGCCGGTGGTGCCGTGCTGCGCGGCACGGTGCGGGCCGGCGGCGGACGGCCCGTCGAGGAGGCCCGCGTGACGCTCCTGGACGCGGCGGGCAACGTCGTCGACACCCTCACCACCGGACCCGACGGCACCTTCCGGTTCGTCGACCTGGCCTCCGGCGAGTACACCGTCATCGCCGCCGGTTACCCGCCGGTCGCGACCGTGCTCCAGGTGGCCGGAGGAGGCCGTACGGAACGCGACCTCCAGCTGGGTCACGAGGACTGAAACGGTCCTCCACACGGGGAAACGCGCGCCGGTGCGAGCACCGGCGGGCAATTCCCGTATTGCCGCACATCGCCACCGACCGTGGTCGTACGGTGGTCGCGGCGGTACAGATCTTGCGCAGCCGGGGGAGAGAGGGCCTGGGCCATGGACCGTGGCACCGAGCGGAACGCACCTCCCGATCGCCGCACCGGGGACGGCACGATGGCCGAACACGGCGCTGCCGGCCGGATCCCGCTGGCCGTGGCCGTCGTCGACCGCGACGGACTCGTCTCGCACTGGAGCACGGGCGCGCGACGCCTGTTCTCCCTCCCCAAGGAGGACGCGCTCGGCCGCCAGGCCGTCGACCTGCTGCCGGTGACCGGAGCCCTGCCCGAGGACGAGGAGGACACCCCGTACGGGGCGTACGCGCCGTACGACGGACTGGGCCCCGGCCTGGGCGCCTCCCTCGGCGGGGGTCTGGCCTACCCGGCTGCGGGCCGGGCCCGTCTGGCCGCGTCCGGGACCGGCCGTGTCGACGTGCTGTGGTGGGCGTATCCGCTCGTGGGGCCGGGGCGGGAGCGGCTGCTGGTGCTGGCCGCCGGCGCGGAAGGGCTGAGCTCGGACGAGGCCGGGGAGTGTGAACGCGTCGCGCCCGGCTTCGCCCTGCACACCGACTTCCCCGGCTCCGAGGACCTCGCCCGCAAGCTCCCCGACATCCTTCCCAGCATGAGCGTCGGCGAGAGCGCCCGCATCGTCGCCCAGGTCCTGGAACTGGGCTACCCCGTCCTGGAGTTCAGCCAGAACGACCGGGTCCCGGTCACCCCCGACTGGGGTGTGCCCGGCGTGTGGAACGCAGGGAGCGCCGTGAACGGGCGGCCCGCGCGCCGGCGGCCGGCGAACCGGTGCCCGACGAGCTGCGGGACGAGAGCGAGGACCTCGAGTACGCCGCCGTCCGGGAACGCCTGGAGTTCCTCAACGAGGTGAGCTCCAGGATCGGTACCTCCCTCGATCTCTCCCGCACCATCGTCGAGGTCAGCAAGGCCGTCGTGCCCCGTTTCACCGATGTCGTCGGCACCTACCTGCGCGAACAGGTCGTGGCCGGCGAGGGGTTCGACGAGGGCGTGCCGGACACCACCACCCTGTGGCACCGGGTCGCGCTGGAGCACACCGACGAACCCGGCCGCTGGGACGACGTCGTGCCCGTCGGTGAGGCCATGCCCTTTCCGGCGCACACCCCGTTCTTCCAGTGCATGACTACCGGAGAGCCCGTTCTCGTGCCGCACATCAGCGAGGAGACGGGCCATGCCATCGCCTCGCAGTTCGACAAGCGGGACATCCGGCCGCTGATCACCGGCCGTTCCATGCTGGTCGTCCCGCTGTAGGCGCGTCAGGTCGTCCTCGGCTTCATGATCCTGCTGCGCCATCCGGAACGGCAGCTGTTCAACGACATGGACCGGGTCACCGGTGCCGAACTCGCCGCCCGCGCGGGCCTGGTGCTCGACAACGCGCGCATGTACACCCACCAGGAGAACGTCGCCGAGACGCTCCAGGACAGCATGCTGCCGCGCATCCCGCCACGCATGGCGGGCTGTGACATCGCCACCCGCTATCTGCCGGGCACTCTCCTCGGCCGGATCGGCGGCGACTGGTTCGACTCGGTGAAACTGCCTGGCGCCCGTACCGCGTTCGTCGTCGGGGACGTCATGGGACACGGACTGAACTCGGCCGCGATGATGGGGCAGCTGCGCACCGCCGTCCAGACCATGGCCGCGCTGGAACTGCCTCCCGCACAACTCCTGCGCCACCTCGACGACCTGGCCCAGCGGCTCGGCGACCCCTACCTCGCGACCTGTCTCTACGCCGTCTACGACCCCATCGTGAGTGAACTGCACCTCGCCAACGCCGGCCACATCCCGCCCGTGCTGGTCCGTGCCGCGGACGGGCGCAGTGAACTGCTCGACCTGCCCACGGGCGCGCCCATCGGTGTCGGCGGAGTGCCCTTCGAGGCGGTACGCGTGCGCGTTTCGCCCGGCGACCGGCTGGTGATGTGCACCGACGGACTGGTGGAGGTGCGCGGCGAGGACATCGGTGTCGGGCTCGCCACGCTGTGCGAGTCCGCCGCCCACCCGGCCGCGTCCATGGACGATGCCTGCGACACCATCATCCGGGCTCTCGCGGCGACCTTCTCGGAAGCGGGACGCGGTGGCCGCAAGGACGACGTGGCGCTGCTGATGGCCCGCCTGGGCGGCATCGAACCCGACGACGTCGCCGAGTGGCGGCTGCCCCCCGAGCCGTCCGAGGCGGGACGGGCCCGCGCGGTGGTCCGCGAGCGGCTGCACGACTGGGGGCTGCCGAAACTTGTCGAGAGCGCCGAGCTGCTGGTCAGCGAGCTGGTCACCAACGCCGTACGGCACTCCCACGCGCGCCCCGTCGCTCTGCGGCTGGTGCGCGGCGACACGCTGCTGTGCGAGGTGGAGGACGACGACCACGAGTTGCCGACGCTGCTCGACGCACGCCCCACCGACGAGGCCGGGCGCGGACTGCGTGTCGTCAGTACCCTCGCCCGCGCGTGGGGGACGAGCCGGACGACGGCCGGCAAGAGCGTGTGGTTCGAACTGACACTGCCGCGCCGCTGAGCGCCGACGCCGGTGGTGCGACCGCGCGTACCGCGGCGAACGAACCGTGAAGAAGTGCGCCCGCGCGCTTGTCCGCGCGCCCGGGGCGCGGTACACCGTACTGGCCCGCCACACGGGGCGGGTCGGTATCGCATCCTGGGGGGGCTGGGCATGAGCGTGACGAGTCGGTACCGGGAAGCCTGGGAGGGCTTCTGGCGGGAGGCACCTGACGAGCAGGGGGCCGTGTTCTGGGACGCGGAGCCCGCGCTGACGGTGGCCCGCCACCTTGCCCTGTTCGAACCCCATCTGCCCGATCCGGCACTGCCGTTGGTGGACCTCGGTTGCGGCAACGGCACACAGACCCGTTTTCTCGCCGACCGCTTCCCCCGTGTCCTCGGCGCCGACCTCTCCGCCGCCGCCCTGGACCACGCCCGCGCCGCCGACCCGGCGGGACAGGCGACGTACCGTCAGCTGGACGCCGTGGAGAAGGCTGAGACACAGGCCCTGCACGCCGAACTCGGCGACGCCAACGTGTACATGCGCGGCGTGCTGCACCAGTGCGAGGCCGACAACCGGCAGGCGCTGGTCGACGGCATCGCCACGATGGTCGGCGAGCGCGGCCGCGCCTACCTCGTCGAGCCGTCCGAGGCCGCCGGAGCGGTGCTGCGGAGCTTCGCGACCGGCCCCGGCGGCCCGCCGCCCAAACTCGCGCCGGTCCTCCGGCACGGCATAACCCCCGGCGAGGTCGCCGACGCGGCGGTGCCCGAGTTCCTGACCGCGGCCGGGCTGACCGTTCTGGCGAGCGGCACCCTGCCGCTGACCACCACCGAGTACGCCCCCGACGGCATCCGTATCGAACTGCCGTCCACCTGGTACGTGACGGGGAGCGCCGCGTAGGAAGCCGTCGCCGGCCCGGGCGGGCGGTCACCCGTCCCGTGCCGGGCGCCGGTCCGAGCGGGCCCGATGCCACCACCACACGACGGTGAGGCCGGCGAAGAGGCCGAGCGCGGGACCGGCACTGGCTCTTCGGCACCGGATGTCCGGGAAGCGGCCGGCGCGCGGGGAGGCACACGACGGGCGGTGTGCCTCCGGCGTGGAACCGCGGCCGCGGGAGCGGCCGGTGTGCCCGCCCCGGTCGGTTCCCGCGTGATGCGCTGCCACACCCGCGGCGGTGGGGCGGTCGGCATGTCCGCCTCCTCGACTCCACGGGCGGCGCTGACGATACGGGTGATCAGCTTCAGTTCGTCCCAGCAGCTCCGGCACCCGGCGATGTGCCGCAGGGCACCGGCGTCGTGGGGGGAGACGCCGTTTCCGGCCCGCACGTAGGTCATCCGGTCGCCCAGTGCGGCCGCCCGATGGCGCATGGCGGAGAGCACCAGGTGGGCCTTGGCCCGGTGGAAGCGCCGGTGGAGGAAGACCGAACGGGCCTCGATCATGAGCAGCGGCGTGTCGCGGCCCGGCCCGCCCTCGCCGGGGGTCAGGAAGTGGGGACCGAGCTGATACCCGAAGAGCCAGTGCACGGCGCGTGCCCTCTCAGTCGCGGCCGCGGGCGTGCTGGAAGCGTGCCAGCCCCTCGGACAGGTCGATCACCGGTGCGGGGTAGCCGAGGCGGGCGCGCCGGTCTTCCGGCAGCCGCCACGGCTCGTGCACGAAACGGTCCTCCACGTCGCGCAGTTCGGGCACCCAGCGGCGTACGTAGGTCCCCCGCGGGTCGAAGCGCCGTCCCTGGACGACCGGGTTGAGGACGCGGTGCGGGCGGGTGTCCGTGCCGGTGCCGGCGGCCCACTGCCAGTTGAGCTGGTTGTTGACGATGTCGCCGTCGACCAGGAGCGCGAGGAAGTGCCGGGCGCCGATCCGCCAGTCCACGTAGAGCGTCTTGGTCAGGAAGCTCGCCGCCAGCAGACGCGCCCGGTTGTGCATCCAGCCCTCGTGGCGCAGCTGGCGCATCGCCGCGTCGACGACCGGATAGCCGGTATGCCCCTCCCGCCAGGCCGCGATGTCCTCGGCGGCCTCCTCCTCGGTCCGCCACCGGTCGTGCCGGGTGCGGTAGTCCCGTGCGGACGCTTCGGGGCGCGCCGCCAGCACCTGGTGGTGGAAGTCCCGCCAGCACAGCTGCCGCACGAACGCCTCGGCGCCCGGACCGCCCTGCGCGCGTGCCCGCTGCACGAGTTCCGACGCGGACAGCGCACCGAAGTGCAGGAACGGCGACAGCCGTGACGTCGCGTCGCCGGCCAGGTCGTCGTGCCGGGCCTCGTACGCGGGCATCCCCGACCGTGCCCACCGGGCGAACCGCTCCCGGCCCGCCTTCTCACCTCCCGCGGGCAGGCCCGGTGAGAGAAGGGAGGGCGCCGGGCGGGACGGGAGCGGCTCACCGCGCACCCCGTCCGGCACGGGCACGGTGCGCGGCGCCGGGCGCACCTCCCGCAGCCGCTCGGCCGACCAGCGGCGGAAGTAGGGCGTGAACACCGCGTAGTGGTCGGCGCCGGACGGTGTCACCCGTCCGGGTGCGACGGCGGTGATCACGGTGTCGTGCACATGGAGGGCCACGCCGTCGGCGTCGAGGCCCTCCCGCAGCCGTTCCTCCCTCCGGTGGCCGTAGGCGGTCGCCGCGGCGGCCATGTGGACCTCCGTGGCGCCGGACTCGGCCGCGACCGCGCGGACCTCCCGCGTGACCGGACCGTCGCGCACGACCAGCCGGCCGCCGCGGCGGCGCAGCGAGGCGTCCAGATCCGCCAGGCAGTCGGCGAGGAAGGCGACCCGGTTGGGGGCGTCGAAGCCCGCCGCGTGCACGGCGGGGTCGCGGACGAACAGCGGCACCACCTCGTCGGCGGCCGCGAGCGCGGCGCGCAGCGGCGGATGGTCGTGCAGGCGCAGATCCGAGGTGAACAGGACGACCGCGCGGGTCATGTCGTCGCTCCTGGTGGGGTGAGGCGGTGCGGCGCCGGCCGGTCAGGGACGGGACCGGTGCGCGGTCCGGGCGGGCCGGGTACGGTCCGGGCGTGCCGCTCGTCCGGGCGTGCCCGCGTCCCTGGCGGCGGCCCGCGCGATGTTGCGGGCCATTCCGCCGAAGACGACGGCGTGGAACGGCGAGACGCTCCACCAGTAGGCGTGGCCCAGGAGCCCGCGCGGATGGAACAGGGCGCGCTGGCGGTAACGGGTCCGGCCGGCGGGGTCCGTCTCGGCGTACATCTCCAGCCAGGCGAGTCCGGGCAGCCGCATCTCGGCGCGCAGCCGCAGCAGGTGACCCGGCTCGATCTCCTCGACGCGCCAGAAGTCCAGGGAGTCACCGGCCCGCAGACGGGCCGCGTCACGCCGGCCACGGCGCAGGCCGACCCCGCCGACGAAGCGGTCCAGCCACCCGCGGACCGCCCAGGCGAGCGGGAAGGAGTACCAGCCGTTGTCACCGCCGATGCCTTCGATGACCTTCCAGAGCGACGCGGGGGAGGCGTCGACCGGCAGGGACCGTTCGTCCCGGTAGAGGCTGCCGCCGGCCCAGTCGGGGTCGGTGGGCAGCGGGTCGCTGGGCGCCCCGGGCACGGACGCGGACGACCAGCGGGTGTCCACCTGGGCGTGCCGGACCATGCGCAGCGCCAGGGCAAGCGCCTCGTCGAAGGGCAGCGGACAGCCCGGGGGGTCGGGCACGTGGCGGGAGATGTCGTGCTCCCGGCAGACGACCTCGTGGCGCAGCGACTCGGTCAGCGGACGGGCGATGGAGGCGGGCACCGGGGTGACCAGGCCCACCCAGTGGCTCGAGAGCCGCGGGGTGAGGACCGGCACCCGGACGATGAGCCGTCGCCGCAGCCCGGCGACCTCGGCGTAACGGCGCATCATCTCCTCGTAGGTGAGGACGTCCGGTCCGCCGATGTCGAAGGCCCGGTCGACGTCGGGCGGCATGGTGGCCGAGCCGACGAGGTAGCGCAGCACGTCGCGGACCGCGATCGGCTGGGTCCGTGTCTGCACCCAGCTGGGGGTCACCATCACGGGCAGGCGCTCGGTGAGGTAGCGCAGCATCTCGAACGACGCGGATCCCGAGCCGATGACGACCGCCGCCCGCAGCACCGTGGCGGGCACCGGGGAGTCGAGGAGGATCCGTCCCACCTCCGCCCTGGAGCGCAGGTGCGGGGAAAGGGAGTGCTCGGGCACCCCCTTCGGGGTGAGCCCGCCCAGGTAGACGATCCGCCGTACGCCGGCGGCGTGTGCCTGCTCGGCGAAGTTCCGGGCGGCGCGACGGTCGGTCTCCTCGAAACCGGAGCCGGTGGTGAGGGCGTGCACCAGGTAGTAGGCGACGTCCACTCCGCGCATGGCCTCCGCGAGGGAGTCGGCGTCCGTGACGTCACCGCGGACGGTCTCGACGTCCGGGGCCCAGGGGTGGTCGCGGAGCTTGCCGGGGGAGCGGGCCAGGCAGCGGACCCGGTGCCCGGCCCGCAGCAGTTCCGGCACCAGACGTCCGCCGACGTACCCGGACGCCCCGGTGACCAGGCAGTGCAGCCGCTCGCCGCTTCTCTGTCCGTCCTCGACCGCCACGACTGTTCCTCTCATCCGTCCGTCGCGACGTCCGTGTCCGTCGCGACTTCCTCCTGCGTCCGATCATGAGCGCAGCAGCGCGACCGTGCCCGTCGTGCCGACGCGGCCGGCCACCATGACGAGGGAGCGGAAGCCGCCCGGTTCCGCCGCCCCCTCCAGCCGGGCGCCCGTGGGCCGGTACCGGCGCCCGCAGGTCGATGCCGGGTCCGGCCACGGCGCCCGCAGTCCTCACGCAGTTCAGCAGGGCCGCCTGCCGCCCGCCCCCCGGGAGCGCCGGGGCGGGCAGTCGGGACGGGCACCCCGGCAGCGGAAGGGGGTGTGCCGGGTCCCGCGGAACGACCACCAAACGCCCCTGCGGCGCCCGTGTCACGAGGACGTCGTGTTCCGGGGCGGCACCGACCGCCGCCGCGGCGGGGTGCAGCAGGGCGGGCGGGGGCGTCGGGTGCTCGCCGGCCGGGGCGGACTGCGCCGCACGGGCGAACCGCATCGTGCACGAGCCGAAGGGAGCACCGGCGTGCCGGCACTCGGCCGTGACGCGGCAGGCGACGAGCGCACCGCCCTCCCGCCGTACGAGCTCGCTCACGCCGAGCCCGGACGGCCACCTCGGTCGCGCCGGCACGACGAGCAGCGACGCCGTGGTCTCCGGTCCGATCGTGTGCCACAGCGGCGTGTCGCCGTACTCGGTCTCCGTGGCACCCGGCACGTGGTCGCGGTCGCTCCGCGACCACGTGCCGGCCGCGGAAGCCGTATCGGTCGCCATAGCGTGCATGTGCCTCTCCTGCCGAAGGCGTCGGGTGGTTCGACCGCCCCGCACAGCCACTTCACCGGCCACCGGCCACCGGCCCGCTGGACGCACCCCTCACGAACACGCTCACCACAGGCGGGCGGACGGGGCCCTAACCCCGTCAGGACCGGGAGGTGTCCCGGTCGGCCCGGCCGCCGGCGCCCAGGAGCCCTGTGGCCTCGAACGGCTCGGCGGCGGCCAGCCGCGGCAGCTCGCGTCGCGACAACAGCGTCACCACCGGGGGCAGGGCGGCGCGCACGAGCTGGGCCGACCGCAGCCAGCCGGGCACGTAGACCGACGGACGGCGCCGCTCGATCGCGGCGACCAGACGGCCCGCGACGTACTCGACGGGGTACACCTTGCGCGCCGGCGGCGGCATGTGGCCGCGCAGCTCACGGAGCACCGCGAACTCGTCCGCGTCACGGACCATGTCGGTGTCGGTCCAGTTGATGTAGGCGATGCCCACACCCACGCGCCGGGGGGCCATCTCGGCCCGCAGCGCGTGGGCGAACGACTCGACCCCCGCCTTGGACGCGCAGTACGCGCTCATCATGGGCGCCGTACCGATGGAGGCGAGCGACGCGACCTGGAGGAAGTAGCCGGACGTGTCCAGCAGGTCCCCGATGAACGTACGGGCCGTGGCGGCACTGCCGATCAGGTTGACCTCGACCACCCGGCGCCACACGGCGGGATCGGACTCGGCGAACGGTCCGCCCTCGGCGACACCCGCGTTGGCGACGACGACGGAGGGAGGACCGAGCCGTGCGCGGATGTCCGCGCCGGCCCGGGCCAGGCCCCGGTCGTCCGTGACATCGACCTCCCAGCAGCCGCAGGCGCCCGGAAGGGTGTCCTGGACCCGCTTCAGCGTCCGCTCCTCCCGCCCGAGCAGTGCCACCCTCGCCCCGCGGGCGGACAGCTCCCGCGCCAGCGCCGCTCCCAGGCCGCGCGCCGCTCCGGTGACGACGGCGGTCCTTCCGTGCAGCGGGCTCCCGGTGACCGGCATACGGCGGCTCCTGTTCCGTGGCGGCTTCGTCCTGCTCACCGTAGGCACGGGCGGCGCCATCGGCATGCCGGCGGCGCACCGCCCGCGAACTGCTCCGGTACGGAACACATGCCCGGGGGAACGATCCCGGTCCGCATCCGATTCGTTCCCGGTCCCACCCAGACCCGGACAACGCCGCGCGCTCGGGTGAGTCGGCTCTGTTCGGAGGCCCGCTGGGCAACTACGACACCGAGAAGGCCGACCACGCCCGGATACGGTCACTGCTTCAGCCGCACTTCACGCCGGGCCGCATGCAAGCATTTCGCGGGCGGGTGGAAACGCTGACCGGGCAACTCCTTGATGATCTGGCGGAACAGGGGCCGCCGGCCGATCTCAACGCTGCGCTCGCCCTCCCGTTGCCGATCCTGGTGATCTGCGAGCTGCTGGGCGTGCCGTACGAAGAGCGCACCCAGTTCCGCGCATGGACGCAGGCGGCCGCTGACGTACTGGACAGGGCACGCTCGGAGCAGGGGCTGGGCGACCTCTTCACCTACGGGCAGGAGCTGGTGGGCCGCAAGCGCCGCCGGCCTGGCGAGGATGTGATCTCTCGGCTGTGTGCGACCGACGGAGTCGGCGACGACGAGATCGCCATGCTGTCGATGGCTCTGCTGTTCGCCGGCCACGAGACCACCGTCGTGCAGATCGGCCTGGGTGCGCTGCTCCTGCTGACCAATCCGGGCCAGTGGCAACTGCTGCTGGATGACCCCGGCCTGATCCCCGGGGCGGTCGAGGAAACCATGCGCGCACCGGGCAAGGGCGGCGGAGGCATCCCTCGCTACGCGCACACCGATATCGAGATCGGCGGCGTCATCGTCCGGGCCGGGGACCTGGTCATGCTGGACAACGGCGCCGCCAACCACGACGGCGCCGTCTTTACCGACCCCGAGCGTTTCGACGTCACGCGGCGGGACACCTCTCACCTCACGTTCGGGCACGGCCTGCGCTACTGCATCGGCGCTCCCCTGGCCCGCATGGAACTGCAGGTCGCCTTCGGCCAACTCATCCCGCATTTCCCCAAGATGCAGCTTGCCGTGCCGGTCGAGGAACTGCGCGTGCGCGGTGACGTACTGACGGGCGGACTCGTCCAGCTTCCAGTCAGTTGGTAACGCCCTGCCGGCTTGGTAGGGCCTGCTGGGCTGATGCTCGGGGGCAGGTCCAGCGGGCCGGTCACCGGGCGGGGTGTTCCTTGATCCAGCGGGCGGCGAGCAGGCCGGAGGCGGCAGTGAGGGCGGCGGCTGCGATGACGGTGGCGTTCAGGCCGAGCCAGTCGGCGAGGATGCCGGCGACGAGGGCGCCGGCGGCGTAGCCGATGTCGCGCCAGAACCGGTAGGTGCCGAGTGCGTTGGCGCGCCAGGCGGGGTGGGCGTGGTCGGAGATGGAGGCGATGAGGGCCGGGTAGACCATGGCGGTGCCCAGGCCGAGGAAGACCGCGGAGAGGATGCCCGCGAGCAGTGGGCGCTCCAGCAGGGCGAGGGCGAGGACGAAGCCGACGGACTGGACGAGCATGCCGTAGACGATGAGGGGTTTGCGGCCGATGCGGTCGGCGAGGTGCCCTGTGGAGATCTGCCCCAGTCCCCACAGGATCGGGTAGAGGCCCTTGATCAGGCCGACGGCGGCAAGTCCCAGGCCGTGGTCGGTGAAGAGCAGGGGGAAGACGCCCCAGGTGAGGCCGTCGTTGAGGTTGTTGATCAGTCCGGCCTGGCTGGCGCCGCGCAGGGAGCGGTTGTGCCAGGAGGTGCGGGTGAAGGTGGCTTTGAGGCCGGTGTTCTCGCCGGTGGGCAGCGGCTTGGTGTGGTGGGCGAGTTCAAGGGCGACGTGGGCGGCGGTGTCGCGGACGACCAGGGCCAGGGCGAGGCCCGCGACGACGAAGACGACGCCGATGAGTTCGGGGACAGGGCGCAGGCCGTAGCTGGTGGCGAGGTAGCCAGTGAGCAGGGCGGTGACGCCGACCGCGGTGTAGCCGGCGGCCTCATTCAGGCCGGTGGCCAGGCCTCGTCGGGAGGGGCCGACGAGGTCGATCTTCATATTGACGGTCATCGACCAGGTCAGGCCCTGGTTGAGGCCGAGCAGGACGTTGGCGGCGACGATCCAGCCCCACGAGGGGGCCCAGGCGAGGGCGAAGGGGACGGGGATGCCGAGGATCCAGCCGGCCACCAGGAGCTGTTTGCGGCGGAAGCGGGCGGTGAGCGCCCCGGCGGCGAGGTTGGTGAACGCCTTGGTGAGGCCGAAGGCGATGATGAAGGAGAAGATCGCCAGGTCGCTGGTCAGGCCGAAGGTCTCGGAGCCGATGAGCGGGACGGTGGTGCGCTCGAGGCCGACCAGGCCGCCGACGCAGATGTTGACGATGACCAGCAGGGTGAACTGCAGCCGGTTCTCCCGCAGCCCCAACTGGACCGACCGGCCGGACGTGTCGGTCGTGGTGGGTGGCGTGACATTCACGAGCGCGTGTCCTCCGGGTCCGTGGTGAGCTGCTGGCCGTGGGCGGCGGCGTACTGGTTCGGTCCGCCGTCCAGGACCGTGAGGTCGGTGCGTCCGGCGCGCTCCAGGAGGCTGGCGGCGGTCATGGCCCGCTCGCCGTGCCCGCAGTGGACGACAGCACCCACCGGCGCGTCGACGGCTCGGGTGGTGAGCTCGCCGAGTTCGATGTGCACGGCGCCGGGAATGCACCCCGCGGTGTGCTCGGCCCGCTGCCGGATGTCGAGCACTGGCCCTGCGCCCGCTCGGTCGGCGGTCATGTAGGCGGTGGTGGTCCGGGCCGTCGGCGGCCCAGGCGTCCATGCCGCCCGCGAGGCGCCCGTTGAGGGCCACACCGCGGTCTCGTCCGGCAGCTCGGTCAGCCGCTTCAACGACCGGTACTGGGCGCGGGTGAGTTCCTCGGTGCGCTCCGGGCCGAGGAGGTCGGTGCGGGCGGCGGAGTTCACGATCAGCGACCCGCCGGTGAACACCCCCAGCTCCCGGTTGCCGTCCAGCAGCAGGAAGGACAGATGCTCGTCGGTGTGCCCGGGGGTGGCCAGGGCGCGCAGGGTCAGTCCGCCGAGGTCAACCTCGTCGCCGTCGGCCAGGCGCTGGTGGTCGAAGGCGCGCCGTCCGGCGGCGGAGGCCAGGATCGTGGCGCCGGTGTCGTGGCCGAGCTGGACGGCGCCGGAGAGGAAGTCGGCGTGCAGATGCGTGTCCGCGGCGAACGCGATGCGCAGCCTGCGCCGCTCGGCCGCTGCCCGCAGAGCCCGCAGGTCACGGCTGGCGTCCATGGCAAGGGCACGCCCGTCGCCGAGGTCGAGCAGATAGGCGCTGTTGCCCAGCCCTTCGTCGACCAGCGGTATGAGGTGATCGTCTGCGAAGCCCACGGCGTCCTCCAAGATCTCAGGACGGGGTGTGTGGTCACACCCTCCAAACTCAATTACAATAATCCATAGATTTATGGAGGATGCCATGTCGGAGGACACGAAGAGCACGACGAAGGCCCGGCTGTACGACGCGTTCGCGGCCAGCGGCAAGGCGCTGGCCAGCGGAAAGCGCCTGGAGCTGCTGGATCTGCTGGCCCAGGGCGAGCGCACCGTCGACGCGCTGGCGAAGGCAGCCGGGCTGAACCTGACCACCGCGTCCGCGCATCTGCAGACCCTCAAGCAGGCCGGGTTCGTCACCACCCGCCGCGAGGGCGTGCGCATCCACTACCGGCTCGCCGGTGACGACGTCGCCCAGCTGTTCGCCCTGCTGCGCAAGGTCGCCGACCGCCACCAGGCCGCCGTGCCCGCTGCACGCAACGCCTACCTCGGCGAGGACACCGCCACCGAGGTCAGCCGTGAGGAGCTGTGGGTCCGCATCGCCGCCGGGGACGTCATCGTGCTCGATGTACGGCCGGTGGAGGAGTACCAGGCCGGACACATTCCCGGCGCCCTCTCCATCCCGGTCGACGAGCTGGCCGACCGGATCAACGAGCTGCCCGAGGACCTGGAGATCGTCGTCTACTGCCGCGGCGAGTACTGCGTCCTGGCCTACGACGCGGTACGGCTGCTGACCGACCGAGGCCGCCGCGCGATCCGCCTCAACGACGGCATGCTCGAGTGGCGCCTGTCGGAGCTGCCCGTCGACGCAGCGGACCTGATGTGACCGCCTCGGGCGGCGATCTCCCGCCGCACCCGGGACTGGTTGACGGGCCGGTCTACTTGGACTACAACGCCACCACCCCGGTCGACCCGCGCGTCGCCGCAGCGATGTGGCCGCACCTGACGGACTTCTTCGGTAACCCCTCAAGCGGTCACCCTTACGCCGACACCCCGCGCCGGGCGCTCGCCCATGCCCGCGCCCAAGTCGCCGCGCTGATCGACGCCGGGCCTGGGGAGATCGTCTTCACCGGCTCCGGATCCGAAGCCGACCTGCTCGCCCTGCGCGGCACAGTCCTGGCCTCCGATCGCCCGCACCCGCACGTGATCACGCAGGCCACCGAGCACCCCGCCGTCCTGGAGACGTGCCGGGCCCTTGAGCAGCTGCACGGTGCCCGAGTGACCGTGCTGCCGGTCGACGGCGACGGGCTCCTCTCCCCGGCGGCGCTGGCCGACGCGTTCACCGAGGACACGGTGCTGGCGTCGGTGATGGCGGCGAACAACGAGACCGGCGCGCTGCAGCCGATCGCGGAACTCGCCGCGCTCGCCCACGAGCACGGGGCGCTGTTCCACTGCGACGCAGCCCAGGCCGTCAGCAAGATCCCCCTCAATGTCGGTGAGCTGGGCGTGGACCTGCTGACGATCGTGGGACACAAGATGTACGCGCCCAAGGGCGCCGCCGCCCTCTTCGTACGCGACGGCGTGACGTTGGAGCCGGTCGTCTACGGCGGCGGGCAAGAGCGCGGACTGCGCGCCGGGACGGAGAACGTCGCCCTGGCCGTCGCGCTCGGCACCGCCGCACAACTCGCCGGCGACGAACTGGCCTCCGGCGCCCCGGCCCGCATCGCGGCCCTGCGCGACGACCTCCACCAGCAACTGGCGGCCGCCCTGCCCGGCCGCCTGCACCTCAACGGGCCGGAGAAGAACCGCCTGCCGAACACCCTGAACGTCAGCGTCGACCGTGTCCTCGGGCACGAACTCCTCGGCGCCGTCGGCGAGATTGCGGCCTCGACCGGATCGGCCTGTCACAGCGGCACCCACACTCCCTCCCCGGTGCTCACCGCCATGGGCCTTGATGCGGCCCGCGCGCTCGGCGCGCTGCGGCTGTCCCTGGGCCGCTGGAGCACCGCCGAGGACATCGAGACGGCGGCAGCAGTCCTCATCCGGGCGGCTGCCGCGCAGTGACCGGGCCCACTGGCCCGGAGCCAGAGGAAGCGACGAGCAGCGGGAGAGGCATGACCGGGACCAGCGCGCACGGACTGTCCACCCGCAGTGTCCACGCCGGCGAACGCCGCGACGCCGAGGGCGCCGTCCACACCCCGTTCTACAACCACTCCACCTTTGCGTTCGAAACCACCGCCGATCTCCTCGACGTCGCCCAAGGCCGCAAGACCGGAAACCTCTACACCCGGACCGTCGGCATGAAGACCCTGTCCAACTACGCCAATCACCTCACCCACACACCCGTCGACCCGGCGTGGCACGACCAGCAGTGGACGCCGCCAGCCACCACCCCCTGACGCCTCCGCTGCCGACCGCCCCACGCAGGAAGAGACATGAACAGCACCACACCCACCAGCGCGACGGCTTCCATACCCGACGCCGCCCAGGCGCAGCGCCGTATTCTGCGGGTCCTGGTCGCTTCGCAGGTCCTGAGCGGTGCCGGTCTCGCCGCCGGTGTCACCGTCGGCGCCCTCCTCGCGCAGGACATGCTCGGCACCACCAGCCTGGCCGGACTGCCCAGCGCACTGTTCACCGCCGGTTCCGCCCTCGCCGCTATCACCGTCGGCCGCATCTCGCAGGCCAGAGGTCGCCGCCCCGGCCTCGCCACCGGCTACCTCACCGGCGCGATCGGCTCCGCCGGCGTCATCACCGCCGCCGTCCTGGGCAACCCCGTCCTGCTGTTCATCGCCCTGTTCGTCTACGGCGCCGGCACCGCCACCAACCTCCAGGCCCGCTACGCCGGAGCCGACGTCGCCCCACCCGGCCACCGCGCCCGCGCCGTCTCCACCGTCCTGGTCGCCACCACCCTCGGCGGCGTCGCCGGACCCAACCTCGCCGCCCCCGCAGGCACCCTCGCCGAACACCTCGGCATCCCCCACCTCGCCGGACTCTTCGTCATCTCCGGCGCCGCCTACGCCCTGGCCGCACTCGTCCTCACCATCTGGCTGCGCCCCGACCCGCTGCTGCTGGCCCGTGACCTCGCCCAGGCCAAGGAAGCCGACGCCGCGACCAACCCGGCCGCCGACAGCGGTGACGCCGACACCAGCAAGGGCCGCACAGGTGTCGTCCTCGGCGCGCTGGTCATGATCCTCACCCAGCTGGTCATGGTCGCGATCATGACGATGACACCCGTCCACATGCGCGACCACGGCCACTCCACCGCCGCCTCCGGCCTCGTCATCGGCATCCACATCGGCGCCATGTACCTGCCCTCCCCCCTCACCGGCTGGCTAGTCGACCGCTACGGCCACACGAAGATCGCCGCGACCTCCGGCCTCACCCTCCTGGCCGCCGGTATCCTCGCCGCCGCAGCGCCCGGCGACTCCGTCGCCCTCCTCGCCCTCGCCCTCGCGCTGCTGGGACTGGGCTGGAACTTCGGCCTCGTCTCCGGCACCGCGATCATCACCGAAACCGTCCCCCTCGCCACCCGCGCCAAGACCCAGGGCCTGGTCGACGTCTCCATCGCCATCGCCGGCGCCACCGGCGGCATCACCTCCGGCATCATGGTCGCCGCCACCAGCTACCCCGCCCTCGCCCTCGCCGGCGGCGCCCTGTCCCTCGCTCTCCTGCCCGCCGTCGCCGCCACCGCCTATCGCCGATGAGCACCATGAACCCCGACAACCCCGCGCCGGGCATCACCGTCGACGGCACCGGCCTGCTGTGCGTCACCCTCCTGCTGAGGCTGCGCAAGGAGATCAACGGCGCGGAGCCGGGCACCGTCGTCCACGTCATTGCCACCGACCCGGCCGCGCCGCTCGACCTGCCCGCCTGGTGCCACATGACCGGACACCACTACCTCGGCCTTGTACGGGACACTGCGGACGCGTCGGTGTACGCCCTGCGGATCACCGCCGATGCCTGCGTTACCCGGGCGGCTGCCCCCTGGCATGTGGACGACCCCCAAGGCTGAACGCACAGCTCACCTCGGACCGCCGCATGATCTCGCCGGCGTACTGCTGCTCAAGGAACGCGAAGTACGTGTCGATCTTGTTGATCTTCCCGCGCGGCGTCGACGGCGCCCGCTTGCCCGCCCCGGCGAAGTAGCGATCCACCTCACGCGGGGTGAGCTGGCACGGCACGGTGCCGTAGTACTCGCAGACCTCCACCGGGCAATCCCTGCTGGCGCCGTCGCCACGCCGGGCGGACGGCCGGTGAGCCGGAGGCCCTCGCGCCGCCCGACGGGGAGCCGCACGCTCTCCCCGGGGAGAGGGGCGGGGCTCCCGTGAGGGACGCGGCGCGCTCCGGTGAGCACGGGCCCTCCTCCCACCCCTCGTGTGCCGGGCCCTCCGGCCGACGCGTAACGTGAGACACCATGAAGATCCTCATCAGCGCCGACATGGAGGGCGCCACCGGTGTCACCTGGCCGGCCGACGTGCTGCCGGGGACTCCCCAGTGGGAGCGGTGCCGGTCCCTGTTCACCTCGGACGTCAACGCCGCCGTGCAGGGCTTCTTCGACGGCGGCGCCGACGAGGTGCTGATCAACGAGGCCCACTGGACCATGCGCAATCTGCTGCTGGAGCAGCTCGACGAGCGGGCCCAGATGCTCACCGGCCGGCACAAGTCCCTGTCCATGGTCGAGGGTGTGCAGCACGGCGACGTCGACGGCATCGCGTTCGTCGGCTACCACGTCGGCGCCGGCATGGAGGGCGTCCTGGCGCACACCTTCCTCGCCAACTCCATCACCGGGGTGTGGGTCAACGACGTGAGGGCGAGCGAGGGACTGCTCAACGCGCATGTGGTCGCCGAGTACGGAGTGCCGGTGGTCCTGGTCACCGGTGACGACGTGGCCTGCGAGGACGCGCTCGGTTACGCGCCCGAGGCGCTCAAGGTCGCCGTCAAGGACCATGTGTCCCGGTACGCGGCGGTGTGCCGCACACCGGCCCGGACGGCCGCCGACATCCGCGCGGCGGCCAAGGACGCGGCCGCGCTGGCGGTGCGCCGGGAGCCGGTCGACGGCGGGCCCTTCACCGTCGCGGTGGAGTTCGACGCGGAGCATCTGGCGATGGCCGCCACCGTCGTGCCGGGCGTGACCCGGACCGGCGAGCGGAAGATCGCGTACACCAGCGGGACCATGTACGACGGAATCCGCACCTTCAAGGCGGTCACCACGATCGCCTCGGCCGCGGTGGAGGAGCAGTATGGCTGACGAGCGGGCGATGGACGAGGTCGTGACCTTCACGTCCGACCTGATCAGGATCGACACGACCAACAGGGGCGGAGGCGACTGCCAGGAGCGGCCCGCCGCCGAGTACGCCGCCGCCCGGCTCGCCGAGGCCGGCCTGGAGCCCGTCCTGCTCGAGCGCACCCCCGGACGGACCAACGTCGTCGCGCGCCTGGAAGGCACCGACCCGTCGGCCGACGCGCTGCTCGTGCACGGGCACCTGGACGTCGTACCGGCCGAAGCGGCCGACTGGAGCGTGCACCCGTTCTCCGGGGAGGTCCGCGACGGAGTCGTCTGGGGACGCGGCGCCGTCGACATGAAGAACATGGACGCGATGATTCTCGCCGTGGTGCGGGCCTGGGCGCGCGAGGGTGTGCGGCCGCGCCGCGACATCGTCGTCGCGTTCACCGCCGACGAGGAGGCCAGTGCCGCGGACGGCTCCGGGTTCCTCGCCGACCGGCACGCCCACCTCTTCGAGGGCTGTACCGAGGGCGTCAGCGAGTCGGGCGCGTTCACCTTCCACGACGGCGACGGCCGGCAGCTCTACCCGATCGCGGCCGGCGAGCGCGGCACCGCCTGGCTGAAGCTCACTGCGCGCGGCCGTGCCGGGCACGGCTCCAAGGTCAACCGGGAGAACGCGGTGACCCGCCTCGCCGCCGCCATCACCCGCATCGGCGAGCACCAGTGGCCGCTGCGGCTCACCCCCACCGTACGGGCCGCGCTCACCGAACTCGCCGCGGTGTACGGCATCGAGACCGACCTGTCCGACGTGGACGCGCTGCTGGACAAGCTCGGTACGGCGGGCAAGCTCGTCGAGGCAACCGTCCGCAACAGCGCCAACCCGACCATGCTGGATGCCGGGTACAAGGTGAACGTGATCCCCGGTGAGGCCGTGGCGCACGTCGACGGCCGGTATCTGTCGGGCGCCGAGGACGAGTTCCGCGCGACCATGGACCGGCTCACCGGACCGGACGTCGACTGGGATTTCGAGCACCACGAGGTGGCCCTCCAGGCGCCGGTGGACTCGCCGACGTATCTCCGGATGCGCGCCGCGGTCGAGGAGTTCGCGCCCGAGGGACACGTCGTGCCGTACTGCATGTCCGGCGGCACGGACGCCAAGCAGTTCTCCCGGCTCGGCATCACCGGCTACGGATTCGCGCCGCTGAAGCTGCCGGAGGGCTTCGACTACCAGGCCCTCTTCCACGGAGTCGACGAGCGCGTCCCGGTCGAGGCGCTCCACTTCGGCGTCCGTGTCCTCGACCGGTTCCTGCGGACGGCCTGAACGAGTGGAGGAGACAGTGCGGCCCCTGGCGTACGGCGAGTGGCCCTCGCCCATCGACGCGGCCACGGCCGCGGCACACGACGGCAGCCCCGAATTCGCGGGCTTCGTCGGCGACGAGGTGTGGTGGACCGAACCCCGGCCCACCGAGGCAGGCCGGCGCACCCTGGTGCGGCGGCACGCCGACGGCACGGAGGAGTCCGTGCTGCCCACGCCGTGGAACGTGCGCACCCGGGTCATCGAGTACGGCGGCCTCCCCTGGGCCGGTACGCCGGGTGACGGCGGCCCGGTCGTGGTGTTCGTGAACTTCGCCGACCAGCGCCTCTACCGGTACGAACCGGGCGGCGAGCCGCGTCCGCTCACCCCCGTGTCGCCGGTCGGGCAGGGCCTGCGCTGGGCCGAGCCGGTGCTGCTGCCGGAGCGCGACGAGGTGTGGTGCGTCCTGGAGGAGTTCACCGGTGACGGGCCCAGCGACGTACGCCGCGTGCTGGCCGCCGTACCGCTGGACGGCTCCGCCGCCGACGACCGGGACGCCGTGCGCGAACTGAGCGACGGACGGCACCGGTTCGTCACCGGACCGCGTCTCTCGCCCGACGGGCGGCGCGCCGCCTGGATCGGCTGGGACCATCCGCGCATGCCGTGGGACGGTACCGAGCTGCTGGTCGCCGACGTCTCCCCGGACGGCACCCTGAGCGACCCCCGCACCGTGGCCGGCGGACCGGAGGAGTCCGTCCCCCAGGCCGGCTGGACCCACGACGGCCGGCTGCTGTACACGAGCGACCGCACCGGCTGGTGGAACCTCTACCGGGACGGTCAGCCGCTCTGTCCGCGGGAGGAGGAGTTCGGCGGGCCGCTGTGGAAGCTCGGACACCGCTGGTTCGCCCCGCTGGACAGCGGACTGATCGCGGTCGTGCACGGCCGGGGCGCCCCCGCGCTCGGCGTACTCGACCCGGAGACCGGGGAGGTCGTCGACGCGGCCGGTCCCTGGACCGAGTTCGCGCCCTCCGTGGCCGCCCACGGGGAGCGGGTCGTCGCCATCGGGGCCGGTCCGCGCAGCGGCCACGAAGTGGTCGAGTTGGACACCCGGACGGGCCGGGCCCGCGTGATCGGCGCCGCGCACCGGGACGCCGTGGACCCCGCGTACTACCCCGAGCCGCAGGTCCGCACGTTCACCGGGCCGGACGGCCGCGAGATCCACGCCCAGGTCTACCCGCCGCACCACCCCGGGTGCACCGGCCGGGCGGACGAGCTCCCGCCGTACGTGATCTGGGCGCACGGCGGCCCCACCAGCCGGGTGCCGCTCGTGCTCGACCTGGAGGTCGCCTACTTCACCTCGCGCGGCATCGGTGTCGCCGAGGTCAACTACGGCGGCTCCACCGGATACGGGCGCGAGTACCGGGGCCGGCTGCGCGGACAGTGGGGCGTGGTCGACGTGGAGGACTGCGCCGCCGTCGCGCTGGCCCTCGCCGACGAGGGCACGGCGGACCGCGGCCGGCTCGCCGTCCGCGGCGGCAGCGCCGGGGGCTGGACCACCGCCGCCTCGCTCACCACGACCGACGTCTACGCCTGCGGCACCATCATCTATCCGGTGCTCGACCTCGCCGGCTGGGGCACGGGGGAGACCCATGACTTCGAGTCCCAGTACCTGGAGGGCCTGATCGGGCCGCGCGCCGAGGTTCCCGAGCGGTACGCGGAGCGCTCGCCCGTCGAGCACGCCGACCGGCTCTCCGTGCCCTTCCTGATGCTCCAGGGGCTGGACGACGTGATCTGCCCGCCCGTGCAGTGCGAGCGGTTCCTGGCCCGGCTGGCCGGCCGGGGAGTGCCGCACGCGTATCTCACCTTCGAGGGCGAGGGGCACGGCTTCCGGCGGGCCGAGACGATGGTGCGCGCCCTGGAGGCCGAGATGTCCCTGTACGCCCAGGTGTTCGGGATGCGGCCACCGGGCGTTCCCACGCTGGAGCTGGGCGCGTGAGCCGGGTCGAACCGCTGTCGCGACCGTCCCGGCTCACCCCCGGCGCCCGGGTGGCCGTTGTCGCACCCAGCGGTCCGGTGCCCGAGGAGCGGCTTCAGGCAGGGCTCGACGTGCTGCGCGGCTGGGACCTCGACCCGGTGGTGGCCCCCCATGTCCTCGGCCGCCACAGTGAGTTCGGCTATCTCGCGGGCGCCGACGCCGACCGGGCCGCCGATCTGCAGTCCGCCTGGTGCGACCCGGCCGTCGACGCGGTGATCTGCGCCCGCGGCGGCTACGGCGTACAGCGCATGGTCGACGCACTCGACTGGGACGCCATGCGGGCGGCCGGACCGAAGGTGTTCGTCGGGTTCAGCGACATCACCACGCTGCACGAGGCGTTCGCGGTCCGGCTCGGACTCGTCACCCTGCACGGGCCGATGGCCGCGGGACTGGACTTCGTGAAGAACGCGCGGGCGCAGGACCATCTCAAGGCCACCCTCTTCGCCCCCGAGACGGTCCGCACCATCAGGTCCGACGGCACCGCGCTCGTCCCCGGGCGGGCGCGCGGCGTCACCCTCGGGGGCTGTCTCTCCCTGCTCGCAGCCGACCTCGGCACGCCGTACGCCCGGCCCTCGGCGCGCGGCGGGCTGCTGTGCCTGGAGGACGTGGGCGAGGAGACCTACCGGCTCGACCGCTGCCTCACCCAGCTGTTGCGGGCCGGCTGGCTGGACGGGGTGAACGGCCTGCTGCTCGGCTCCTGGGCGCAGTGCGAGCCGTACGACGCGGTGCGGGCGCTGCTCGCCGACCGGCTCGGTGGCCTCGGCGTGCCGGTGGCCGAGCAATTCGGGTTCGGCCACTGCGACGACGCGCTCACCGTTCCCTTCGGTGTCGCGGCGCAACTCGACGCGGACGCGGGCACGCTGACACTGGACGAACCGGCGCTGAGCTGAGCCACCGCCGGACCGCGGTGAGCGGGGACCGATGCCGCGCGCGGGTCCGGCGGGGCGTCGTAGGGTGGCAGGGTGCCGCACACCGCTTCCCGCTATCTCGCCGAGGGCGCCCGCGTGGGGCTGCGTCACTTCACCCACGCGGACGGCGCCGAGTTCACCGCCCGCGCCCGGGAGAGCAAGGACCTGCACCACCCCTGGCTGTTCCCGCCGGACAGCGCGGCGGCGTACGCCGCGTACGCGGGGCGACTCATCGAGGACCACACCAAGGCGGGGTTCCTGGTCTGCGAGAAGGAGGCGGACGGCGCCCTCGCCGGGTTCATCAACATCAACAACATCGTCGAGGGCGGCTTCCTGTGCGGCGCCCTGGGGTACGGCGCCTTCGCGCACGCGGCGGGGCGCGGGCTGATGCGCGAGGGTCTCGGCCTCGTGGTCCGGCACGCCTTCGGTCCGATGCGGCTGCACCGCCTGGAGATCAACGTGCAGCCCGGCAACGCCGCCTCCATCGCCCTGGCCCGCGCCTGCGGCTTCCGCCTGGAGGGTTTCTCCCCGAAGATGCTCTTCATCGACGGTGCCTGGCGCGACCACGAACGCTGGGCGATCACCAGCGAGATGACGGCGGGCGCCGGCTGACCGCCGCACCGCGTCGGCCTCACCGTCACCGTCCATGACGCCGATTGCGACCCATGACGCGACGGCCGGAGCGCCCCTCACCGCCACCGTGGTGTCCGGCCCGGCGCGAACCCGACCCGTAGCAACCCTGTTCAGACGGGCGTCCGGCGGCTTCCATGGAGATCGTGACGACGATCCGACGTGAGGTACTGACGCTGCCCGCCGCGCACCTGGGCCCCGACAACCCGCTGCCCGCACTGCGGCCCCTCGACGAGATGCACCGCATCGAGGACCGTGACAAGGAGGACCTGCCGCGCGACATGGCCCGGCAGATCGGCCTCGCGCCCCTGCACAGTCTGCTGCCCGTCCCCGTCCGCGACGGCTACGACCGCAGCCGCGAACCACACCCCGTCGACACTCTCGTGATCGAGAACGACCGGCTGCGCGCCACCGTGCTGCCCGCCCTCGGCGGCCGGATCGCCTCCCTCGTCCACAAACCCACCGGCCGCGAACTCCTCTACCGCAACCCGGTGTTCCAGCCCGCCAACTTTGCTCTCAACGGCGCCTGGTTCTCCGGCGGCATCGAATGGAACATCGGTGCCACCGGACACACCACCCTGTCCTGCTCACCGGTGCACGCCGCCCGCGTCCCCGCACCCGACGGCGGGGAGATGCTGCGCCTGTGGGAGTGGGAGCGGCTGCGCGACCTGCCCTTCCAGGTCGACCTGTGGCTTCCGGACGGATCCGACTTCCTGTACGTCGGCGTCCGGATCCGCAACCCGCACGAGAAGCCGGTACCGACCTACTGGTGGTCCAACATCGCCGTCCCCGAGGAATGCCGCGTCCTCGCCCCCGCCGAGGAGGCTTACCACTTCGGGTACGAGCAGCGGCTGCGCCGGGTCCCCGTCCCGGAGTACGACGGCGTCGACCGCAGCTACCCGCCCCACAGCACCTACGCCGCCGACTACTTCTACGAGGTTCCCGAGCGCCGCAGGCGCTGGATCGCCGCACTGGACGCCGACGGCCACGGCCTCGTGCAGACCTCGACCGACGCGCTGCGGGGCCGCAAGCTGTTCGTGTGGGGCAGGGGACCCGGCGGGCGGAGCTGGCAGCAGTGGCTCACCGAACCCGGCACCGGCGGCTACTGCGAGATCCAGGCCGGACTCGCCCGCACCCAGCTGGAACACGTCGCTCTGGAGGCGGAGAGCGAGGTGTCCTGGCTGGAGGCGTACGGACCGTTCGACGCGCAGCCGGACGGGGAATGGAGCGGGGTACTGGACGTGGCGGAGACCCGGCTCGAATCGGTCCTGCCGCGCGCCGAGGTCGACTCCGCGTACACGGCCTGGCAGCCCTACGCCGACACCGACCCCGGCGAGCGGCTCGCGACCGGTTCCGGCTGGGGCGCGCTGGAAGTGCTGCGCGCCGGGTGGAAGCTGCCCGGCACGCCCTTCGACGAGGCGACCCTGGACGAGGAACAGGCACCCTGGCTGCACCTGCTGCGCGCCGGCTCCCTCCCCGAACCGTCCGGCAGCCGCCCGCCCGGCGCGAGCCTGGTCGCCCGGCACTGGCGGGACATGCTGGAGACCGCACCCGCGACGCCGCTCACCGAGTACCACCTGGGCGTCGCCCAGTGGCACGCCGGCGACCGGGCTCAGGCGGTGCGCAGTTGGGAGCGGGGACTGCGGCACACGTCCTCGGCGTGGCCGGCGCTGCGCTGCCTCGCGGTCGCCGACCAGGAGGACCGCAACCACGAGCGCGCCGCCGACCGCTACGTGCAGGCCTTCGACGGCCTGTGCCGCGAAGCCGGTGACGAGGCGGGCGAGTGGACCGCCGTCGCCGCGGCGCTCGGCCGGGAAGCGGTCGAGGCGCTGCTCGCCGTGGGCCGTACGGCGGACGCGCGCTCCGTGTGGCGGCGGCTGGACCCCGGGACCCGGGCCCGCGGACGGTTCCGGCTGGCCGAGGCGGGGCTGCTCCTCGCCGAAGGGCGGCGCGAGGAGGCCCGCGCCGTGTTCGACGCGGGGTTCGAGGTCGCCGACCTGCGGGAGGGGGACGAGGCCATCGGACGGCTGTGGACCGCCCTCACCGCCGAACCCCTGCCGGAGCGCTACGACTTCAGTATGCGGCCCACACCCTGAGCGGACGGGTCAGGCGCGGCGGTCCGCGTACTCGTAGACCGCCCCGTCCGGGTGCCGTGCGATGAGGTTGCGGCCCACCGGCGTGGGAACCGGACCCGCGATGATGTCGGCCCCCATCTCTGCGAGCACCTGACGGGCCTCGTCGACGTCCTGCACCGCGATGGTCGCCGCGACCCTGCGCAGTACGTCCAGCTCCGCCGCGGGACCGCTCATCAGCAGGAAGCAGCCCACCGCGGCGACTTGGACCCCGGCCCGTTCGAACCGGAGGGCTCTGCCGCCCGCCAGCCGCTCGTAGAAGGGGATGGCGGTCTCGATGTCGTCGACGCAGACGCGCAGGGTGGCACCCAGAATCTCCATGACGACGAGCCTAGTTGGGGTGGCCGGGTCCATGGGGCCCGGCCCGGACGATCTCCACACCGGTCATCACGCCCCGCGGGGGCGGACGTTACGCGTCCCGGGCACCGGGTACCCGTACGTCATGCAGCGCTTGGAGCATCTGGAGCATCTGGACAAGCACCTGGTCGACGAACTGGCCCAGGTGGCCCGCGAGACCGTGCGCGACGAACTGCGCGAGCAGGCGCGGGGACAGCGACGCAAGGCCGCCCTGTACGCCGGGTCCGGCGCCGCCGCCCTCTACGCCGGCGCGGCCGTCGCGCTGGCCGTCGGGCTCGCCCTGGCCCTGGTCCTGCCGGGCTGGGCCGCCGCACTGGTCACGGCCGTGATCCTGGGCGCGCTGGCCTATGCCCTGCGCAGTGCGGCCCGGCCCACGGCCCCCTCCGGGCCGGTCCCCGGGGAGGCCACCGCGCCCGGAGGCGAGGGTGCCCCCGTCCCGCCGGTGCCGTCCGCCCCGCCCACCGCGGGCGTCGTACCGCCCCGGCCGGACGACTCCGGCCCCGACGCACGTCACCCCAGGGCGTGACCCCTGGAGGAAACCTGCGTGGTTCTCCTGACGTAGGACGGGCCGCGCCCCGCGCCCCGCGCCCCGCGCCCCGCGCCCCGCGCCCCGCGCCCCGCGTCAGACGCGGGGCACGGCCCGTTTCCGGGTCGTCCGACCAGACCGGTTACCGGACGGGCCCGCACCCCACTCAGCGCGGGCGCACCTGCCCCGCAACCTCCCGCTCAGCCGGCCTGCTGGAGCTGCGGCAGCACCTTGGTGCGGTAGAAGTCGAAGAAGCCGCGCAGGTCGGGGCCGATCTGGTTGACGTAGATCCGGTCGAAGCCCGCGTCGGCGAACTGCCGGAGCTCGGCGACATGCTCGTCCACGTCGTCGCCGCACACCCGGTTCTCGCGCACCATGTCCTCGGTGACCAGGGTCTGCGCCTGCTCGAAGTGTTTCGGTGAGGGCAGTACCTGGCCCAGCTCGCCGGGCAGCTGCTCGTTCGCCCAGAGCCGGTGCACGGTACGCACACACGCGTCGCGGTCCGTGCCGTAGCAGACCTTGGTGCCGCCGCTGACCGGCTTTCCGCCGCCCCCGCCCTTGCGGTACTGCTCCACCATCGACGTGTCCGGCATCATCGTGATGTAGCCGTCGCCGACCCGCGCCGCCAACTTGGTCGCCGCCGGCCCGAAGCCGGATATGTCGATGGGGACGGGCTCGTCCGGGACGGTGTACAGCCGGGCGTTCTCCACCGTGTAGTGCGTGCCGTGGTGGTTGACCTCCTCACCGCTGAACAGCCGGCGCATCACCTGGATCGACTCCTCCAGCATCTCCAGCCGTACGTGCGCGGGTGGCCAGGCGTCGCCGAGGATGTGCTCATTCAGCGCCTCGCCCGTGCCCACGCCCAGCCGGAACCGCCCCGGCGACATCACCGCGCTCGTGGCCGCCGCCTGTGCCACCACCGCCGGGTGCGTTCGTACGGTGGGGCAGGTCACCGCGGTCCCCACCGGCAGGGACACCGCCTCCGACAGCGCGCCGATCACCGACCACACGAAGGGGCTCTGCCCCTGTGCGTCGTTCCACGGATGGAAGTGGTCCGAGATCCACAGGGCCTGGAATCCGGCCTGCTCGGCCATCCGCGCCTGCTCGATCAGCTCTGCGGGGCCGTACTGCTCGCACGAGAGGAAATAGCCGTACTCGGGCATGGGGGGTGCCTCCGCGACATGGGGGTTCGGTTCCCGGGCCGGGTACCCGGGGGCCCGGGCGGAAACCGGCCGGACGTTTGGCGGCCCGGGCCAGGGGGACGCGGAAGTCTCCCGACGTCCGCGACAGCGCCGGAGGCGAACCGTGAGTCGACCCCGCACAGTGATCGTCGGTGCCGGCTTCGCCGGATACCGCACGGCCCAGACCCTGTCCCGGCTGGCCCGTGGCCGCGCCGAGATCGTTCTGCTCAACCCGACCGACTACTTCCTGTACCTTCCGCTGCTGCCCCAGGTCGCGGCCGGCATCCTGGAGCCGCGCCGGGTCACCGTCTCCCTCTCCGGCACGCTGCCGCACGTGAAGCTGGTGCTGGGGGAGTCCGACCGCATCGACCTCGACGCACGGCAGGTGCACTACACCGGGCCCGAGGGCGAGGGCGGCACCCTCTCCTACGACCGGCTGGTGCTCGCGGCCGGCAGTGTCAACAAGCTGTTGCCAATTCCCGGCGTCGCCGAGCACGCCCACGGCTTCCGCGGCCTGCCCGAGGCCCTGTACCTGCGCGATCACGTGACCCGTCAGGTGGAGCTCGCCGCATCCACCGACGACCCCAAGCGCTGTGCCTCCCGCTGCACGTTCGTCGTGGTGGGTGCCGGTTACACCGGCACGGAAGTCGCCGCGCACGGGCAGCTGTTCACCGACTCGCAGGTCAGCAGGCATCCCATGCGGACCGGGATGCGGCCGCGCTGGCTGCTGCTCGACATCGCCGACCGGGTCCTGCCCGAGCTGGACGAACGGCTTTCCCGTACGGCCGACAGCGTGCTGCGCGAACGGGGCGTGGACGTACGGATGGGTACGTCCGTGAAGGAGGCCACGCACGACGGAGTGCTGCTGACCGACGGGGAGTTCGTCGACACGCAGACGTTGGTGTGGTGCGTCGGCGTACGCCCCGACCCGCTCGCCGAGTCGCTCGGGCTGCCCATGGAGCGCGGCCGGCTGCTCGTCGACCCGCACCTGCAGGTGCCGGGCCGGCCGGAGGTGTTCGCCTGCGGTGACGCGGCGGCGGTGCCCGACCTGGAGAAGCCGGGGCAGTACACCCCGATGACCGCGCAGCACGCCTGGCGGCAGGGCAAGGTGTGCGGGCACAACATCGCCGCGTCGTTCGGTGACGGCGAACGGCGCGCGTACCGGCACAAGGACATGGGATTCGTGGTGGACCTGGGCGGCGTCAAGGCCGCCGCCAATCCACTCGGCGTGAACCTCTCCGGGGTGGCTGCGGGCGCGGTCACCCGCGGCTACCACCTCGCCGCGATGCCCGGCAACCGGGTGCGGGTGGCCGCCGACTGGATCCTCGACGCCGTACTGCCGCGCCAGGCAGTTCAGTTGGGTCTCGTACGGTCCTGGTCGGTGCCGCTGGACACCGCGTCCCCGGAGCTGGCACGGGTGCCGGGCAAGCCGGAACGGAGCCAGGAGCCGGAGCCGTCCCGTCCCGGCGGGGAGGCGGCGAAGAACCAGCCCGGCGGGGAGGCGGCGAAGAACCAGCCCGGCGGGGAGGCGGCGAAGAACCAGCCCGGCGTCACGCCGCCGCCCGATCAGCCGGCGCCCGGCCCGGACGTCGCACCCGGGCCCGTCAGGCGCACCGACCGATTTACCGAAGGAGACGCATGAACACCGGTGAACTCGTCGATCTCGGCCAGCAGTTGCGCGTGGACAGCATTCGCGCCGCAGCCGCCGCGGGCTCCGGGCACCCCACCTCGTCCATGTCCGCGGCGGACCTGATGGCCGTCCTGTTCGCCCGCCACTTCCGCTACGCATTCGACCGCCCCGACCACCCGGCCAACGACCGTTTCGTCCTGTCCAAGGGCCACGCCTCGCCCCTGATGTACGCCACGTACAAGGCGGCCGGCGCCATCGACGACGAGGAGCTGCTCACCTTCCGCGAGAGCGGCAGTCGCCTCGAGGGACACCCCACCCCCCGGCAACTTCCCTGGGTCGAGACGGCCACCGGCTCCCTCGGCCAGGGCCTTCCCGTCGGCGTCGGCATCGCGCTGGCCGGGAAACGGCTGGATCACACCGACTACCGCGTGTGGGTGCTGTGCGGGGACAGCGAGCTGGCCGAGGGCTCGGTGTGGGAGGCGGCCGAGCAGGCCGCGTACGAGCATCTGGACAACCTCACGGCGATCGTGGACGTCAACCGGCTCGGCCAGCGTGGCCCCACCCGGCACGGTCACGACCTCGACGCCTACGCCCGCCGCTTCCAGGCCTTCGGTTGGCACACCATCGAGGTCGACGGCCACGACGTGGACGCCGTCGACCGCGCCTACGGCGAGGCGCTCTCCACCAGGGGCCGGCCCACCGCGGTCATCGCCCGCACCCTCAAGGGCAAGGGCGTCGCGTCGGTGCAGGACCGCGAGGGCCTGCACGGCAAGCCGCTGCCGGAGGCCCAGGACGCCGTCGCCGAGCTCGGCGGCCCGCGCGACCTGCGCATCCGGGTGCGACAGCCGGCCACGGACGGAGCACCGCCCGACCGGAAGCACGGACGGCCCGCCCTGCCCCGCTGGGACAAGGGCGAGGAGGTGGCCACCCGCAACGCGTTCGGTGAGGCGCTGGCCGCCCTGGGCGCCGCCCGCGGCGACATCGTCGCCCTCGACGGAGAGGTCGGCGACTCCACCCGCGCGGAGTTCTTCGCCAAGGAGCACCCGGAGCGCTACATCGAGTGCTACATCGCCGAGCAGCAGATGGTCGCGGCGGCGGTGGGCATCGCGGCGCGCGGATGGACGCCGTACGCCTCCACCTTCGCGGCGTTCCTCACCCGCGCCCACGACTTCATCCGCATGGCGTCGGTCAGCGGCTCCGGCATCAACCTCGTCGGCTCGCACGCCGGCGTCGCCATCGGCCAGGACGGCCCCAGCCAGATGGGCCTGGAGGACCTGGCGATGATGCGCGCCGTGCACGGCTCGACCGTGCTGTACCCGTGCGACGCCAACCAGACCGCACGGCTGGTCGCCGGCATGGCCGGCCTCGACGGCATCCGCTACCTGCGCACTTCGCGCGGTGAGAGCCCGGTGATCTACGGACCCGACGAGGAGTTCCCCGTCGGTGGCAGCAAGGTGCTGCGCTCCTCCGGCCGCGACCGGCTCACCCTGGTCGCGGCGGGCGTCACCGTGCCCGAGGCGCTGGCCGCCGCCCAGGCCCTGGAGGGGGAGGGCATCGCCGTACGGGTGATCGACCTGTACTCGGTGAAGCCGGTCGACCGGGACTCCCTGGGCACGGCCGCCGAGGAGACCGGCTGTCTGATGACCGTCGAGGACCACCACCCCGAAGGAGGGCTCGGGGACGCGGTCGCGGAGGCCTTCGGCGACGGGCGCCCCGTACCGCGGCTGGTGCGGCTGGCCGTGCGGAACATGCCGGGCTCGGCCGCCCCGGAGGAGCAGTTGCACGCCGCCGGCATCGACGCCGAGTCGATCGCCGCGGCCGGCCGGCTGCTGGTGGGGGAGGCGATCGTGTCGTGAACGACGGCGAGGCGCGCACCGTGCGGGCCGGCCGCCACTCGGTGGAGATCCACCGGCCCGGCAAGGTGCTCTTCCCCGGCGGCGGGAACGCCCGGGAGTACACCAAGGGCGACCTCGCCGACTACCACCGGGCCGTCGCCCCGTACATGCTGCCGCACCTACGGGGCCGCCCGCTGATGCTGGAACGGCGCCCTGACGGCATCGACGGACCGACGTTCATGCAGAAGAACACCCCGGAAAGCTACCCGGACTGGATCACCCGCGCCGAGGTCCCCAAGGAGGGCGGCACCGTTACGCACACGGTGTGCGACAACACCGCCACCCTCCTCCACCTCGTCGACCAGGCGAGCATCACCCTGCACCGCTGGCTGTCGCGCATCGACCTCCCCCACTCCCGGCTTCGCTCGAGCGGGTGGACCCCCATGGACCGCCCGGACCGGCTGGTCTTCGACCTCGATCCTTCGGGCGACGACTTCGAGGCGGTGCGGGAGGCGGCGCGGCTGCTGAGTGAGCTGCTGGACGAGCTCGACCTGCCCGCCGCGCTGATGACCACCGGGTCCCGGGGTCTGCATGTGATCGTGCCGCTGACCGGCAACCACGACTTCGACGACGTACGCGCCTTCGCCCGCGACGTCGCCGACACCCTCGCCGACGCCCACCCCGACAAGCTCACCACCGCCGCCCGCAAGAAGGACCGCGGCGACCGGCTCTATCTCGACGTGCAGCGCAACGCCTACGCGCAGACCGCGGTCGCCCCCTATACCGTCCGAGCCCTGCCCGGCGCACCCGTCGCCGTGCCCGTCTCCTGGGACGAGCTGGACGATCCGGAGCTGCACGCGCGCCGCTGGACCGTCGCCGACGCCGTCGAACAGGCGCGCACCGACCCGTGGGCCGGCCTGCTGCGCCGGGGGCGCTCCCTGGGGCCGGCGCGCCGCCGCCTCGCTGGGCTGCGGGGCTGAGCATCGCGGGACCCGCGCCGACCGGGTGCGACACCCGGCCGTGGCGATCGGGTGAGCGCGCGGAGGTTTGGCGAACACACTTGCGGCCACACGGAGGGGGAGGTGGCCATGTCGAACACGAAGAACACCGAAGAGTCACAGGGTTCACGGGAACCCCGGAGCTCACAGCAGTCCCGCGAACAGACCAATGACAACAGAACCACCAAACGGCCGAGCCCGATGGAGGTGCTGCGCCAGGCGCGCGGCCAGCTCGCGGAGCTCACCGGTATGGAAGCCGAGTCCGTGTCGTCCTTCGAGCAGACGGAGGAGGGCTGGGCACTGGAGGTCGAGGTCCTCGAGCTCGAGCGGGTGCCCGACACGATGAGCCTGATGGCGAGTTACCAGGTGGAGCTGGACCCGGACGGGCAGCTCACCGGTTACCGGCGGGTCCGCCGCTACGAGCGGGGACGCGCCGACGCGCGCGGGCCCGGCGGCCGATAGGTCGCCCGACGGACACATCCACAGACAAGGAGGAACAGCCAGTATGACAGTAGTACCGGCACAGCAGACCGGCGGTGGGGGCGGCAGCAGCGGCCTCTACGACGTGCTTGAGCTTGTTCTGGACAGGGGGCTCGTCATCGACGCATTCGTGCGCGTGTCCCTGGTCGGCATCGAAATTCTCAAGATCGACGTGCGAGTCGTCGTCGCCAGCGTCGACACCTATCTCCGTTTCGCCGAGGCGTGCAACCGCCTCGACCTCGAGGCCGGGCCCCGCAAGAGCCCGGGTCTGCCCGAGATCGTCGGCGAAGTCACCGAGTCCGGTGCCCGCGGCAAGTCCAAGGGCGCCCTCTCCGGTGCTGCCGAAACCATCTCCGACGCCTTCAAGCAGTCCCGTGAGGACGGCTCCGACCGCGAGACCGAGTCCCGCCCGCGGGCCCGCAAGACCACCGCCGCCCGGCGGAAGGAGGAGCAGGAGTGAGCACCTACGTCTACGGCATCACGGCGGTGTCGCACCCATCACTGCCCGAGGGCATGGGCGGTGTCGGCGAACCGTCGCGCCCGGTGCGCATCCTGCGGGAGGGCGAGCTGGCGGCCGTCGTCAGCGACGCCCCCGAAGGGCTGCGTCCCAAGCGCAGGGAGCTGCTCGCCCACCAGAACGTGCTCAGCGAGATCGGCGCGGCCGGCTGTGTGCTGCCCATGCGGTTCGGCAGCGTCGCCCCGGACGACGACGCCGTCACCGGCGTCCTCGCCGAGCGCGCCGAGCACTACCGGGAGCGGCTGCGCGCGCTGGACGACCGGGTCGAGTACAACGTCAAGGCCAACCACGTCGAGGACGCCGTACTCCACCACGTGATGGCAGGCAACCCGGAGATCCGTGCCCTGGCGGAGGCCAACCGTCAGTCAGGCGGCGGCAGTTACGAGGACAAGATCCGTCTCGGCGAAATGGTCGCCGCGGCGGTCAAGGCCAAGGAGTCCGAGGACGGCACCGCCCTGGAGCACGCGCTGGAAGGGGCTGCCGACGCCGTGAGCGTGGGTCCCGAGTCCACGGGCTGGCTCGCCAACGTCTCCTACCTGGTGAAGCGGGAGACGGCGGAAAACTTCCTGGCCGCGGTGGAGCAGGTCCGCACGGACATGCCCCACCTCGAGGTCCGTCTGAACGGTCCGCTCCCCCCGTACAGCTTCGTCGAGCCCGGACCCGCCGAGCCGGCGGGCACGGCGGCCGGTGGGGCGGACGCTGGAGCGGGGTGACGTCATGGGCCTGATCTCGGAGGTGCTGCTGCTGCCGTTCGCGCCGGTACGCGCCGGCGGCTGGGCCATCCGGCAGGTGGTGCAGGAGGCGGAACGCATCTATTACGACCCTGCGGCGATCCGCGCCGAGCTGGCCCGCCTGGAGGAACTGTTGGAGACCGGAGAGCTCACCGAGGAGGAGTTCGACCGGCAGGAGGACGAACTCCTCGACCGGTTGGAGACCGCGACGCGCACAGGCGCGGGCACAGGCGACGGGACGGCACGACAATGAATCGAATGGGACTGGGCCTCGCGATCGGGGCCGGATATCTCCTCGGACGGACCAAGAAGCTCAAGATGGCGGTCGCCGTCGGCGGCCTGGTGGCGGGCAAGAAGCTGAACCTCAGCCCGCGCATGGTCGGCGAGCTGGTGTCCCAGCAGCTGCGCGACAACCCGCAGTTCAAGGAGCTCGGCGACCAGCTGCGGGGCGATCTGCAGGGTGTCGGCAAGGCAGCCTCCGGCGCGCTGGTCGAGCGGCAGCTCGGCTCGCTCGCCGACCGGCTGCACGGCCGTACCGCCGAGATGCGCGCCCAGCTGAACGGATCCGGTCCGCAGGAGCAGGAGCAGGAGCAGGAGCAGGAGCAGGAGCAGGACGCGGCGGACGAGGGGCCGGACGAGGACCTCGACGAAGCGCCGGAGGAGGACGGCGAGGAGGAGCCGGCCCCCGAGCGGACGGCCAAGAAGGCCGCCGCCAAGAAGACCGCGCCGGCGAAGAAGGCCGCGGCCAAGAAGACGGCTCCCGCGAAGAAGTCAGCCGCGAGGAAGACCGCGGCCGCTTCCCGCGGGACCCGCCCCCGCACGTCGAAGGGAGGCGGTGAGCGATGACCGAGACCCTGGGATCGGCCACCTCCGCCGCGCGTGACGGGGCGAAAGGGGCATCGAAGAACCCCCTCGCCGACGTCACCCACAGCGAGGCCGCCGACCGGCTCAAGGCCGAAGTGCAGGACTACCTCGCGGCCCAGGCCACCCGCATGCTGAGCGGCCTCGGGAACAAGCTCGGGGAGACCACCAACAAGCTCACCGACATCGCCGAGGGCAACAGCCCCGGCTTCGCCAAGCTCGCCGTCGACGGCGGCCGCAAGATCGCCGAGGGCAAGGGTCCGCTGCGCAGCGCCATCGAACTCGGCGCCTCACGGGCGAAGGACAACGTGATGGACAAGCTCAAGGGCCTGGGCGGAGGCAAGGGCAAGCGCAAGCGCTCGTCCGGCAACAAGCCCACCGTCATCATGGAGCACATCGACGTCGGGGTGCCGCTGCGCACGGCCTACGATCAGTGGACCCAGTACCAGGACTTCAGCACCTTCGCCAAGGGCGTCAAGAGTGCCAACAAGGGCGACGACACCACGTCGGACTGGCAGGCGAAGATCTGGTGGTCGAACCGCAGCTGGAAGGCGAAGACCACCGAGCAGGTCCCCGACGACCGCATCGCCTGGTCCTCGGAGGGCGCCAAGGGCACGACGAAGGGTGTCGTCTCCTTCCACCGCCTCGCCGACAACCTCACCCGGGTCCTGCTGGTCATCGAGTACTACCCGTCGGGCTTCTTCGAGAAGACGGGCAACATCTGGCGCGCCCAGGGCCGCCGTGCCCGGCTCGACCTGAAGAACTTCTCCCGGTTCATCACCCTCAAGGGCGAGGCCGAGGACAGCTGGCGGGGCGAGATCCGCGACGGCGAGGTCGTCCGCAGCCACGAGGACGCGCTGGCCGAGGAGGAGGAAGCGGAGTCCAAGGACGCGGACGCCGAGGAATCGGACGCCGAGGAATCGGACGCCGAGGACGCCGAGGACACCGAGGACGCCGAGGACGCGGAATCCCGCGAGCCCGGGGAGGACGAGGCCCCTGCCGACGAGTACGACGAGGACGAGGACGAGGAGGACGGGGAGGACGAGGAGAGCGCGTACGAGGACGAACCCGGCACGGAAGCCGAAGCCGAGGAGGAGTACGAGCCGGAGTCCGCGGACGAGGTGGAACCGGGGGAGGACGAGGCTCCCGCCGACGAGTACGAGGAGGACGAGTACCCGGAGGAGGACGAGGACCAGGACGGCACCGGGGCCGATGAGACCGAGTCCGAGCCCGTGGACGAGCGCGACGAGAGCCGGAGCCGCCGATGACCACCCCCAGCCGGCTCCCCGATCCGTACGGCCAGGGCAGCAGCGCCAATCTCGCCGACATCCTGGAAAGGGTGCTGGACAAGGGCGTCGTGATCGCGGGTGACATCCGCATCAACCTGCTCGACATCGAGCTGCTCACCATCAAGCTGCGCCTGGTCGTCGCCTCCGTCGACAAGGCGAAGGAGATGGGGATCGACTGGTGGGAGTCCGACCCGGCGCTGTCCTCGCGTGCCCGCCGTGACGAGCTGACGAGGGAGAACGCCGAGCTGCGGGAGCGGCTGGCCCGGCTGGAGGAACTGGAACTGGAGCCCCGTCGCGCACAGGAGGAGAGCCCGTGACCGGACTGCGGTACGTCTACGCGGTCTGCCGCCCCTTCGGCACGCCGCTCCAGGCACAGCTGACGGGAGTCGGCGGAGATCCGCCCCGCCTGCTGCCCCACGGCGACCTGGTGGCGGTCGTCAGCCATGTACCCGAGGGAGACTTCGCCGAGGAGCCGCTGCGGGCGCATCTGGAGGACCTCGACTGGCTGACCGGGGTCGCCCGCGCCCATCAGGGCGTGATCGACGCGCTCACCACCGTCACGACCCCGCTGCCGCTGCGGCTCGGCACCGTGTTCCGCGACGACAGCGGCGTACGGACGATGCTGGAGGCACGGGAGGACAGCTTCCGGCGCACCCTCGACCGGCTGGAGGGCCGGGTCGAGTGGGGAGTCAAGGTGTTCATCGAGGCGGACCGGGCGCAGGAGGCGCCCGCCGCGCCGGCACCGAAGCCCGCGTCCGGCCGGGACTACCTGCGGCAGCGCCGCATGCAGACGAAATCGCAGGACGACCTGTGGCAGCAGGCCGAAGCCTTCGCGACCCAGCTGCATCAGACCCTTTCCGGGAGTGCCGAGGACTCCCGGCTGCACGCACCGCAGAACCCCACACTCTCCGGCGCCTCCGGCCGCAATGTGCTCAATGCCGCGTATCTCGTGCCGCGCGCGAGTTCCGAGGAATTCGTGGAGCGGGTGGACCGGACGAAGGACGGGGCTCCCGGAATACGCGTGGAACTCACCGGCCCCTGGGCGGCCTATTCGTTCGCCGGTGAGGAATCGAACGGGAAGGAGGGTTCGTGACCGTCGTCGAACGCCGCGAAATAGCCCTGGTGGACCTGCTCGACCGGCTCCTGGCAGGCGGAGTCGTCATCACGGGCGACATCACCCTGCGCATCGCGGACGTCGACCTGGTCCGTATCGACCTCAACGCGCTCATCAGTTCGGTGAACGCACAGGTCCCGTCCCCCTTCGAGGAGTCGCTGTGACGGCCGCCCCCGACCGCGACCGGCAGGCCGAGCCGCACGGCAGCCGGCGCAAGCGGCTCGATCTGGAGCCGGACACGGTCGAACGCGATCTGATCAAACTGGTGCTCACCGTCGTGGAACTGCTGCGTCAGCTCATGGAACGCCAGGCGCTGCGCCGGTTCGACGAGGGAGATCTGAGCGAAGAGCAGGAGGAGCGGGTCGGGCTGACCCTCATGCTGCTCGAGGACCGCATGGCCGAGCTGCGGGACCGGTACGGGCTGCGGCCCGAGGACCTGAATCTGGACCTCGGGCCGCTCGGGCCGCTGCTTCCCCGGGACTGAGTCACGCCTGGGACCGAGTCACGCCGCGACCAAAAGGAATTCCCCGGGACAGCGTCCCGGGGAATTCCTTTGTCCGTCACCTCACCACCGGTACCAGCGGCCCCTGCCCCCGCCTGCCGATGTGCTGCGCATGAAGAATCCCAGCAGCCACACGATGAGGACCGCCAGGGCAATCCACCAGAGGACCTTTACCGCGAATCCGGCGCCGAAAAGGATCAGCGCCAGAAGCAGAACGAGCAGAATGGGAACCAATGTCATCAACCTCCTGACACTCTGATTGCCCGGAAATCGCTGTTCAGGCTTCCTTGCGGCAGAGAATCTCACCGTGCAGCACGCCGAACCAGCCGTCCTCGCGCGCGCCCCACTCCCGCCACGCCGTGGACACCTCCCGCAACCGCTCGCGGGTGGCGTGGCCCCCCTCGATGGCGCGCCCGGCGTAGGCCGACGCCACCGTGCGGTCCGCCCACAGCCCGCTCCACCACGACCGCTCCCCGGGAGTCGAGAAGGTCCAGGTGCCCGAGGTCGCCGTGACGTCGGTGAACCCCGCGGCCAGAGCCCAGGACTTCAGTCGCCGTCCGGCGTCCGGTTCGCCCCCGTTCGCCCGGGCCACCCGACGGTACAGGTCCAGCCAGTCGTCCAGGCCCGGCGACAGGGGATACCAGGTCATCGCGGCGTAGTCCGCGTCCCGCACGGCGACGAAGCCCCCCGGCCTGGTCACCCGTCGCATTTCGCGCAGCGCCCGGACAGGATCGCCCACGTGCTGAAGCACCTGGTGGGCGTGCACCACACAGAAGGTGTCGTCCGGGAAGTCCAGCGCGTGCGCGTCCCCCGCCGCGAAGCCGACGTTCGTCAGTCCCCGCTCGTCCGCCACCGCCCGGGCCCGCTCCAGGATCCCCGGTTCCCGGTCGAGACCGGTGACGTGTCCGTCGGGAACGAGCGCCGCCAGGTCGGCTGTGATGGTTCCTGGTCCGCACCCGATGTCCAGGATCCGCATGTGCGGCGTCAGGGATCCCAGAAGGTACGCCGCCGAGTTCGCCGCGGTCCGCCACGTGTGTGACCGCAGTACCGACTCGTGGTGCCCATGGGTGTAGACGGCGGTCTCCCGCGCTTCCGGCATGCCGAACCCACCCCTTCCACTCTCGTAGGAGGGCGCTCACGCTACGCGCATCGGCCGCATGATGAGACCTGCGTATCGCATGATGGGCACGGGTTCGTCGTAAACGGTTTGCCACCTGCGCCGACGAGCCCGCACAATCCCCACCATGGGCCACCTGGAAGCAGCGCATCTGGAGTACTACCTCCCCGACGGGAGGGCCCTGCTGGGCGATGTGTCCTTCCGGGTGGGGGAGGGCGCGGTGATGGCCCTGGTGGGCCCCAACGGCGCGGGCAAGACGACCCTGCTCCGGCTCCTCGCCGGTGAGCTGAAGCCGCACGGCGGATCCGTCACCGCCACCGGCGGACTCGGCGTCATGCGCCAGTTCGTCGGCTCCGTACGGGACGAAACGACCGTACGCGACCTGCTCGTCTCCGTCGCCACGCCCAGGATCCGGGAAGCGGCCCGCGCTGTCGACAAGGCCGAGCACGCCATGATGACGGTCGACGACGAGGCCGCCCAGCTGGCCTACGCCCAGGCCCTCGCCGACTGGGCCGAGGCCCGCGGCTACGAGGCGGAGACGCTGTGGGACATGTGCACCACGGCCGCGCTCGGCATCCCGTACGAGAAGGCGCAGTGGCGTCAGGTGCGCACCCTCTCCGGAGGCGAGCAGAAGCGCCTGGTCCTCGAGGCGCTGCTGCGCGGCACCGATCAGGTGCTGCTGCTCGACGAGCCCGACAACTACCTCGACGTACCCGGAAAACGCTGGCTGGAGGAACGGCTCGGGGAGACCCGCAAGACCGTCCTGTTCGTCTCCCACGACCGTGAACTCCTCTCCCGGGCCGCCCAGCGCATCGTCTCCCTCGAGCCGGGCCCCGCCGGCGCCGACACCTGGGTGCACGGCGGTGGCTTCGCCACCTACCACGACGCGCGCCGTGAACGCTTCGCACGCTTCGAGGAGTTGCGCAGGCGCTGGGACGAGAAGCACGCCCAGCTCAGGAAGCTCGTGCTGAACCTGCGCCAGGCCGCCGCCAACAGCCCGGACATGGCCTCCCGCTACCAGGCCGCCCAGACCAGACTGCGCAAGTTCGAGGAGGCCGGCCCTCCGCCCGAGCCGCCGCGCGAACAGAACATCACGATGCGCCTCAAGGGAGGCCGTACGGGAGTGCGCGCGGTCACCTGCGAGCGGCTGGAACTCACCGGCCTGATGAAGCCGTTCGACCTGGAGGTGTTCTACGGCGAGCGGGTCGCCGTGCTCGGCTCCAACGGCTCCGGAAAGTCGCACTTCCTGCGTCTGCTCGCCGGGGAGGAGGTGGCCCACACCGGCGGGTGGCGCCTGGGTGCCCGCGTCGTCCCCGGACACTTCGCGCAGACTCACGCCCACCCCGAACTCCAGGGCCGCACGCTCCTGGACATCCTGTGGAAGGAACACGCCCAGGACCGGGGAGCCGCCATGTCCCGGCTGCGCCGTTACGAGCTGACCGGCCAGGCCGAGCAGACCTTCGAGCGGCTCTCCGGCGGCCAGCAGGCCCGATTCCAGATCCTTCTGCTGGAGCTCCAGGGTGTGACGGCCCTGCTGCTCGACGAGCCGACGGACAACCTCGACCTGGAGTCCGCCGAGGCGCTGCAGGAGGGCCTGGAGGCGTTCGAGGGCACGGTCCTCGCGGTCACCCACGACCGCTGGTTCGCCCGATCCTTCGACCGCTACCTGGTCTTCGGCAGCGACGGCCGCGTCCGCGAAACCCCGGCCCCGGTCTGGGACGAACGCCGGGTGGACCGAGTCCGCTGAGGCCTCCGCGGACGAGCCCTCGATGGGCGCGGGGAACTGCGCGAACGGGGGTCCGGGGGCAGAGCCCCCGAGGACGGGACGGAAAGGGGCGGCGGGGGCGGAAGCCCGGCCGTCGCCCGCGCAGCCACCACCCACCGAAGGGAAGACAACGGGCAGGGCGGCGTCCCCAGCCCCGCGTCCGGAAGCGCCCGGCCGCCGGACGCGGCCGGGCTCCGCCTCACCGCCTCACTTCCAGCGGAGCAACGCCCCCAGCCCGCCGACCGGCGCGTCCTCGCTCGGGCCCGCCGCGGTGACCGTCAGCGCGGGCGCGTCCGTCGCGACCGCCGACCGGATCAGCGCGTCGTCCGCCCGTGCCGACCAGGAGTTCTGCTCACCGAGGACCTTCAGGTCCGTACGCCGCACGGCCAACTGGTCGGCGTCCTCACCGATCCACACCTCCCGGTGCGCGTCCGGCCCGTCGGGCCGGATCAACAGTTCGTCGATCCGGTGCTCGCGCGCGGCCTCGACCAGCGCGGGCACGCCCTCCACGGCGCCCGCGCGGCCCTCGTCGTCGGGACTGCGGGCGGCGAGGAACCGGTCCAGCTCGGCGGCGGCACGGCCGTGGACGTGCTCCGCGCGGATCCGCTCGACGTCGTCGTCCAGCAGCCTGCTGCCCGCGCCGTGCGAGGCCTCGGCCACCAGACCGTGCAGCCGCTGCGGCAGCCGCTCGCGCACGGTGCGCCGCTCACGGTCGTCACCGACCAGGATCAGCAGATCGGCACCCGTCTCCTCCTGGCAGACCGCGAGGGCGTCGGCGATCTCCGCGGCGTTGTGCTCCCAGGTGTTCTCCACCCGCAGCTGGAAATGCCGCTCCGACCAGTCCACCGAGGCCGTCCGGTGCAGCGGCCACTGACGCCCGGTGACGCCGCCGGCGTCGTCCCGGCCCAGGGCGCTGCGCAGCTCGAAGTCCGCGCCCCTGCGATCCACGTACGCGACCACACACACGGGATCCTCACCGGCCAGCTCCAGCAGCGGTGCCACCCGCGGCAGCGGCGCCCACTCGGCCCAGTCGCGCTGCGGGGACCGGGCCAGCGGCGGATCGAGGACCACCTCGCCGCCCCGGGCGAACAGGGCGCGGCCCTGCGGTCGGCCCGAGTGCCGCAGCCCTTCGACCGCACGCCGCACCGCCTGACAGGTCGCCTCGTCCGCGCCCTGGCCGGCCAGCTCCCGCGCCATCGCCTGGGCCGTCAGCTGCCGCTCATGGGGGGTGTTCTCCGTGTGCCGGGAGGTGTCGACGTATACGGAGGCCCAGGGGCCGGGACGTTCGTAGAGTGGATACAGGAATGCGAGTTCCATGGCTCCCTCCCGGTTGCCGTTCGGGGTAGTGCTTGTGCGGCCGGGCGGGTACCCGGACCTCATGAACGCACACGAGCGGGGCACCACGATGACCGGAGTCGAGCCGGGCCGCCTGGGCGACCAGCAGCTCATGAAGGAGCTGGAGACCATCCACCGCACGCGTCACGACACACTGCTGTACGGGTCCAACGACGCGCTGCGCACCCACAACGACCGGATGGCGCAACTGGAGGGCGAGTATCTGCGCCGCAATCCGCGCCGTCCGGTGGCCGCGGGCCGCACCCGCGAGGGGGCCCGCGAGCGGGGCGCCGCGGACACGACGACGCCCACGACTCCAGCGACCTGACCGCCCGGCACGACCTGACCCGCCCGGCCGCCCCGGGCATGCGACCTGCCCCGGGCATGCGACCGGGGCCCGCGCGTACGCGAGCCCCGATGCCGTGCTCCGCGCGGGACGTCAGGCCGCCTCGGCCCCGAACACCTCCAGATACGTCTCGCAGAACGCCTTCAGATCGTCCGGCTTGCGACTGGTGACCAGCTTGTTCGGCCCGTGGTCGCAGATCTTCACCTGCTCGTCGACCCAGGTCCCGCCGGCGTTGCGGATGTCCGTCCGCAGACTGGGCCAGCTCGTCAGCTCACGGCCCCGGACCGCATCGGCCTCCACAAGGGCCCAGGGGGCGTGACAGATCGCGGCGACCGGCCGGCCCTGTTCGAAGAAGTCCCGCACGAACGAGACGGCCTTCGCGTCCATGCGCAGGAAGTCCGGGTTGGCCACCCCGCCCGGCAGCACCAGCCCGCCGAAGGAGTCCGCCGACGTCTCACCGACGACCTCCTGCACGGGGAAGGTGTCCGCCTTGTCGAGATGGTCGAACGCCTGGATCCTTCCCGGCCGCGTCGACACGAGCACGGCTTCGTGACCGGCGTCCACGGCCGCCTGCCACGGTTCGGTCAGCTCCACCTGCTCGACGCCCTCGGGTGCGGTCAGAAATGCGATGCGCATGATGGTTCCTACGTCCCTTCGTCAGCTTTCGGCGGCTGTCGCACGCCGCTCTCGTCCGGATCCGCGCGGCTGATGCCGGCCAGTACCGATCCGGGGTCCCGTGCCTCGGCCAGGTCACCGAGACTCACCACTCCGACGGGCAGACCGTCCTCGACGACGGGCACCCGGCGCACGGAGTGTGCCCGCATCAGGGCGACGGCAGAGGACACCGGATCGTCCGGGGCCAGCGTCAGCGGGTCCGGTGTGCACACCGCCCCGACGCTCACACCCAGGGGATCCGTACCCTCGGCGACCGCCCGTACGGTGATGTCGCGGTCGGTGAGCACTCCGACGACCACCTGCCCGTCGGCCACCACCACGTCGCCGATGTTCTGCGCGCGCATCAGCCGCGCCGCCTCGACGATCGAGGCGTCCGGGCGTACGGCGACCACGCCCGGAGTCATCACGTCCCTGACGAACTCGGCCATGGCCGATGCCCTCCCTCCGGTCCCGCCCGCCGGGGCACCGTGCCCGGCCGCCCCCGCAGGACGGACCGGCCACGGCGCTCCGGACGGGCCGGTCACGCGGTCTGCGTCTCGCGGGTCCGGGTCAGTGCCTCGGCCAACTCCTGGACGCTGGCGTAGCGGGCCTTGCGCGGCAGCCGCTCCAGCGCCTCGATGAGCGCGTCGGGCGCGTGCCGCCGGTCCAGCGCGCGCATCAGCTCGCGCGGACCCGCGGGGAACGCCCCGCGGCCCAGGATCCTGGCCAGTTCCAGCCGCACCGACTCCAGTGATGTCGGGCCGCGGCCCGGTGTCACCGGGCCGTACGCGACCTCGGGGTCGTCGTCGGCGAACGGCTCCGGGTCGTTCCACTCCTCGGTGCGGGTGGGGTGCCCGGACCTCAGCAGACCCTGCAGTTCGTGCTTCATCTCGTCGTCACGGTGGACGCTGAGCCGGTCACTGCCTCGCTGCATGTCTCCCTCCAGATCCTTCGGGGGTGCGCACCGCGTACCCGGGGAGCGCAGGCCGACACGGGGTTCGGGCGGTGGATCGTCACGGCCCGGGTTTGGCCCCCGGGCGGCGGGAGACCCGGAGGACACGCCCCCCACGAGCCTCCTGGAAAGGCCCGGTCATGGCGGTGCTCGCCCTGCTCATCCCTTCCTTCATGCTCGGTGTGATCCTGATGCTGGGCCGGTACGAGGATCTCCTGCTGCCGCCCGCGCAGCCACCGGAGGAAACAGCGGAATCGCAACTGGGAAGTTTGGGTCCCTGAAACGGGGGCAAAGGCACGTGAAGTGCTTCGGACAGGAGGCACGTCCGTGGACGCGGCCAGGCGCCGCTCCGGGCGCACCTGTCCCCCCGGCCGGTGCGCCCCCACGGTGACGTCCCCGAGCACCTCTGAGGGAGTTGCGACGCACCATGCCGACACCAGCGACCCCGACGCGCCACCCGCACGACGACGCCCCCGACACCGCTGCCGCCTTCCGCAGGCTCGCCGCACTGCCCGCCGGCGCGGAGCGTGACGCGCTCCGCGCCGAGATCGTCGAGGCGTGGCTTCCCATGGCAGACCGTCTCGCCGGACGGTTCCGCAGCCGCGGCGAGAACTTCGACGACCTGCGCCAGGTCGCCGCGCTGGGACTGGTCAAGGCCGTCGACCGGTACGACCCCGAGCTCGGCAACGCCTTCGAGAGCTACGCCGTGCCGACCGTCACCGGCGAGATCAAGCGGCACTTCCGCGACCACATGTGGACCCTGCACGTACCGCGCCGGGTCCAGGACCTGCGCAACCGCGTCCGCGGCGCCTCCCAGGACCTCTCCCAGACCATCCCCGGACGCCCGCCGACCGTCGCCGAGATCGCCGAGTACGCCAGTCTGAGCGAAGAGGATGTCCGCACCGGTCAGGAGGCGCTGGAGAGCTTCAGCGCGCTGTCCCTCGACGCCGCGCTGCCCGGCAGCGACGACGGCTACTCGCTGGGCGACGCCCTCGGCGCGCCCGACCCGGCGCTCGACACCGTGGTCGACCGCGAGGCCGTCAAGGAAGGGCTGGCCGCACTCCCGGAGCGGGAGCGGGCCATCCTCTACATGCGCTTCTTCGACGACATGACCCAGAGTGGCATCGCCGAGGAGCTGGGCATCTCGCAGATGCACGTCTCCCGCCTGATCAGCCGCTGCTGCGGCCGGGTACGGGAGCAGGTCATGAGCGACGCCGGCGAGGACTGACGCGCCCGTCACCCGCTCGGGTGTGCCGGGTCCCGCCAATGGTGTCCGGCCGCGCGCGGTGTGGCGGCGGGCGGGCTGTGATGGCGGTGGGGCAACCGATCGCCGTGCCCCGCCGTCGCTCGAAGGAGCCCGCACCATGCGCCGCACCGCCCGTGCCCTGTCCCTCGCCGCTGTCACCGGTACCGTCCTCGGCGCGCTCGCACCGGCCGCGTTCGCGGGGACGGTCACGGCCGGCGGGCCGTCGTGGAGCACCGCATCCGCCTCGCCCTGCCCGGAACCCGAGGAGCACGGCTGGGAGGGGTCCGCGTCCAGGAGCACCCCACCGGACGTCGCCCGGCCGGAGGGCTTCGAACCGGGAACCCCCGCCCCGGAGGGCCTTGAACCGGAGACTCTCGGACAGGAGGCGCTCGAGGACGAGGCCCTCGAGCCGGAGGCGGTCGCCCCGGTGGGCACCGCCCTGGACGAACTTGTTCCGGACGCCGTTCCCGAGGGCGGCGCCCAGATCCCCGCCCCCGCGGGCACCGGCGCGGCCGAATCGAAGGCCAAGGAGCCGTGGGCCGGGGATCTGAAGCCCACCGCGTCGAAAACCGTCGAACCGAAGCCGGTGGAGCCCGAGCCGGTGGAACCCAAGCCGGTGGGGCCGAGGCCCACCGGATCCGCTCACTCTCCGTGCCCCTCCGCACCCGCGCACCAGGGCGTTCACGCGGGCGGAGGCGGTGCCTTCACCGACTCCGTGCCCGCCCTCGCCGCAGGCGGCCTGCTGATCGCGGGCGCGTTCGGCGCCGCCGCCCACCGCCTGTACCGGGACCGGACCGCGGGGACGGACGTCTGACAACCGTCGCCCTTCCCCGCCGCCTCCGCCCATGCCGTGAGCCGCGCGACCGGACCGGCACTCATGTCCCGCCGCTCGCTGGGTACTGGCTGGCCGAGGGCGGCACGAGCGGACCCCGGGGCACGGCGCCCCGGGGGTACCAGGGACTGCGCGGAGGTAGGGATGCGGCGGACGTATCCGGAAGGCCACGGCCCCGTACGCTTCGGGCCGCCGGACCCCGAGGACGGGTTTCCCGTCCTGCCCGAGCTGTCCGCCGTACTGGCCGCGGCGGCCTCCCGGGCCGGCGCCGAGCCGGTCGGCGGCGGCCCCGCCCTGCTGGACGCCGCATGCGGCTACGGTGACCGGCGCGGACTGCCCGCCGCTCCCGACCGGGTCGCCGTCGCTCCCGGCGCTCCCGCTCTGCTGGTGGCGCTGACCGCCGCCATCGGCGGCGACGTCCTGGTGCCCAGACCCTGCGCCGCCTGGTGGGCCCCCTACGCCCGGCTGCTGGGCAGACCCGCCTTCTCCGTGCCGACCCCCGCCGAGAGCGGGGGCGTCCCCGACCCGTACGCCCTGCTGGAGACCGTCCGCCGGCTTCGAGCCGAGGGCGGTGACCCGCGCCTGCTCGTGCTCTCCGTCGCCGACGACCCCACCGCCACCGTCGCGCCGCCCGAACTGCTGCACGAGACCCTCGAGGCCGCCGTCGCCGAAGGGCTGCATCTGGTCAGCGACGAGACCTGGCGCGACACCCTGCACGACCCGCACGGCACCGTGCTGCTCAGCCCCGCCGAGATGCTGCCCGAGCGGGTGACCGTCGTCACCGACCTGGTCGGCGCCCTGCTCCCGCCCGGCTGGCCCGCCGCCGTCGCCCGCTTCCCGGCCGGCGAGGAGGGAAACGCCCTGCACGCACGTGTACTCGACGTGCTCACCGCGCTCGACGCGCGGGTCGCCGCGCCCCTGGCCGCCGCGGCGGTGTACGCGCTGTCCGAGCCCGAACCCGTCACCACGCGCGTCGCCGACTCCGTACGCCTGCACGCGCGCCTTGCCGCCGCCGCGCACCGTGCCGTGGTCACCGCCGGCGCCGTGTCCCGGCCCCCGGGCTGCGGCCGCCACCTTTATGTCGACCTCACACCGCTGGCGCCCGCGCTCACGGCGCACGGCGTGGGCGACGCCCAGGAACTGGAGGACTTCCTCACCGTCCGGCTCGGCATGCCCGCGCCGGGCGGTCACCGCTTCGGCGACGAGCTCGAAGCACCGCGCGTACGGCTGTCCACCGTGTCCCTGCTGGGTGCCACCGCCGAACTGCGCGCGGCATGCCTGCGCTCGCCCGAGCCCTTGCAACTGCCGCAGGTGCGCGGCGCGTTGGCCCATCTGACATCGGTCTTCGACGATCTCCGTGACGACGCTCGGCGATGGGAGTCTCCTCGATGACGCAGCGGCCCGAGTTGGCCAGGACAACGACCACGACCACAGCCCCCGGCGGGACCGCACCGGAATCCGACGACCTGGGAGCCGGCCCCCCGTCCTCCTCCGCGCGTCCATACCCGCCCCTGGCCGAACCCCGCCCGCTCGCCGAACACCGGGTGTGGCCGCGCTCCTTCCACGACCGGCTGACGGCCCCGCTGCCCGGCCTCAAGGCCTTCGCCCGCTTCGCCCGAGAGGGCGCCGTGCGCCCGACTCCGGACGGCCTCGCCGACATCCCCCGACTGCCCTGCGCACCCGGCCCGCTGCCCCGCGTGGACGCCCGCACGGTCGCCGTCACCTGGGCGGGCCACGCCAGTTGGGTCCTGCGGATCGGAGGGCTCACCGTACTCACCGACCCGGTCTGGTCCCGCCGAATCCTCGGCACCCCGGCCCGGGTCACCCCCGTCGGCGTCGCCTGGGAGGCGCTGCCGTGCGTGGACGCGGTCGTCATCAGCCACAACCACTACGACCACCTGGACGCCCCCACCCTGCGCCGGCTCCCGCGCCACACCCCGGTGTTCGTGCCGGCCGGGCTCGCCCGCTGGTTCCACCGCCGCAGGTTCACCCGGGTCACCGAGCTCGACTGGTGGGAGGCTGCCGAACTGGGCGGAGTCCGCTTCGACTTCGTACCGGCCCACCACTGGTCCAAGCGCACTCTCGCCGACACCTGCCGCTCCCTGTGGGGCGGCTGGGTGCTCACCGACCGCGAAGGCCACCGCGTCCACTTCGCCGGCGACACCGGCTACGGGCACTGGTTCTCCCGGATCGGCCGCCGCTACCCCGGCATCGACCTCACCCTGCTGCCCATCGGCGCCTACGACCCCCGCTGGTGGCTGGCCGACGTCCACTGCGACCCGGAGGAGGCCGTCCGCGCAGCCCAGGACCTCGGGGCGCGCCGTATGGCACCCATGCACTGGGGCACGTTCATCCTCTCCGCGGAACCGGTCCTGGAGCCACTCGTCCGCGTCCGCGCCGCCTGGGACAGGTCCGGCCTGCCGCGCGAGAACCTGTGGGACCTGCCGGTGGGCGCCTCCCGGGTTCTGGAGTGACCGTGCCGCGCCCTCTCGCCGCTCCGCGCGGCTCCCGGACGGACGTCAGTCCGATGCCGGCCGCCACATCCGCCGCCACAGGCCCGGGGCCGTGCTGATCAGCACGGTCAGCACGATCGCCGCGAGCACGCCCTGCCACGGCTCCCTGAACAGCGAACCGCCCAGGATGCCGATGAGCTGGTACGTCGCAGCCCAGGCCACGCAGGCCGGCAGGTTGCCGCGGACGAAGCGGCGCATCGGCCACGTGGCGAGCAGACAGGCCAGCATCACCGGCAGCCGCCCGGCCGGCATCAGCCGCGACAGCACCAGCACGGCCACCTCGTGGTCGGCGAGCTTCTGCTGCGCCTGCTTCAGCCGGTCCTCCGGGGCGCGCAGGCGGATCGCCTCCAGCCAGCGCGACCCGTTCTTCGACCTCATGCCGCGCCGCCCCAGCCAGTACAGCGCCACGTCCCCGAGAAACGCCGCCAGCGACGCCGTGACGAGCAGCAGCGCCATCGAGAACGGCGCCGTCCGGTGAAAGGCGACCACGGCCGCCGAACTCACCAGCGCGCCCGTCGGCACCACCGGCACCAGCGCCCCGATCAGCACCAGCAGGAACAGCGAGGGATAACCGACCGCCTGCTGGGTGGAATCGGGCGCCACCACCGGGAGGGCCGCCAGCGTGGCCACCGACGGCGGGGACGCACCGGCCGCCTGGCCCAGGGCGGCGGGAAGGATCACCGTGCGGCCTTCAGGCGCACGCTCTCCCCGTGCCCGAGCCGGTGGACGCTCACCCCGGGGGCGTGCCGGGCCGCGAGCCGCTCGAATTCCTGGCCCGGCGCGTGGAACTCGTACGGGCGCACGGCGTCCATGCCGATCGGCCAGTACGTGCCGTAGTGCACCGGCACGGCACTGGGCGCACCCAGCCGGGCCAGTGCCTCCGCCGCCCGCCCCGCGTCCAGATGCCCGTCGCCGAGGTAGGGTCCCCAGCCGCCCACCGGCAGCAGCGCCACGTCGACCGGCCCCACCTCCTTGGTCATCCCCTCGAACAGTCCGGTGTCCCCGGCGAAGTACGTCCGTGCCTCGCCCTCCAGGACATAGCCGAGGGCGGGGGAGCGGTGCGGTCCGACCGGCAGCCGCCGCCCGTCGTGCCGCGCGGGCACGGCCCGTACCACCAGCCGGCCGACCGTGGTCACATCGCCGGGCGCCACCTCGCTCACGCCGAGATGCGTGAGCCGGCGCAGCCCCGGCACCGCGCGTAGTGCGCCCCGGGGCACGAGCAGGCGGGTGCCCGGGGCGAGCCGGGCCAGCGACGGCAGGTGCAGATGGTCGGCGTGCAGATGGGAGACCAGGACCACGTCCGCGTGCCGGGCCTCGGCGGGCGGCACCGCGCCGCGTCGGCGCCGCAGATGTGCGAGCCGGCGGGCGAACAGGGGGTCGGTGAGCACACGGGTGTGCGAGTCCTCGACCGTGCAGGTGGCGTGACCCCACCACGTGACCTCCACCGGCACCTCTTCGCCTCCTTCGCGCGACTCCCCCGAAGCGTACGTGCAGGAGTAGGGTCGGCGGCGAAAACCGGAGGTGAGGGGGACGCCATGGGACCGGTGCGGGTGACGGCGATCGCGAGTCTGACGCCGTTGGAGGAACTGGACGCCGATCCCTTCCTGGTGGACTCCCGCAGCCAGCACGCCATGTGCGCCCGCTGGGCCGCCGAGCAGGGCCACGTGGTGGCCCGGGAACTGCTCGTACGGGGACTGCGGACCGACCACTGCCTGCTGTGGGAAGGGGTGCTGCCCGGCGCCGACCTGTTCGTGGCGCCCAGCCTGCGGGTACTGGAACGTGCGTTGTCCTCCGTGGAGGAGTTCGCCGCCGAGTGCGCGCGACGCGGGGTGCGCGTGGAGACCGTGGGGGGCGTGGAGCCGTCGTACGACGCCGCGATGAAGGCGCGGGTGCACCGCAGGCTGTCGATGCCGACCGCCGGCTACGACGGCCGCTGAGCCGCCGGCGGCCCGCGACCGGGGACGAAATGCTTGCTCCAGCCGTTGTGACAGGGTGAAAGGGCCGGACCGGCCGGGACGTGAGGTGTACGGGGCGTGGGTGGCGGGCGTTGGCGACGGGTCGCCAGTCAGATCGGGCGCAGTGTCACGGTGTGGGCGGTCTCCACACTCACGATGCTGCTGCTCGCCGGAATCCTGCCGGACTTCCGGCTGCGCTCGGCCGACGGCGACAGTGCCACCGACATAGCGGTCACCGCCGCCCTCGGCGCCGGCGCCTTCGGCCTGCTGTCCGCCCTCGTCTGGCCGCTGCTGGTGCGGCTGCTGCTACTCGTACCGGCGTTCGTCCTCGGGCTGCTGGTGTTCTTCCTCAACGGCGCGCTGCTGTGGCTGGCCCTGTACGTCAACCCCGTCGAACGGGGCGCCGCCGCCCCGGAGACGGCGGTCGTGGTCGCCGCCGTCATGTCCGCCGTCGCCTCGGCCACGGGCGCCGCCCTCGCCGTACGCGACGACGACGCCTACCGCCGCCGCCTCTACCGTCTCGCCGACCGCAGACGGGGGTCCGCCCCGCCCTGCCCCGCCACCCCCGGCACCGTCTTCCTGCAACTCGACGGCGTCGGCCACGACGTGCTCCTCGACGCCGTCGACAAGGGGCTGATGCCCACCGTCGCCCGCTGGCTCGGCACCGGCAACGGCGGCGACCAGCCCTCCCACCGCCTCACCCGCTGGCGCACCGACTGGTCGAGTCAGACCGGCGCCAGCCAGCTCGGCATCCTGCACGGCAGCAACCACGACGTCCCCGCCTTCCGCTGGTACGAGAAGGCCCGCCGCGAGGTCATGGTCTGCAACCGGCCCACCAGCGCCGCCGAACTCCAGGCCCGTGCCATCGAGTACTCCGGCCACGCCGGACTGCTCGCCACCGACGGCGCCAGCCGCGGCAACCTGTTCGGCGGCGGCGCCGACGAACAGGCCCTGGTGCTGTCCATCGCCACCCGCCGTCGCGGCCCCGCGGCCCGCTCCCGCGCGGGCTACTTCGCGTACTTCTCCGACCCGGCCAACGCCGTGCGCACCGCCCTGTCCTTCATCGCGGAGGTGGGCCGGGAGATCGGCCAGTCCACCCGGGCCCGGCTGCGGGAGCAGCGCCCGCGCGTCTCGCGCGGCGGGCTCTACCCGTTCGTACGGGCCTTCGCGACCGTCGTCCAACGGGACGTCGTGGTCGCTGCCGTGACCGGCGACCTGCTGGCCGGCCGCACCGCCGTCTACGCCGACCTGGTGGCCTACGACGAGGTCGCCCACCACTCCGGACCCACGAGCCGGGACACCGAGAAGGTCCTCCAGCGCCTCGACCGCGCCCTCGCCCTGATCGAGAGCGTCGCCGAGCACGCACCCCGCCCGTACCACGTCGTCGTCCTCTCCGACCACGGGCAGAGCCCGGGCGAGACCTTCCGCTCGCGCTACGGCCTCACCCTCAGCGACCTGGTACGGGCCGGCTGCGGACTGCCCGTCCCGCGCCGCGCCCGGCGCACCCACAGCGGGGCCGAGGCCCGCGCGGCGGTCCGGGCGGCGCTGCGCCGGCCCGTCGAGGAGGGCGCCGAGCACTACCGCCCCTCCCGAGGCTCCGAGCCGGTCGTGCTCGCCTCCGGCAACCTGGGCCTGGTCTCCTTCCCGGATGTGCCGCACCGGATGACCAAGGAGGAGATCGACGCCCGCCACCCCGCGCTGCTGCCGACCCTCGCCAACCACCCCGGCATCGGCTTCCTGCTCGTCCGCAGCGAACGCCACGGAGGGGTCGTGCTCGGCGCGTACGGCGCGGAGATCCCGCTGGACGAGCTGGACGGCAATCCCGGACCCCTGGAGGCCTTCGGCCCCGGCGCCGCCGACGTCGTGCGCCGCACCCACACCTTCCCGCACACCGCCGACATCATGGTCAACTCCTTCCACGACCCCGCCGACGGCGAGGTGCTCGCCTTCGAGGAGCAGATCGGTTCCCACGGCGGCCTCGGCGGTGCCCAGTCCCGCCCCTTCCTGCTGTCCCCGCTCGCCCTGTCCCCGCCCGTCACCGAGGGCGTGGTGCTCGCCGGTGCCGAGCAGGTCCACCAGGTACTGCGCCGCTGGCTGACGGAAGCGGACGACGCGGAGCTGCCGGCGGCCCGGGACCAGGAGCGCGCGGCCTGAAAGGCCGTTGACCCGCCCGCCGGCGCCGCGGACGATGGCGCCATGAACCGGGCCGCCGTGTACACACTGGACGAGCTGCGGAAGCTGGACCGGGCGGTGCGCACGGACGTCCTGTGCGTCCTGGACACCGTCGTCCGGGACCTCCCCGCCCACTGGAGCCGTCGCAGGGGAGTCCCCCGGCTCATGGTGCACCTCGACGGCCGGGGCGGCGCCCGGACGGAGCGGACCCCGTGGGGGCCGGCCGAGCACGGGTATCTCGACGAGTTCCACCGCTGGGTCCGCGGCGTCCCGGCGGCCAGGGCCCGGGAGCACGGCTGCGCCGCCCTGGTGTACGGCGACCGCATCCACGCGAGAATCAACCGGATCGGCCCCTTCGGGTCGGCCCGGTTCACCCCGGACACGCGCGCGCACGTCTGCGTGGCACACCGGGATCTGCCACTGGCGCCCGGCTTCTCGTTCACCTTCGACATCGAGGGCAGGCTCTCCCCGCGGCTGGTGTTCCACGACTGGGTGTCCGACGCCCTCGACCGTGCCCGGCGGGGTTGACGCGGCGGAAAACGCCTTGCCCGGTCTCCGCGGAGCACAGTTCACTGGGTCCGGCGCCCGCCCAGATCCGCGTACCACGGTCCGGCGCCGTCCGATCGTCTCCCCCTTCCGGCCTTCCCCCGACCTCCAGGAGCCTTTGCGTGCAGGCAGCCGTGACCGTCACCCCCGCCCGCGTCCCGGAGCTGCTGCTCGGTCTGGCGACCGTGCGTCCCGTGTTCCTCTGGGGTGCGCCCGGCATCGGAAAGTCCTCCCTGGTCAGGGAGTTCGCCGAGAGCCTGGGCCTGGAGTGCGTGAGCCTGCTGGGCACCCAGCTCGCCCCCGAGGACCTGATCGGCGTCCCGCAGATCCGCGACGGCCGCTCGGTGTTCTGCCCGCCGGAGGCGATCGCCCGTGACGAGCCCTACTGCCTGTTCCTGGACGAGCTCAACGCGGCCACCCCGGACGTGCAGAAGGCGTTCTACTCGCTGATCCTGGACCGCCGTATCGGCGCCTACGAGCTGCCCAAGGGCTCCATCGTCATCGGCGCCGGCAACCGCGCCACCGACAATGCGCTCGCCCGCCCCATCGCCTCCGCGCTCGTCAACCGCCTCACCCACGTCCATCTCGAGGTGTCCGCCAGGGACTGGCTGGTCTGGGCGGCCGGCAACGGCATCCACCCGTGGATCACCGACCACCTCACCGACCGCCCGGACCACCTGTGGTCCAAGCCCCCGAAGACCGAGGAGCCGTTCTCCACGCCCCGGTCCTGGCACATGCTCTCCGACGCGCTGCACTCCTTCGGCCGCGACCTCGGCGAGGACACCCTGAAGGTCCTCGCCCACGGCACGCTCACCCCCGCGCACGCCACCGCCTTCTGCGGCTACGTCAAGATCGTGCGCAGCCGCTTCGGGATCGACGCCGTCATCAAGGGCGAGGCCCGCTGGCCGCACCGCGTCGAGGACCGTGACCTGCTCTACTACCTCGCCGAGTCGTTCCGCGGACGCCTCGTCAAGGAACTCCCGGCGTCCAAGGAGCACATGTCGGCGAACGGCCGGCAGACCGCGTACCGCGCCAAGTCGCTGCTCGTGCAGCTCGCCGAGATCTCCGTCGAGGTCGCCCAGACCGTCATCGCCTCCGACGACGACGGCAACCCGGTCCTGCCGGCCTGGTTCCTCGTCGAGGCGGCCCGCGACATGCCCCGGCTGGTGGAGGCGCGCCGGTGAGCCGCGCCCACGCGAAGGGGCCGAAGAACGCGAAGGGGCCGAAGAAGCGGGACCTCGCGCAGGAGGCGTTCGACGCGGGACTGCGGCTGGTGCGGGCCAACCCCGCGCTGGCCGCCGTCGACTTCGACGTCTGCCGCCGGGAGGACTGCGAGCTCGCGCCCCGCGACGGGCTGGTGCGCGTGGACTCCGAGGCCGTCCTGCACGCCCATCCGGACCGCATGGCCGATCCGGATGCCTGGGCGTGGGCCCTCGCGCACGCCGTCCTCCATCTCGGCTTCGGTCACGTCCCGGCCGCCAAGGGCACGCGCGAGCAGCCCGACCACTGCGAACTCGCCGCCCGCTGTGTGGTCGTCAACCGCTTCCTGCTCGGCTTCCCCGTCGGCAGGACGCCCGACCGGCTGCCCGCCGCCTACCCCGACGGTGACGAGGACCGGCTCGCCGCGCGCTGGCGACGGGACGGCGTCCCGGCCGTGTACGAGCGCTGCGGCACGGCGGGCGGCGAGGCGGACCTGTTCCTCCAGGAGTGGTACGGCTATTACGGGCAGCCGCCGGACCACCAGCTGGCGTTCGCCACCGCGCTCACCCGCACCGTGTCCGCCGCGATGGACATGGCGGGCGGCCGCCGCGACAGCCTGGACGGCAAGCCGGTGCCACGACGTCCCTGGGAGCGGGCGCTCGGCTGGTTCGTCTCCTCCTACCCCCTGCTCGGCGGAATCGCAGCCGGTATCACCCTCATCGCCGACGCCGAACTGGCCCGCGCCCACGGCATCTCCGTCGCCGCCGTCGACGCCGCGGCCGGAGAGATCTACGTCAACCCGCTGCGGCGGCTGGAGGACGAGGAATGGCGGTTCGTCCTCGCCCACGAGATGCTCCACGCCGCCCTGCGGCACGGCGACCGCTGTGGCGGACGCGACCCGTACCTGTTCAACGTCGCCTGCGACTACGTCATCAACGGCTGGCTGCGGGAGATGCGGGTCGGCACCATGCCCGAGGGGCTGCTGTACGACAAGGAACTCGCGGGCCTGTCCGCGGAGGAGGTCTACGACCGGATCGCCGTCGACCTCAGACGCATGCGCCGGCAGGCCACGCTGCGCGGCAAGGGGCTCGGCGACATCCTCGGCGGCCCTCTCCACCCGCCCCGCGACTACGTCGACCTCGACGGCTTCTACCGCCGCGGCCTCGCCCAGGGCCTGGACCTGCACGACCGGCAGGAGCGCGGTTTCCTGCCCGCCGGCCTGGTCCAGGAGATCCGCGCGCTCAGCCATCCGCCGCTGCCCTGGGACGCCCGGCTGGCCCGCTGGTTCGACGAGTTCGTGCCGCGCCCCGATCCCCTCCGGTCGTACGCGCGTCCCTCCCGGCGCCAGGCGTCCACCCCCGACATCCCCCGCGCGGGGCGCTACTTCCCGCCCGAGGAGATCGCCCGCTGCACCTTCGGCGTGGTCCTGGACACCTCCGGCTCCATGGACCGGGTCCTGCTCGGCAAGGCGCTCGGCGCCATCGCCTCCTACGCCGAGGCCCGCGACGTACCGGCCGCCCGCGTGGTGTTCTGCGACGCGGCGCCGCACGACGCGGGCTACGTACCGGTCACCGAGATCGCCGGGCGGGTGCGGGTGCACGGCCGGGGCGGCACCGTACTCCAGCCCGGTGTCGACTTCCTCCAGCGGGCCGACGACTTCCCGCCCACCGCGCCGGTCCTGGTCATCACCGACGGCTGGTGCGACGTCCTGCGGGTCCGCCGCGAGCACGCGTATCTGATCCCGCAGGGCGCGCGGCTGCCGTTCACCCCGAGAGGGCCCGTCTTCCGGGTGAGTTGAGCCGTGATGTGATCGGATGGGGGAGGGTCCCGGGTCATCCGGGCACCCGGACCGAGCACCGCCGGACACACGGCCGGACATTTTCGAAAGGATGCGTCATGGCAGCCACGCGCTCCGCACACACCGTTTGGGAAGGCAGTCTCTTCAAGGGCAGCGGGGTCGTCGCCTTCGACTCCTCCGGCGCCATCGCCGAGCAGCCGGTCACCTGGGCGTCGCGTGCCGAGGAGGCGAACGGGAAGACCAGCCCGGAGGAGCTGATCGCCGCCGCGCACTCCAGCTGCTTCTCCATGGCCCTGTCCAACGGCCTCGACAAGGCCGGCAACCCGCCGACCCGTCTGACCACCTCCGCCGACGTGACCTTCGTGCCCGGTGAGGGCATCACCGGCATCCACCTCACCGTCGAGGGCACGGTGCCCGGACTGGACGAGGCCGGTTTCGTCGCCGCGGCCGAGGACGCCAAGGTGAACTGCCCGGTCAGCCAGGCACTGAAGGGCACGAACATCACCCTGACGGCGAAGCTCGCCTGACCCGTCCGCCGCGACGGGCCGCCGCGGGCCGTTCCCCCGGGGCGGCCTGCGGCACCTCCCCTCCGGGAGCCGGCCATCATGACGTCACGCCCCGCCGTCTCCGCCCACCAGGGCGGCTCCGAGCGCGCCGCCCCCGCCACCCGGGAGGCGTACGAGGACGCGCTCGCGTCCGGCGCGGAATACGTCGAGTTCGACGTCCGGCGCACGGCGGACGGTGTCTTCGTCGTCCACCACGACCCCCGTGCACGACACACCGGACCACTGCTCTCGACCCTCACCCACGCCGAACTGAACGAGTGCGCCGGATACCCCGTTCCCGTCGTGGACGAGGTCATGGAACTGGTCGCAGGGAAGCTCGTCGGCCACCTGGACCTGAAGGAGACCGGCCACGAGCGGGAGCTGATCGACCGCGCGGTCGCCCTGCTCGGCGAGGACGGTTTCGTCGCCACCACCCTCGAGGACCGCTCCGTCGCCGCCATCACCGCCGCCCACCCCCGCGTCCGTACCGTGCTGTCCCTCGGCCGGAACGGCGCGGGCCTCGGCCGGCGCCGACTGGTGGCGACCCGGATCAGTGAGCTGCTCCCGATGCGCCGGGTCCGCGCCTGCGGCGCCCACGGGGTCGCGGTGGACCAGCGTCTGGCCCGCGCCACCGTGCTGCGCGAGGCCGCGCGTAACAGACTGTTCACCATGGTGTGGACCGTCAACGAGGACGCGGCGTTGCGCGGCTTCCTCGGCGACGCGCGCGTGGACGTGCTGGTCACGGACCGTCCTCGCCGCGCCGTGGAACTGCGCGGGCAGACGGACGCCCGCGCGCCTCGCTGACAACCACCCGTTCAAACCATTGACAACAGGGCACTCAAGTTTTGTGCTGGAAGTCCGGAGAGGTGCCCTGGCGGAAGGGGACAGCGATGGGACGTGCCGTAGGAATCGACCTGGGAACCACGAACTCGGTGGTGGCCGTGCTGGAGGGCGGTGAGCCCACCGTCATCGCCAACGCGGAGGGCGCGCGCACCACGCCTTCCGTCGTGGCCTTCGCCAAGAACGGCGAGGTGCTGGTCGGCGAGGTCGCCAAGCGGCAGGCCGTGACGAACGTCGACCGCACCGCCCGCTCGGTCAAGCGGTACATGGGTGACGCCCAGTGGCGTTTCCCCGGCCAGGGCTCGATCGACGGCACCCGCTACCAGGCGCAGGAACTGTCCGCGCGCGTGCTGCAGAAACTGCGCCGGGACGCCGAGTCGTACCTCGGCGAGGAGGTCACCGACGCGGTCATCACCGTACCGGCGTACTTCGACGACACCCAGCGGCAGGCCACCAAGGAAGCCGGGGAGATCGCCGGACTCAAGGTGCTGAGGATCATCAACGAGCCCACGGCGGCGGCCCTGGCGTACGGCCTGGACAAGGAGAACGAACAGACCGTCCTCGTCTTCGACCTGGGCGGCGGCACCTTCGACGTGTCGCTGCTCGACATGGGTGATGGCGTCATCGAGGTGAAGGCCACCAACGGCGACACCCACCTCGGCGGCGACGACTGGGACCAGCGTGTCGTCGAGTACCTCGCCAAACGCTTCAAGGGGCAGTACGGCGTCGACCTGGCGCAGGACAAGATGGCCGTGCAGCGGCTGCGGGAGGCCGCCGAGAAGGCGAAGATCGAACTGTCCTCGTCCACGGAGACCACCATCAACCTGCCCTACATCACCGCCTCCGCCGAAGGACCCCTGCACCTCGACGAGAAGCTCACCCGCGCCCAGTTCCAGGAGCTCACCGAGGACCTGCTGGACCGCTGCAAGAAGCCCTTCCACCAGGCCGTCAAGGACGCCGGTGTGCAGCTCTCCGCGATCGACCACGTCATTCTGGTCGGCGGTTCCACCCGGATGCCCGCCGTCACCGACCTCGTCCGCGAACTCACCGGCAAGGAGCCGCACAAGGGCGTCAACCCCGACGAGGTCGTGGCCCTCGGCGCCGCCCTCCAGGCAGGCGTCCTGCGCGGCGACGTCAAGGACGTGCTGCTCCTCGACGTCACCCCGCTGTCCCTGGGCATCGAGACCAAGGGCGGCATCATGACCAAGCTGATCGAGCGCAACACCACGATCCCCACCCGGCGTTCGGAGATCTTCACCACCGCCACCGACAACCAGCCCTCGGTCGGCATCCAGGTCTACCAGGGCGAACGCGAGATCGCCGCGTACAACAAGAAGCTCGGCGTCTTCGACCTCACCGGCCTGCCGCCCGCCCCGCGCGGTGTCCCGCAGATCGAGGTGGCGTTCGACATCGACGCCAACGGCATCATGCACGTCTCCGCCAAGGACCTCGCCACCGGCCGCGAGCAGAAGATGACCGTCACCGGCGGCTCGGCACTGCCCAAGGACGACATCGACCGCATGATGCGCGACGCCGAGAACTACGCGGAGGAGGACCGCAAACGCCGCGAGAGCGCGGAGACCCGCAACCAGGCCGAACAACTCGTCTACCAGACCGAGAGGTTCCTGCAGGAGAACAGTGACAAGGTGCCGGGCGACACCAGGTCCGAGGTCGAGGCCGCCGTCACGGAACTGAAGCAGCTGCTGGGGAGTGAGGCCACCGACACGGCTGGGCTGCGCGCCGGTGTGGAGAAGCTCGCCTCGGTCAGCCAGAAGATGGGCCAGGCGATGTACGCGCAGACCTCGGCACCTCCCACCGAGGGCACCGAACAGAACACCTCACCGCAGGAGGACGACGGCGTCGTCGACGCGGAGATCGTCGACGACGACAGGGACACCGGCGGGCGCCGGGACGGCGCGGCCTGACCCGGGCGCCGCCCCCGTCTCAGTAGTGCTCCCGGCACTCCCGCAGCAGCTTCTCGGTGCGCTGGGCCGACGCCGCCCGCGCCGTCATGTGGTCCAGGACCTCCAGATGCACCGCGACCTCCTTGCGGGAGTCCAGGTACAGGGCACCCGTCAGGTACTCGGTGAACACCATGTCCGGCAGCTCCGGCTCGGCGAAGCGGAACAGCGAGAACGGCGCGTACGTCCCCGGGTGCGGCCCGTCCGCGAACTCGGCGATCTGGAGCGTGACCCGGTCCCGCTCGGAGTACTCGAGCAGCTTGTCGAGCTGGTCGCGCATCACCCGGCCGTCGACGCTCACCGGACGCCGCAGCACCGTCTCCTCCATCAGCACCCACAGGTGCGGCGGGTCCGGTCGCTCCAGCAGGCGCTGGCGCTCCATGCGCAGCGACACATGCCGCTCGACGGCCTCCCGTCCCGCGTTGCCGATCGTCCCGGCCTCCAGGACGGCACGCGCGTAGTCCTCCGTCTGCAGCAGCCCCGGCACGAAGTGCGGCTCGTAGGAGCGGATGATCCGGGCGGCGCCCTCCAGGCTCACATACAGACTGAACCACTCGGGCAGCACATCGTGGTACCGCTGCCACCAGCCCGGCCGGTTCGCCTCCTCGGCGAGCTCCACGAAGACGTCGAACTCGCTGTCGGGCACCCCGTACGCGGTCAGCAGCAGCTGGACATAGGGAATCTTCAGTGCCACCTCGGCGGTTTCCATCCGCCGCACGGTCGCCGGCGCCACCCGCAGGATCCGGGCCGCCTCCTCCCGTGAGAGGCCGGCGGCCTCACGAAGTTCACACAGCCGCCTTCCCAGGACCACCTGGCCCACGGTCGGTGCGGCCCGCCGCTCACTCACGCCACGCCTCCCCAACGCGTCCGGGCACGCGCTCAGTCTGTCATGTTCCTCCGACACTCTCACGGGCCACGGGGAACCGCCTTGTTTCGCTGCTCCCCGGGCCCATTACCCGGTGGGTAATCGACCCCGCCGCGCCCTCACGGGATCGTGGACGCACCGGGTCCCGGGCCGGCGCACTCCGGCCCGGGACCCGGCACCGGCCACCGCACCGTTCCCTCAGGAGGGTGATTCATCATGTCCGCGACCCAGCTCGCCGCGCTCGCCCGGACCGTGGAGCCGCAGCTGATGCTGCGCCGCTTCCTTGCTCTCGACGCCGTGGTGACCGCCGCCAACGCGCTCGCCTACCTCGCCCTCTCGGGCCCGCTCGGACGCTTCCTCGGGGTCGGTCCTGGCCTGCTCCTGTGGCTCGGGGCGTTGCTCGCCGGGTACGCGGCCGGTGTGGGCCTGCTGGCCGCCCGGCCGCATCCGCCGACGGCCGGCGTACGCGTCGTCGTCGAGGCCAATCTCGCCTGGACGGCGACGAGTCTCGCCGCACTCGCGCTGTGGCTGACCCCCACCACGGCGGGCGCCGTGTGGACGGTCCTCCAGGCGCTCACCGTGGCGGGCTTCGCCGTGCTGCAGCACATGGCCCTGAAAGCACGTCAGCCCAGTCGGGACTGAAGGTACTTGGCCGTCGCCGGGTCCGCCGGGAGCAGCGTCTCCACGGCCAGCTCGGCGACGGTCACATCCATCGGCGTGTTGAAGGTCGAGATGGACGACACGAAGGACAGCCTCCGCCCTTCGTGCTCGATGACCATCGGCAGCGCGAAGTACGCCACCGGCTCCCGCGGTTCCTCCGGGTGCTGCCCGTCGGTGTCCGGCACCGGGTAGGCGGCGACCTCCTCGTACAGCGCCCGCAGCGGCTCGGAACGGCGCAGCGCGATGTGCCGCCTCATCTGCTCCAGCAGATGTCCGCGCCACTCCCGCAGGTTCAGGATCCGCGGCGCCAGCCCTTGGGGGTGCAGGGTGAGACGCACCGCGTTCAGCGGCGGCGTCAGCAGCGACTCCGGTACCCCGTCGAACAGCATCATGACCCCGCGGTTGGCCGCCACGACGTCGTACATCGCGTCCACGACCAGCGCCGGATACGGCTCGAAGCCGCCGATCAGCCGCTCGATGCCGTCCCGCAGCGCGTCCAGCGCCGGGTCGTCCAGCGGGGTGTGCGGGAACCGGGGGGCGTAACCGGCTGCCAGCAGCAACGCGTTGCGCTCCCGCATCGGGACGTCCAGCCGCTCGGCCAGCCGCAGCACCATCTCCTCGCTGGGCCGGGAGCGGCCGGTCTCGACGAAGCTGATGTGCCGGGCGGAGGAGTCGGCGCGCAGGGCCAGCTCCAGCTGGCTGACCCCCCGCTGCTCCCGCCAGGCACGCAGCAGCGGGCCCACGCCGTCTTCGGCGGCGGAGGCGGTTCGGGACGGGACAGTGGTCATGTCAGGACCGTAGTCGAGATGCGGCCGTACCGGGGAGCCGTGCGCCGGTGACCAGGGCCTACGGGGCTTTCCTGTGGCAGCCTGGGAGTCCGGCACGAGACCCTCGGCCCGAACCCGGAGAAGGAGCGCGGCCATGCCCGTCGAACCGCTGTCGCAGAAGGAGATCGAGGACCGGCTGGCCGGACTGCCGGGCTGGTCGCTCGACGGGGACCGCCTCACCCGCTCCTACCGTCTCGGCTCGCACTTCGCGGCGACGGCGATGGTCGTCCACATCGCGCAGGTGCAGGAGGAACTCGACCACCACTCCGACCTCACCCTCGGTTACAACACCGTGTCCCTGTCCGTGCACACCCACAGCGCGGGCGGTGCCGTGACCGCCAAGGACCTCGATCTCGCCCGCAGGGTGGAGGACCTGGCGTCCGGACACGGTGCACACTGAGGCGCGTGCTGGACTACGACCGGGAAGCGGAACGGTACGACGCCCTGCGCGGCGGTGAGCCCCGGGCGGCGGCCGCCGCCGACGCCGTGCTGAGCCTCGTACCCGGCGGTGCGCGGGACCTGCTGGACGTGGCCTGCGGCACCGGCATCGTGACCCGGCGGTACCCCGCCGCCCGCGCCGGTCTGCGGGTAATGGGTGTCGACCTCGCCTCGTCGATGACCCGGACGGCGGCATCCCGGCTGCCGGGTGCCGTGGTCCGCGCGGACAGCCGCCGGCTGCCGTTCGGCGACGCCCGGTTCGACGCCGTCGTCAGCGTGTGGCTGCTGCACCTCATGTCCGGCCCGGAGGACGTACGGACGGTGGTCGGAGAGTGCGCCCGCGTCCTGCGGCCGGGCGGGGTCTATGTCACCACCGTCCGCAAGGGCCCCTCCCACAACGTCGGCAGCGACATCGACGCGGTCCTGGCCGCCCGCCCGCCCAGCCCGGCGCCCGACGCCCCCGCCGATGTCGGGGCCTGCGCCGCCCGGCACGGACTGCTCCCTTCCGGCCGGGCCCGCTTCACCGGTCACGGTCAGGGCCGCAGTCCTCGCCGCACCATCGCCGACCTGCGTCGCGGCTGGTTCGTCACACTGCCTCCCGGTGACCCGATCGCGGAGGAGTTCGCCGCCCGCCTGGCAGAACTCCCCGACCAGGACCGTCCTCGCCCCGACCCCGTGTTCCACCTCCGGGCGTACCGCAAGCCGATACCCGGCAACCTGGACGGCACCGGCGACGACTGAGGGACAAAACCCATCCGTCCCCCCAGGAGGTCCGTCCCGTGACCCACCCCCACAGGCACCGCAGACGCCGCGTCCTGCTTCCCACGGCACTCGCCGTGGCCGCGCTGGCCGGCGCCGGCCTGACCGCGCTGCCGCCGTCGTCCGCCGAGGCCGCCACCGCCCGCCAGGTCGAGAACCTGGACCGCGGTGTGGTGAGCGTCCACACCGGCAGCGGCAACCTGGTCAGCTGGCGCTGGCTCGGCACCGACCCCGACGGCATCGCCTTCAACGTCTACCGGGCCGGCACCAAGGTCAACGCCGCCCCCGTCACCGGCACCACCACGTACTTCCACCCCGGCGCGCCCTCCCACGCCGACTACACGGTCCGCGCGGTGGTGAACGGCACCGAGCAGGGCGACTCGGTCCATGCGATCCAGTTCCGCGCCGGCTACAAGGACGTACCGCTGAGCCCTCCGTCCGGCGGCACCACCCCCGACGGGGTGGCCTACACCTACGAGGCCAACGACGCCTCCGTCGGCGACCTCGACGGCGACGGCTCCCTCGACATCGTCCTCAAGTGGCAGCCCACCAACGCCAAGGACAACTCCCAGTCGGGATACACCGGCAACACGATCGTCGACGGCATCAGGCTCGACGGCACCCGCCTCTGGCGCGTCGACCTGGGCCGCAACATCCGCTCCGGCGCCCACTACACACAGTTCCAGGTGTACGACTACGACGGCGACGGCGAGGCGGAGGTCGCCATGAAGACCGCCGACGGTACGAAGGACGGCACCGGCGCGGTCGTCGGCAGTTCCTCCGCCGACCACCGCAACTCCGGCGGGTACGTGCTCTCCGGTCCCGAGTACCTCACGATGTTCAACGGCCGGACCGGCAGGGCGATGGGCACCGTCGACTACGTCCCGGCCCGCGGAAACGTCTCCTCCTGGGGCGACTCCTACGGCAACCGCGTCGACCGCTTCCTCGCCGGCACCGCCTACCTCGACGGCGCCCGCCCCTCCCTCGTCATGGCCCGCGGCTACTACACCCGCACCGTCATCGCGGCCTGGGACTGGCGGAACGGCGCCTTCACCCGCCGATGGACCTTCGACACCAACTCCTCCACCAACAGCGGCAGGGGCTACGACGGTCAGGGCTCCCACAGCCTCTCCGTCGGGGACGTCGACCACGACGGCCGGGACGAGATCGTCTACGGCTCGATGGCCGTCGACGACAACGGCAACGGCCTGTGGACGACGAGGACCGGGCACGGCGACGCCCAGCACCTGGGAGACCTCGACCCGTCGGCCTCCGGGCTGGAGTACTACAAGGTCTCCGAGTCCACGGGCCAGCCCGCCGCCCTGTACATCAACCCCGCGAACGGAGCCGTCCGCTGGAAGCTCGGCGCCTGCTGCGACAACGGCCGCGGGGTGGCGGGGGACATCTGGTCGGGCAACTCCGGCCCCGAGATGTGGTCCTCGTCCGACGGCGGCATCCGTGACGAGGGCGGCGGCGCCAAGGGCCGCAAGCCCTCATCCGCCAACTTCCTGTCCTGGTGGGACGGCGACCCGGTCCGCGAACTCCTCGACGGCACCCGCATCGACAAGTACGGCACCTCCTCCGACACCCGCCTGCTGACCGGCTCGGGTGTGGCATCGAACAACGGCACCAAGTCCACCCCGGTCCTCTCCGGGGACATCCTGGGTGACTGGCGCGAGGAGGTCATCTGGCGCACCGTCGACAACAGGAACCTGCGCATCTACTCCACCCCCCACGACACCGACCGCCGCATCACCACCCTCCTCCACGACACCCTCTACCGCACCTCCCTGTCGTGGCAGAACACCGCCTACAACCAGCCCCCGCACACCGGCTTCTTCATAGGCGCCGACATGCCGACCCCGCCCAGGCCGGCGGTCTTCGCCCCCTGACGCTCTGACCAGCAGGAACAGCATTCCCCGTCAGGAAGGATGGCGACCGTCCGCCATGCGCGTGCGGTCGCCGCTCTCGCGATCGTTTTCCCTGGGGAGGATCTGGGGAGATCCACTTTCATTGCGCTCCCCGGGGGAGTCCTCGGCCTCGATCAGCTCACCGGACATGAACCGTCCGATCGCTTCCCGGCCCCGGGTCCCGGACTTCGGCATGAAGTGCACGTAAGTCCTCAGCGTGAACGCCGGATCGCTGTGCCCCAGCCAGGAGGCCAACTGGGTAATCGTCTCACCCTCGGCCAGCACGACGCTAGCAAACGTGTGCCGCAGCACGTGGAAGCCGAACTCCCGCGGCATCTCCCACGCCTGCCTGCGCCACGGCTCCTTCCCCTTCTTCGGCTGCACCACGGTCACCTCGGCCGGCGGGATGAGCCCTGCATCAGCGAGCGCCGGCTTCCAGTGCGTGTCGTTGAACGTGTCCTTGTTGATGGCCCCGCCCTTGAGGCCGTTGATGAACTGCGTGGTGACGAGCAGACGCACCGTCCGCTTGGGCCGGTCCTCCCAGGCGAGACTAGGACGGGCCGGATCAACCCACGGCAGCGTCACTTCCACCGTCGGGAACCGGGTCGCGTACTCCTTGACGGCCTCCGCCAGTTCCGGTGCGCACGGGGCCACCCGCTCCTTGTTACCCTTCGGCGGCCCGAACCCGAACTTGCCGTTCACCTTCATGATCTGCCGCACCACGTGGATGTCCTCGCCGTCCACATCGTCGGGGGAGAAGCCGAGCGCCTCCCCCTGCCGCAGGCCCGCCCCCACGGCCAGGTCGACAAGGATCCGGTACCGGTCCGGCACCGCGAGCCGCACCGCCCGGACGGTCTGCTGCTCCCACGCCAACGCCTTCGACTTGGGCAGCCGTGGCGCATGCAGGTCACCGTCCCGGAACGGGTTGACGGGGATCCGCTTGGCCTTGTAGGCAGCCTGCAGAATCGTGGAGAAGTGCGCCCAGGTGACGACGAGCGTGCCGACGTCGATGTGCTGCTCGGCACGCGTCTGCCAGACGCGGATCTCCTCATACCCGATCCGGTTCAACGGCAGCGCACCGACGTGCGGGAGGATGTGGTTGAACACCTTCGACCGCACGGCCGCCTTGGTGGACGGCGGGTAGCGGGTGGTGGGCCACCAGTGGTTGCGCACGTAGTCGTCGAGGGTGACCGAGCCGTCCCGCGGGTCGTAGAAGTCTCCCCGCGCGCTGTCGGTCTGCGCTTTGGCCAGCCAGTCCTTCGCCGCCGCCAGCTGCTTGTCGGGGAAGGAGCGGGAGCGCACGCCCGGAATGCCGGTGACCTTGTAACGCTTTCCCTGCCCGTACCGCTCGGTGCGGATGGTGCGCTTGCCGTCGGGGCCCTTCTTGTACCAGCGGTCTTCGATGTAGCCGGCCATGTGTTACTCCCCGAGGGATCGCGTCAAGCAGCAAGGTACCCCGGAGTGTCCATGGTGACGATCTCCCCGGCGTACAGCTGGAACCACTGCCCGGCATGGAGGAGCTGCCGCACGCCCGGGTTCATGGCAGCCGCGAACATCTCGGTGTCCAGGCCGGGATCGATGTGGACCTTGACGAGGCCTCTGTCCTCGAGGACCGCGGCCGTGTCGGGCGGCTGGCACCGGAGACGCTCGAGGATGAAGTGGACGCTGAGCGGAGCGTCCGGCGTGTAACGGCTGACGATCTCGCCTCGCCACAGCTGGAACCAGTGCGCCTCCGCCAGGAGCTCCTCAAACTCGATGTTCAGCTGCCGCACGACGTCCTCGAGGGGCGCGTTCTTGTCGAGCTCGACCCGGAGACTGCCGCGGTCCTCATCTATCCAGGCGAGCCGCCCGGGGGCGAGATCCTCGACGGCTTCATAAGTGACACACAGCATGCAGCCTCCCCGCGTTGCCAACGGTGCACGTCTAGCCAGAGCGGCCGGAAGTGCACGGTTGGTGCAGGATACGTCTACAGGGAGTGTCCAACAATCAGTTGACGAAAAGTCGACAAGAGCGTGCGGCAGGAGGCTGGCGTCTACTCGTCGACCTCGCGGCGCGCCTGCTCCTCCGCCTCGATCATGCGACGCCAGCGGCGCTTGTCACCGGGCGTCTTGCCTGCCAGGTGGGCGACGATGATGCGCACATCCTCGTCGTAGCCGGCGAGTTCGGTTGCCTCGAACTGGAGCCACTGCTTGGCCGCGGCTTCCTGGACACGCCGGTAGGGCTTGTTCAGTGCGGCCGCCATGGCGCGCATCTGCAGGGGGTCGGGCGGGCTGGCCGGCGGGTTCTTCACGAGCTTCTGGAAGTACTGCCAGGAGATGGCCTCGCCGGTCACCGGGTCGATGGCGCGCTCGCCGAGGCGGCGCAGGGAGATGCCGGTGTCGAGGACGTCCTGGACGAGTTGGGAGAGCGCGCCCAGGGGGGGCGCGGGCGCCTCGGACCCGGCGTCGGGGGTGAAGGCCGGCGCTGCCATGTCCTCTTCCTTTCGCGTCACTCTGTCACCGACTGTCTCTTAGGGGTGTCCTGGGGGCCTGCAAAATAGCAGGCCAGTCTGTACAACCATTGCGGTCCGGAGACGGATCGTCTACAGATCCATGCTATCCCGCCAAGATCTTTGCCGATAGCCGACGCACAAGCGACCCAATTCGTAGACAGCGTGACTCCGGCATGGTTACATGGGAGCCAGTCAAGGCCACTCCGCACCACTGGAGATCCGTTGAGTCGTGCAAGCCGCCGCTGGACCCTGAAGGACCCCGAGAAGCTCAGGTGGGCCATGAAAAACCCGGGCCGCATCACCCCTTACAGCCTGGACTCCCTGGCGGAAGCAAGCGGGCGCGGCAAGGGCCTGATAGAGAAGCTCGCCAACGGCAGCCAGAAGACCGCCGACTACGACGACGCCACCGCCATATCGGAGGCTCTCGGCTTCCTCACCCCGGTCCTTTTCGCGCCCCCAACGACCCCGAAACAGGCCGGAATGACCACAGACATGAATCGACAGAAGGAGTAGCAGTGCCCCGCACCCCCACGTTCAATCAGCCGCCCCCGCCCGGCCACGTCTGGGCCGACGAAGCCTCCCGCCTCAGCGGCCGGTCCATCGAACAGCTCTACAAGGACCGCCAGAAGCAGAAGCGCACCGGCAGCAGCAACGGCCCGCGGTCCGTCGACATCGGACGCAAGGCCGCCTGGCGCATCACCGACATCGAAGCCTGGCTCTCCGGCCAGCGGGGCCCCGCCCCGACCTCGCAGCAGCTCCACGACAGCCGCGTCCCCGAGCCGGCCCGCGCCGCCGCCTGAGCGGGCATGAGGCCGCCCCCGCAGCCACGGGAACGGCCTCGACGCTCCACCCCTACCGAACTCTCGAAACGAAAGGGGCTTCACGTGAAGCCATCATCCCAGACTCCCGCCGAGCGGAAGTCGCCGCAAGAACTCGCGATCGAACTGCTGACGACCAGCCAGCTCATGACGCACGGCGTGGCCGACGCTCGCCGCCTACTGGACGCGCTCCGCGACGAGGCGCTCGGCGAGGCGATCAGGGCCGCACGCGCCGAGTACCTGACCGACGCGACAGGTGACGAGACCGACGACGCCTACAACCGGGGCGTCTCCGACGCCATCGCCGCCATCGGCGCGCTCACCGAGGGCGGTGCCCGATGAGCGACTACGCCGAGATCGCCGCGCACGTCGCCCGTGACGTGAAGGACGGCAAGCTGGTCGAGCTCCGCGAGGACGGCCTGTACCGGCACGTCGAGTTCAAGGCCCTGCAGGGCTGGTCGCGGATCATCCTGGTGACCTGGCCGTACAACCTGCTGGTGGCCGGCTCACACGGCTCGTTCCACTTCGAGCGGTTCGGCCCGGACACCGAGGACATGTTCAACTGGCTGCGCGGCATCCGCGTCGAGCCGGACCGTTGGGCGTCGAAGCTGGTCAACGGCGCCGACAGCGTCCGCGAGTACGACCAGGAACGTCTGGTCGCGCAGGTCAAGGAAGAGGTTGCCGAGGCCGTCAAGGACGGCGCCCCGCGCGGCCTGCGGGCTGCGGTCCGTGAGCAGATCCTGGAGAGCGACCGGCTGCACTCGCGGGACTGGGCCATGCAGATGGTCTACGACTTCGAGCACGGCGTGACCTATCGAGCCGAGTGCTCGTGCGGGGCGGCGAAGGATCACGAGTCCCGCCACGACGCAACGATGTGGGGCATCTACAACGGCCACACTCTCCCCGGACATGAGGCCAAGACGCGGGAGATGGGCGGGTTCGCCTTCTCCGACGTCGGCGACTGGAACCTCGACAAGCTGGACTATCACTTCGCCTACCAGTGCCACGCCGCCTCGTGGGCCATCGGCCAGTACGACGCCGCCCGGAAGCAGGTGTCGGCATGAGCGACGACCTGACCCCGTTCGACCGCATCACCTCCCACCTCCCGCAGCTGTCCGCGTTCCAGACGCTGTGGAACGAGGCGGAGGAACTCCTCACCGTCGCGCACCCGGAGGGTTTCGAGGTCGAGGAGATCGGCCGGATCGCCTTCGACTGCCTTCCCGAAGAGGAGAAGCCGGCCGCGCTGGACGCCCTCTTCTACTGCTGGTGGGCCGCGCTCGAGGCCGACCGTGAAGCCCGCGCCCGCTACCAGGCCATGGGAGGCGCGCTGTGAGCGACCGCGTCACGACCGCCGAGCAGCGCAGGAAGTCGCTGGCGCCGACGGATCTGCGGGTTGGTCTGAACCCGACGGGCCGCCCGCGCCGCTCGTCCGCATCCAGCCGCAGGAAGCACGCACGCCGCCAGGGAGCCGCCGCATGAACGCCGACCGCCTGACACCCCAGCGCGAAGCCGAGATCGCCACGCGCGCGGGCTACCTGTACGAGTACGTCAGCCAGCACAACGAAGACTGGGACGAACTCGCTGGAGAGGACGTGCCCGCGCTCCTCGCCGAGCTGGCCGCGGTCCGCGCCGAACGCGACCAGGCGCAGGCGAGGGCGGCCGAGCTGGAGGGCCAGCCCGCCGACACGTACCCGCCCGCGATGCCGTGGGCCAAGCTCTTCGACCGCGAAGACCTTGCCGATTTTCTCGTCGAACTCGGGCAAGCGGCAGTCGGCTGCGACGACGTGACGGAGGCGTTGGGCGAGGTCGAGTCGGTGTGCGGCACCTGGAGGCTGATCGGTGAGGCGCAGCACGCGCACAACACCGCACCCGGCCCGGGCGCCGTCGACGGGGCGGTGGCGTGATGGCGTCCCCGACCTTGCCCGCCGACGTGATTGAGGACGCCCTGGCCCGCCTCGACGAGGACGCCCGCCGCGAGCACGGCAACGACCAGACCACCTGGGCGCCCGGCGCATGGCGCGAGCACCTCCTCGACCTCGACGCCGCCCGCCTCGACCCCGGATGGGTGATCACCACATGAGCGCTTTCGAGCACGACGGCGTCACCTTCGACCTGACCGTCACCTACACCGACGTGACCGGCGTCGAGTGGCAGTGGTCCGGCAGCTACAACGAAGCCGGCGAACCGCTCATGGGATCCCCGGACCGCGGCAGCGTCATCCTCCAGCCCGTACTCGTGTCCCTGCCGGACCTGTACGCCTGGCACGGGCCGCTCATCCCCACCCCCCGCAAGGCGACCGCCGCCCTCTACCGGCGAGTCCTCCTGTCGGTGGTGACCCGATGACGCCCACCGAACCCGCGGCCGACCACGCGCCGGACCCCGCCCGCCGGCCCGTACCCCGCTGGATCACCCACCCCGACCTCATCGCCTCCATCGAGGCCGGACTCATCGACATCGACGACGCATTCATGGGAGACCGCAATGCCTGAGCCCATCCGGATCGACATGGCCAGCGAGGACAACGGACTCGGCGAGGCCCTGATGGAAGCCCTGCTCACGGGCCGCCCGATCGTCATGTTCGAGAGCGGGCGCCCTGAGCTCGGGGAGGTCGGCTTCGGCATGGAGGTCGAAGGGCTGGCGGAGGAGTCGTGATCTACATCGCGCCGCTCCTCGGCGCCGGAACCGTCTTCCTGCTCCTCTTCGGCGAACTCATCGCCAACCGCATCACCGAACGCCTCGACAACCAGGAGGACTAGTGAGCCTCGCCGACCTGCTGCCCGTCCGCCTCGGCCGCCTCGACCGGCCCGCCCGCAAGCACCGGGCCATCGACGAAGTCGACCGCCTCCGTCAGCTCCTCGACGGCGCCCACAAGCTCATCCGCGGCCTGCAACTGCAGATCGCCGAGCGGGACACGGTCATCGAACAGACCGCAGGTCGGCAAGCCGAGGCCGAGGAGATCGTCGTCACGCAGCTCGCCAACCTCGACGACCTGCACGCCGAGAACGACGAACTCCGCGCCGAACTCCACCGCTACCGCGCCCGCTTCGGCCCCCAGCTCGCCGCCGAAGCCAACGCCAACGCGATCACCGTGCCCCCGATGGTGCGCGACACCAGCGCCATCGAGGACCAGGCCACCGGCCCCATCCCGGTCATGGCCCTCCGCGCAGCCGCCGACGCCGGACTCCTCGGCCCCGTCACCGACCCCGGCCGGACCGGACCCGACGACGACACCCAGCCCATCCCGACCACCTGAACTGCCGCCCGCGCCGGATGACACCGGCCGGCCGGGCGGCGCCCAAGAAGAACCCCCGAGCGCAGCTATCGCCCGGGGATCCGACACCAGCCTCCCACGGAGAACACGACATGGGCCTTGACCACACCGTCGGCGTCGCCTACGGCTTCGAGATCCCTGACACCGACCTGGACGCCCTCACCGCCGCCACCGCCGGGCTGCCCGTCGGTTACGACACCCTCGGCGACCGCGACAAGACGTTCCTCGTCACCGCCTACACCCCCGTCAGCAAGAACACGGCCGCCCGACTCACGCCCGAGTCCATGGCCGCCGCCATCCCGGCCGGCTTCAACGAGGCACTCCACACGGCCGCAGTCCGGCTCGGCTACCCAGACCATGAGCCGCCCGCCTGGCTGATCCTGCACGACTACAGCTGACCCACAACCCCACAGCCGGTGGTCGGGGCGCTGGCCCACCCATCAGCACACCCGGAAGCAGGAGACATGACCACTGAAACCACCACAATCCCCGCCAACGTCGCCGCGCACGTCCTCTGGTCCGAAGGCCTCGGCGGCTACCCGGCAGGCAGCTTCACCACCAAGCTCCTCGACGCCTGGGCGTCCGCCGACAACGTGAACGCCGCCCGCCTCGCCGCTGGCTGGCCCGAGTACGCCGCCGCCTTCGCCCTGATGCAGCAGCCCGGCGGCGTCACCCAGCTCCGCGCCATCGCCAACCGGCAGGTGACCGCATGACCACTGCAACCACCGTCCCGGACGGCATCCTCATCGGGCACCTCACCCCGGGCACCGCCGCGTGGGAAGAGGCCCGCGCCGGACTCACCATCACCGCCACCGAGATCGCCGCCGTCGTCGGCCTCTCCCCTTGGATGTCCCGCTTCACCCTCTGGCACAAGAAGGCCGGCCTGCCCACCGCCCCGTTCGAGATGAACCCGGCGATCGAGTGGGGCAACCGGCTCGAGGACGCCGTCGCCTCCAAGTGGCAGGACGAACACCCCGGATACCTCGCCGCCCCGGCCGGCACGTGGCGGCACCGCGACCGCGCCTGGCAGCGCGCCACCCCCGACCGGCTCGTCTACCCGCAGCCCGCCAGCGAGTTCGACGTACCCGAGCAGGCCGCCGGACTCCTCGAGGTGAAGACGTCCCCGTTCGGCGACGACTGGGGACCGTCCGACTCGGAAGAGATCCCCATCTACTACCGGTGCCAGATCCAGTGGCAGCTCGACGCGCTCGGCCTCGACGTCTGCCACGTCGCGCTCCTCGTCTCCGGCCACGACTACCGCGAATACACCGTCGCCTACGACGAGAACGACGCCCGCATCCTGCGCGACGCGGCCGAGCGGTTCCTCGACGACGTCCGCCAGGGCAACCGGCCGCCCATCGACGGCGCGACCGACACCTACCAGACGATCCGCGTCCAGCCGGACGGGCTCGAGGACCGCGACGTCGAGATCCCCGCCGAGCTCGTCGCCCGCTGGGACAAGGCCTACGCGGACGTCGCCGCCGCATCCGCCGACCTCACCCAGATCCGCGGCGAAGTCCTCGACCTCATCGGCAACGCCAAACGCGCCATCTGCGGCGACCGCCGCATCGCCTACCGCACCGTCCGCGACGGCCACACCTACAGCCTCAACCCCTACACCAGCAGCAAGGACGCAGCATGAGCCAGATCGGCAACGCCATCGCCACCCGGGACAACGGCCCCGAAGCCATCGTCCGCCAGCACAAGGACGACCTCACCCTCGTCCTCCCCTCCCACGTCAAGGGAGAGACGTGGATGCGCCTCGCCTACGGCGCCCTCCGCTCCAACAAGAACCTCCTGCAGGCCGCCACCCGCAACCCCGGCAGCCTCATGAACGCCCTCCAGGAATGCGCCCGCCTCGGCCACGAACCCGGGACAGAGAGTTTTTACCTGGTCCCGTTCGGCAACGAAGTGCAGGGCATCGAGGGCTACCGCGGAGTCGTCGAACGCATCTACCGGGCCGGCGCCGTCAAGGCCGTCAAGGCCGAAGTCGTCCACCAGAACGACCACTTCGAGTACAGCCCCGACATGGACCGACCCGTGCACAAGCCGGACTACTTCGGCGACCGCGGCCCCATCGTCGGCGCCTACGCCTACGGCGTCTTCCAGGACGGCTCCACGTCCAAGGTCGTCGTCATCAACCGCGCCTACATCGACAAGGTCCGCAAGGAGTCCAAGGGCAGCAACAGCCCCACCAGCCCGTGGGTGAAGTGGGAAGACCAGATGGTCCTCAAGACCGTCGCCAAGCGCCTGGAGCCGTGGGTGCCCTCGTCCACCGAGTGGCGCAAGGAACAGCTCCGGGCAGCCGCCGAGGTCCAGGCCGAGCAGGCCGGACCCACCGCCATCACCGCGCCCGCACCGGCGCCCCAGACCCCCGACGACTACGACGAGGGCCCCATCGAGGGCGAGCTCGTCGACTAGCCCGCACACGCCGAAGCCGGCCCGCGGGCAGTGCGGGCCGGCCCCTCACCCGACAAGGACATCACATGCAGCTGACTCCCGCCGAGGCGAAGGCCCGCGCCGCCCGGATCCTCGCCGCCCTGCAGCCCACCGTCACCCAGTGGACCACCGCCGTCCTCGACCAGGCCGTCCTCCACCTCGCCGACACTGGCCGCCCGTTCGGCATGAACGACATACGCCTGATCGCCCCGGAAGACGAGTGCCGCAAGGCCGGCCTGTACTTCGCCGCCCTCACAGGCCACGACGCCCTCCACCCCAACGAGCCCCAGCTCCTCCGCAAGGTCGGCGAAGAGCCGTCCATCAACCCCAAGGCCCACGGCAAGAAGGTCAACGTCTACCTGCTGACCCGCGCCGGACGGAAGTACATCCAGGACCGGCAGACCGCCCGCCAGCAGCAGCGGAGGGCCGCCTGATGCCGATCAAGACACACACCTGCATCACCGTCGCCTGCGACGCCTGCGAGCAGCCCCTCGAAGCGTTCGAGGACGAAGGCGTCATCCACTTCGCCAACTTGACCGAGGCCCGCAACCTGGCCCGGCACTACCGGTGGAACGCACTGTCCGGCGGCGAGTTCCTCTGCCCCGAGCGCGACCCGGAGCACCAGGCGTTCCTTGACGCCCTCATGCCGCCCGAACCCGCCACCCAGGTGACCGGCCAGCTCGGACTCGACGGAAGCGGGGCATCGTGACCGCCGCCCCCGCCGCCCTGTTCCTCGCCTGCCTCGGCCTCACGATCGGCCTCGCCGCCGTCGTCTTCGCGCTTATCACCCGGCCCGCACGCCGAGGAGACGGGTCGTGATCGCCGAAGCCATCCAGGCCGTCGAAGCCGTCATCTGGGGCGCCGTCATCTCCTTCGGCATCCTCGCCGCCGGCGCCGCCTACCTCACCGTCGCCCTCGGCTACTGGACCGCAACCCTCGCCCTCCGAGCCACCCGCACCATCACCAACCACCACACCCGGAAGGAGAAGTGATGGCCCGCACCGCCATCCCCGCCGAAGCCTTCGAACACGGCGACCCGCGCCGCTACCGCCGCGGCTGCCGCTGCACCACCTGCAAAACCGGCATGACCGCCGCCGTCCGCCGGCAGCGCTACCTCCGCACCACCGGACGCGGCACCAGAGTCAGCCCCCAGCGAGCCGCCCACCACATCGAACTCCTCCGCAGCCACGGCATGTCCGACAAAGACATCCAGGCCGAATCCGGGGTCTGCCAGAACGTCTTCTACCGCATCACCATGCAGCGCGGCGAAATCCACCGGGCCTCCGAGGCCCGCATCCTCGCCGTCAAGCCGCGCCACGTCGACGCATCCCGCTCCGGCGTGCACATCCCCGGACGCGGCACCATCCTCCGCCTCCGCGCCCTCGCCGCCGACGGCTGGTCCGCCGCCCAGCTCGCCGAACGCTGCGGAAAACACAAGCAGTTCATCGTCCACCTGCAGAACAGCAACCCCGACACCACCGTCGTCCGCAGCTGGGTCGCCGGCTACGTCACCGCCCTGTCCGACCAACTCGCCGGACAGCAGCCCGAAGACCACGGCGCCGCCGCCCACATCGCCGAACGCATCCGCAAGACCGCCGCCCGCAAGGGCTGGGCCGGCACCGCCTACTGGGACCCCGACGACTACGACAACCCCGACTTCACGCCCGCGATCAGGGACAACGTGAACGTGCATCAACTCGGTGCCCTCCGCCGCGCCGAGATCGCCCACCTCCTCGCGTTCAACCTCTCCCACGGCGAGATCGCCGCACGGCTCGGCATGAACGAGGCCTACGTCCGCGACCTCGCCCGCGAGATCACCAGCGGAGTCCGCCGCATCCGCACGACCAGCCAGCAAGCCGCACACCAGACCGCGGCCTGACCCGCACGACAAAGGCCCCGCCACACGGCGGGGCCCCGGAGGAACCGAGAGGGGGAGGGATGCGATCAGTCGGAGTCGGCCGGCTTGGACCGCTTGATGCGCACCACGCGCTTCTTCGGCTTGGGCGGCTCGAGGCCCTTTGCCTTGCAGTAGGCGCGGACGCGCGAGTGGACATGGCGACGGAGCTCGTCGGTGCGCGTGGTGCCTTCCTCCGCGCACAGCTGGCCGTAGAGCTCCCACATCTCGTCGTCGATGCGGATCATCCGGCCGGGCGTCCCTCTCGTCGTCATGCCGACAGCGTAGCTGACCGTGCACTGCCTACACACCCCGGCGGGCGGAATCACTCCACTAAGCGTGTTACTCCTGTATTGCATGTGCCTACACACCCCGTTATAGACTGGCACCACGCCAATCGGCCGGAGAAGGGTCGGTTCGAGCCTCCATGAGGGCTGTCCCAAACCAGTCATGACCAGCAAAGACACCCCTCCGAAGGAAGAGACAAATGGGCTACGAGTTGCGCCGCTGGCTTGAGGACCGGCTGCCGCAAGAGATCTCGTCCGGCGAGCGCGTCGTCGCCCTGGCCATCGCTGACCTCGCTTGGGACGACAGCCGGATCGCCTACGGACGGAAGTTCATGCAGAAGCTGCTCTGGAAGACCGGCTTCGAGAACGAGGCCCAGATCGGCAAGGTGCTCGGCAAGCTCGCCGCCCGCGGTATCGAGCTGCGCGTCCCGATCAGCGGCGCGGACGGCAAGCCCTTGAAGAACAAGCGCGGGCAGCTCGTCTACGCCCACCGCGGGCACCAGCGCACCTTCCGGATCCCGTTCCAGTCCGAGTTCCCGGGACGGCCGGCGCCCTACTGGGACGACCAGGACGAGCAGTCCCCCGACCGAGACCCGCACGCCTGGTTCGACGGAGAAAGGTCCCCCGACCGGGAGACCTTTGAAGCCGAAAGGTCACCCGCTAGGGAGACCTTTAAGGGGGATAGGTCACCCGCTAGGGAGGGCTATAGGGCAGAAAGGTCACCCGCTAGGGAGTCAATGGTCACCCAGGCGGGGGACCCTATCCCCCTAACCACACCTACCTTCCCTCCTACCGTGACCCCCCGCGGCTCCGACTCGGCCGGGAAGGCAGGCAGCGAGAAGGACGATCCGGCCCTCACCGCCGCCGTCGACTTCCTCATGAACCTGCCCGCACCGTGGTCCCTCGGCCGCGTCTCCGCCAAAGGCATGGCGCCCCTGCTGCTCGAAGCCATCGCCGAGCAGGGATGGCGGCTCGACGCCGACCTCGTCGCCAAGCTCACCGAGAACCCGAACGGCGTCCACCGCCCCATGTCGGTGCTCCGCATCCGGATCAGCGACCTGCCCAAGGCTCCGCAGCGGCCCGCGAGCAAGCCCGGCTCCAGCCTGCCGCCCTGGTGCGGCCAGTGCGGAGACGGCAACCCCGCCGCCGAGTTCAACGCCAAGTTCCGCCTCGAGGCTGGCTCCAAGAAGCCGTGCCCCGACTGCCACCCCGCCCACCGGACCGCCGACGCGGCCTGACCAAGGACACTTGTGACCGACTACTACGACGACCAGACCAGCTTCGAGCGGGTCCCGCCCAGCGACATCGACGCCGAGCGGGCCGTCCTCGGCAGCATGATGCTTTCCCGGACCGCCGTCCTCGACGTCGTCGAGGTCATCGACGGCGTGAAGTACCCGTTCTACAAGCCCGCCCACGAGCGGATCTTCGACACCCTCCTCGCCCTGTTCGCCAACGGCCAGCCCCTCGACCCGATCACCGTCACCAGCCAGCTCACACAGCAGGGGGACATCGAACGGGTCGGCGGCCACGCCTACATCCACCACCTCATCAGCTGCGTCCCCACCGCCGCCCACGCCGCGCACTACGCCGAAGTCCTGCGCGGCAAGGCCCTGCTGCGGTCCGTCATCGAGACCGGCACCGAGCTGGTGCAGATGGGCTACGGAGCCCAGGCCGACCACGACACCGCCGCCGGCATCGTCGACTCCGCCGCCTCGAAGCTGCAGGAACTCACCGCCGCAGCGAAGGGCGGCACCGACTCCCGGGAGTGGCTCCTCGACCGCGTGGTGGACGCCGTCCTCGACGAGTACGACAACCCGCGCGACGACGTCCTCCCGCTCCCTTGGGCCGACCTCCAGTCCGTCGCCCCGATGGAGCCCGGAGACCTCGTCGTGATCGCCGGGCGCCCCGCCATGGGCAAGAGCCTCGTCCTGCTCGGCATCGGACGGCACGTCGCCATCAAGAACCGCCGCGGCGTCCTCATCGCCTCGATGGAGATGTCCCACGTGCAGATGGGGCAGCGCCTCGTCGCCGCCGAAGCGCACGTCCCGCTGCACGCGCTGCGAGCCCGCACCCTCGACCGCCAGCAGTACTCCGCCGTCCGCACGGCCCGCGAGCGGATCCGCCGCGCCCCGCTCCGCATCGACGACACCCCCGCAGTGCCCGTCTCCAAGTGGCGCCGCCGCCTGAGGCAGATGCAGGCGAACGACGAACTCCCCGCCGCTCTGATCGTCGACTACCTGCAGATCGCCAAGGCGGAGGCGAAGGCGCAGAACCGAGTCATCGAAGTCGACTCGATCGCCGTCGGCCTCAAGGCGCTTGCCCAGGAATTCAAGATCGTCGTCATTGCGGCGGCCCAGCTCAACCGCGTCAGCGAACACCGCACCGACAAGACGCCCACCCTGTCGGACCTTCGCGAGTCCGGCGGCATCGAGAACAACGCCAACATCGTGATCCTGCTGCACCGCGAGGACTACTACGACCGCGAGTCGCCCCGCGCCGGCGAGTTCGACTTCATCGTCGCGAAGAACCGCATGGGCCATAACGCGATCGTCACCGCCGCCTGGCAGGGCCACTACGCCCAAGTCGTCGACATGGAGGCAGCGTGAGCACCGACTTCCCGCCCTACTCCGACAGCTGCGAGGAGTGCCTCGCCCGCACCCGCACCGTGGTCCGGCCCGCCATGGCTCTCCCGGACGGGGACGGCGGACTGATAGCCGCCTACCGCTGCCCGGCCTGCGGCCACACCTGGACGTGCGCGTGGGGCGTCCAGGCCGGACCACAGCCCCCGACCCCGCCCGTCGACCCCGTCGGGCTCGAGGACCTCGTCGCCCAGCTCCGCATCCGACTCGCCACCCAGCCCCGCCGACCCCAGGAAGGAACCGCAGCCTGATGGCCCGCGCATCCAGCCAGAAGCCCCGCACCGCCACCCACCGGCCGGCCACCCGGCGCCGCCGCTTCCGCCACGACGACCTCGTCGCCGTCGACCTGTTCTCCGGGTTCGGCGGGCTGACCCGCGGCATCGAGATGGCCGGGTTCACCACGATCATGGCGGCGAACCACAACAGCTACAAGGTCGAGGTCCACGAGGCGAACCACCCGGACGCCGAGCACTGGATCGCCGACCTGGTCGACCCCGACGCGGCCGACTACCACTCCGCCCGCGACCTCCCCGCGGCCGACCTTCTCGTCGCCGGCGTCAGCTGCGTCAACCACTCGCAGGCCAACACGCTCAAGGCGTACCTGACGGGCGGGACCCTGTTCGAGCTGGACGACCCCGACTACGAGGCGCGCGTCACCAAGTCCGAGCGGGACCGGGCGACCGCGAACTGCGTCCTGCACTACGCGCAGACGCACCGGCCGCGGATGATCCTCGTGGAGTGCACGACCGAGTTGCAGTCGTGGGGCCCGCTCCTGCCCGGCAGTAAGAAGGTGGGCGACGGTTCGACGTACCGGTGGTGGCTGAAGCAGTTCGATCTGCTCGGCTACAACCACACGGTGCTGTTCCTGAACTCCCAGTTCTTCGGCGTGCCGCAGTCACGGAACCGCGGCTACTGGGTGTTCGTGCACAAGTCCCTGCCGATGCCGGACCTGGACCACCGGCCGGTGTCGCGCTGCCACCGCTGTGACAAGGACGTCGAAGCGGTGTGGACGTGGCGGACCGGGATCCCGCCGACCGGGAAGGTCGCCTACGGCGAGCAGTACGAGTACCGCTGCCCGTCGTGCCGTACCGCGGTCGTTCCGCCCATGACGCCATCGATCGCCGCCCTGGACCTCAGTGACCTCGGCACGCGCATCGGCGACCGGCCGGTCAAGACGTTCAGCGACGGCCACCGCGGGCCGTTCGCCGCATCGACGACGGCCCGGATCGAACGATGCCGCCGCAAGTTCGCCGACTTCCCGGCGATCCTCATGCCGGCGAAGGGCGTGCACGGCTCGGAACGCCTGCTGCTTCAGCCGCTGGCGACGCAGACCAGCCAGCAGGAGGCCGCGATCCTGTCGACCGGTGTGGCCCCGCAGGGTCTGTGGGACGAGGCGGCGCTTGCGCTGGCGATCGACAACTACCAGGGCGCGGCACGCGGGGCTGGTGAACCTCTTCCCACCCAGGTCGGTTCCGAGACGCTCGCCGTGGTCTCCTCCGGCGTCATCCCGTACCGGAAGCACACTGTGCCCGCGGTGCACGCGGAGCCCATGTCGACGTTCACGTCGGACCAGATTCCCGGGCTGCTGACCGCGGCCGGCTGGTTCAAGCAGAACGGCTCCACGGGAACCGAGACCGCGGCTCACCCGGTGACCGATCCGCTGGGAACGATCACCGCTCGGGACACGACGGCGCTGGTCACGGCCGACTGGGGGCCTGCGTTGTCGGAGCTGCCGTTCGAGGAGTGCTTTTACCGCATGATGGCGGCTCACGAGATCGGCCGTGGTTGCGGCTTCGACGTCGACTTCAACGACTACCGCGGCACCTTCAAGGTCTGGGGCACCGCGCGCAACCAGGTGGACGGCTTCGGGAACGCCGTTTCCCCTCAGGTCGGTGCGTGGATCGGTGCCCGGCTGCGGGCCATCGTTCACAGCCCGCAGGACTCCGGCACGACGACCGCCGACCTGGAGGCCGCCGCGTGACTGCCGACGCCTACCTGGTGATCCTCTGCGACGGCGACGACTGCCCGGCGCCCGAGGGGCATTGGCCGGTCCGGTTCGAGCCGCACACGCACCGCGAGCTCCGCCGGCTGCTGAAGGCCCACCGCGGCTGGCGGCGTACCCGCGACGGCCGCGACCTCTGCCCCAACCACGCGAACGGCGCCGCCTGATGCCCCGCCGCCCACCGCGCGCCCCCGCCTGCACCCTGCCCGGCCACACGCCCAGCCCACGCCACCGCACCCGCGGACAGCGATCGACCGAAGGAGACACCCGATGAGCGAGCAGACCACCACCTACCGGATCGAGTTCGGGAAGGTCGGCGAGACCTCCCCGGTACCGCCGATCACGCTCGAGCACACCGACCCGAACCAGTTCGCCCGCGCGGTCGCCGCCCACGCCATCCCGCACCTGCGGCCCGTGCTCACGGAGATGGGCCGCCCGGAGCTCGCCGACTGCTTCTTCCGCCGCGACCCGAAGGACCCCACCTACGGGGACTTCCTGTGGATCGACCTGGTCGGCAACAAGGGCGCGCAGTTCTGCCCCGCCCGGATCACTGCCGTCGCTGACGAGGAGACGCACGTCGTCGCCGACGACAGCGACGACCCGGAGCACGTGGACGACTGCCCCGGATGCGTGCCCGCCCCGTGAACGCCAACGGCCCGGCCGCGCTTGCACCGCGGCCGGACCTGCCCCGCACCCTACCCACACCCCTGGAGCAGACATGACCACACCCGCCGACGAACTCGCCGCCGCTGAGTTCCTGTACGAGCTGTGGGACGCCAACTGGGACGACGGCCCCCTCGGCAACTACCAGGTACTCCGGCACCCGATCACGAAGAAGACCCCCCGGCGGATCTACTTCACGTACTCCACCGGGGGCCACCGGTCCGGCTACGTCGACCGCCAGAAGATCGAGGCCGACGGCGAGATCTACCACGGCTACACCATGCGGCGCCTCTACCTGACGCCCCCAGAGATCCCCAGCCGTCCCGCCCGGCCCTCGCTCGCCGAGCTGCGCCAGGCCATGGCCGACGCCCACCCCGACCGTGGCGGCACCAACGAAGCGTTCATCGCCGCCCGCCAGCGCTACGAGCACGTCCGAGCCTCTGCCTGACCTGACCCGCCCGGCCGCCCCACCACGGGGCGGCCCCCACCAGGAGAACCCCATGACCAACGAGACCGCCCGCGCACTCCTCCACCGACACGACCTGCCCGAGGACATCATCGACGGCGCCCTCTGCCTCCACGCCCAGGAACTGGCCCGGCAGATCCGAGAGGAGACCGCACGGTTGAAGGCGGACGGCGTGCTGGAGCTGGACAAGTTCAGGCCCTGTCGTGACGCTGCTGACCAGATCGACCCGACGCGGACGCCCGCTGCTGCGCCTGCTGTTGTGGAGCCGCCCGCCGACCAGACCACCGACGGCGTGCGTGACCAGCTGCTCCACGCGATCGACTTCAACTACGCGGCCAGCCTCGGCTACGCCAGCCCGGAGGAGCTGCTGGCCGCCTACGACACCAGCCGGACGCCGTCCGCCGGCCAGACCACCCCGTCCCGCCGTGCCGGACTCCGCGCCGAGCTCGTGACAGCCCTCGGCAGGATCAAGACCGTGCCGCCCGTGGCACACCGTCAGGAGCAGGCCGACCACGTCCTGGCGGTCCTGTACCGGGAGTGGCCGTGGCTGCGCGCCGAAGCCGAAGACGCGACGCCGTCCGCCGACCAGACCGCCGCTCGCGACCGCATCGCCGCGGCTGCCCTCGCCGCTGTCGAGGCCGCGCTGGGCGACACGCTGGTGCCCGCCGCTCGCGAGGAGGCGCTGGCAGGGATCACGGCGGTGCTGCCCGAGCCCACCGACCGGGCCGCCGTCCGAGCTGCCGCTCTCCGTGAAGCCGCCGACCGGTACGCCCTGCTGACGGACCAGAACGAGGCCTACGACCGCGAGCAAGGCGAGCTGAACGAGACCGCTCGCCTCCAGCACGGCACGGTCCGCGACGTGGTTGCCGGGCTGCGCCGCATGGCCGACGAGACGGCAACCACCCAGACGCAGCCCCGCCGCGGGGACGCGTTCGAGCAGTGGCTGAAGGAACGCCGCGACGAATGGGCGCCCGACGGCTGCCAGCCCTGGCAGATCCTCGACCAGGCGCTGGAGGAGTACCGGTTCCACGCCGAGACCGGCACCCCGCTCGGAGAGCACGTCTGCGAGGGGCAAGCGGTCGGGGACGGCGAGTGCCTGGAGCAGCCCGCCGCCGGGGCGCGGCAGGACGAGCCGCCCCGGCCGTCCCTGCGGGACCAGCACCGGGCCGCATGGCACGCCCTCAGCCCCGCCGAGCAGGCCGCCCGGATCGCCGAACTCGACGCGATCGACGAGCCCGCCGCCGGGGCGCGGCAGGACGGGGCCACGTCGTGACCCGCCGGCCGCTGCACTGGATCCCCGACGATGGCAGCGCGGCGATCCTCACCGCCTACGCCCGCCGCCGCGAACCCCTGCGCTCCGTCCTTCGCCGGGCGCTGCGGCTCCTCGCCCAAGCCGACGGGATCCTCGACCCCCGCGGACGTGTCCGGGGCGGGGGCCAGCCGTGAGGGGGCCATCGTCGAGCCCGCGCGGCGAACGCGCCGGAACCTCCGGCGCCCGCTGGGAGACGCGTCTCGAGTGGACCGGCGAGCGGCTCGTCGATGACGACGCCGAGATGCCCCGCGCGAACCGTGCCGCCCGCCGTGCGGCGAAACGGCAGAAGCCCGTCAAGCCACAGCAGGGCCGAGAAGGGGCCTGTACGCCTCTCTCGCGGCCGAACTCCCCGCAGCGAACCCGTTCCCGCCCAGAGCCGCAGACGGGCTCTCAGAGCCTCAACGCCGCCGAGTCCACCCACCGGAGCCTCGAATGACCCACCGTCGCAGCATCAACGAGATCACTAGCGGCCAACTCGACGCCCTCTACGCCGAGGTCGACCGCCTCACCGCGGAACTTGCCGACTACGACCGGCGTGCCCGGCAGCTCGAGGACCTCCTCGGTGTCGCGAATCAGACGTCGAACCGGTCGGAGGCCGAACGCGCCCGCGCCGTCCACCGCGCCGAGCAGCTCGAGGCCGCCATCACCCGTGCCCGCCACGTCGCCGCGCTCATCGAAGCCGGCGCCCCCTGGACCGCCAGCCACCAGGACACCGCCCGCCGTATCCGCGCAGCCCTCGAGGTCCCCGCCCACAACGCCGGGGACCGCCCGTGACTGCCTCCCCGTGGCTGCTGCTCGCCGCCGCCTACGCCCTCGCCCTCACCGCCTGGCCCTGCCTCGCCCTCCACGACCGGCGCGCCAGAGCCCGGCGTGCCGCAGCGCGGAAGGAGACGCCGTGACCGCCGAGCAGCTGACTCTCCTCGACGTGCCCGCCGTCGACCCCGAGCCCGAAGCGCGCACCTACTGGGAGAACCGCGGGCCGAGCCGGTGGGAGCCCGTCACCGTCCGCACCCGCTACGCGCGCCCCGGCCCGCCGCCCGACGTGCCGTTCCCGCACCTCACCCTCGGGGCGACCGCACCCCGGAACGTCCTCGTCGAACGCGCCGACGGCACAGCCGAGGTCCGGCCCGTCTGCCTCCTGCGCACCAAGAAGCCCCGCTAGCCAGCACCGCCCTGCACCAAGGAGCCCGCCATGCTCGACGACGCCAACAAGTCCCAGCCCTGCGCCGTGTGCGACAAGCCGTCCAGCGACCGCGTCCACCGCGGCTGCCGGGAACGCATCGACGTCAACCTGCGCGAACTCCCGCAGATGTACCGGCAGCTCGGCCAGGCGCTCATGCCCGGCCGGCGCGGAGGCGACGGCAGGTCCGCCACCCGCACCGCCCCCCTGCCCTGCAGCCTCGACACCCTCGACCTCCTCGCACGCGGCGGAATCGAAGGCGTCGTCGGCGGCTGGGCCCGCGACCTGTGCGAACGCGAGCAGTGGGACATCCCCCAGTTCGGCACCATCAGCGCCACCGTCGACTGGGCGTGCGGCATCCTCGGCCTCAACCTCGCCATGATCTGCGACGAACACCCCGCCATCCGAGAGATGGCCGACGAACTCCGCCAGGTCGTCGGCCAGGCCCAGCGCATCATCACCGGCGAGAAGCCGCCCCGCCGCATAGGCGTCGCCTGCCCGTGCGGCCACACCCTGCGCGTCACCCTCGACACCGCCGGCGTCCGCTGCCCCGCCTGCTCGGCACAATACGGGCACAGCGAAGCACTCCGGCTACCGCTCGCCGAACGGCGGGCGGCATGAGCGAACACGGACCCTTCCAGCACGCCACCAGCCTGATACCCATCGCCACCGGCGCCGACGGGCACGCCTACATCGGAGTCGACGCCGCCGTCGCCCTCCTCCGGGCCATCGCCAACAGCTGCCGCAACCTCGCCGACGACCCCGACTGCGGCGACCTCCGCAGCGCAGCCGCCGCCATCGACCGCGAAGCAGACAACCTCGACTGCCGGGCCATCGAACACACCACATGACGAAGCCCCCTGCCCGAACAGACTCGGAGCAGGGGGCTTCACGCATGCTCAGGTGTGCGTTACCTCGAGCGGCGCCGGCACCGGCGGAGCGTCCAGACCGAGGCCCTCCGCCAGGAGCATACGCGCCGCCGTGTCCCGCTCGAACTCCGACCGGCCGACCGGCATCGACAGCACCCGGCTGCCATCCCGGCGCTCGACGAAGGCGCCGAAGTAGGCCGGGTCGGTGATCGGGGAGTCCATCAGCTCGACTCCGTGCTCAGCGAGCAGTTGGGGGAGCGGGCTTTCCAGTAAGTTGTTTCGAGACCTCTGCGCTACGCTCATGACAGACCTTCTCTCTGGCGAGGGATGGGTTACAGATCGGCGAGGTGATGACTCGCTGGTCGAATCGGCCGGGCGGGTGATGACCGCCCGGCCGTTCGCTTGCAAAGACGCTGCCACAGTCAGGCGACTGCGAGAGCCTGGGGGTTGCAAGTCCTTGCGTCCCCTCCGGTGTTCTCCCAGGTTGGGGCAGGGGTGAGCGAGATAGAACACTTCATGAAGTGAGCGACGTCACATTTCAGCGCGGATCGTGTCGTCCAGGTACTCCTGCACCGGCCCGAACAGCCCGTAGGGCACGTACTCCTTGATCTCCGAGTGGGCGACCCAGGCGACCGCGTCGAGCTCCTCCTCGTCCGCGACCCGGGCCTCGCCCTGGAGCGGCTCGCAGGCGGTGTACGACATGAGCCGGCCGGTCTTCGGGTGGACGCGCTCCCCGAGCAGCTTCACCGCGGCGACGACGAGCCCGGTCTCCTCGACCGTCTCCCGAACGGCTGCCTCCTCGGCGGCCTCCCCCTCCTCGATCTGACCGGCCGGGAATTGCCAGAGAAGCTCCCCCTCGCCCACCCGGCGGCGGACCATCAACACACGGCCCCCGGAGACGATGATGGCGGCGGAGATGCCGGGCTTGGTGGTGGTCGTCATACGGTCGCCTCCAGAGCGGTCAGGATGGGCGGGAAGATCTGGCCTGCGGGGATGAAGCGGGTCAGGCTCGCGCGCGGCACGAACGCCACGTCCACGTTCTCGAGCGGGTCCAGGTTGGCGGCCTCCCCGGCGAGGTGGTCGGCCAGGTAGTACGTCGCCAGAACCCCAGTCGCCGGGTGGACGCGTTCGCCGAGCTGCTTCCGGATCGTGCAGTGCACCCCGGTCTCGCCGTGGGTTTCCTGCACGGCCACGGTCGACGGGTCGGAGCCCGGCTTGACCATGCCCGCCGGGAACTGCCAGCGCAGCTCGCCATCCCCGCGCCGGCACACCAGCAGCACATCCTCCCCGCGCAGCACCACGGCGATCGCCACCCGCAGCGCTTGGGCTTCCATGCGCGGGGCCGGGGGGCGCAGCAGGAGCGCGAACCTTCGCTGCACTGCCTCACCCGCCTGTTCGTATGCCGTGTCGAGGATCTGCTGAGCCTCGGTCCGGTGGACCATGCCGGGCGAGCTGTGCCACCGGCTGACGGTGCGGGGTGAGATCCCGAGGCGCTCGGCGAACGCCTCGTTCGTCATCCGCATGGCCTCCTGTAGGAGGCACGCCGTCCGGCCTGTCCATGTACCGATGTCCACTGTGAGGCTCCCGTGCTCGCTGCGCTCGGGTCTGGCGTGCCCGTGGCGACCTGGTGTCACCTCGGTGTCTACCTAGCTACTGATCTGGCGTCTTGGTGTCGCTGCCGTGTCCTTCTTCCGCGCCCGCGCGAGGTGTCGACTCGACGGCATGCTCACTCTTTCGTCTCTTCGAACTCCGCCTCGTGGCGAGGGCTTCTGCCCAAGCGTGGCTCCGCCCGAACAGTTGGCCCACCTCGGACCAGGTGCGTCCGGGCTTGAGTTCCTGGATCGCAGCCTGCTGGATCGCGTACAGGGCGCGATCACTTGTCGTCAGACGATCGCGTGCTTCGCGGGCGGCCAGCCCGCGTTGGACGGGATCTGTGATGGCTGCGACTTGGGCGATTTTCGCCTCCTGGGACTCCGTGAACGCGTCTGTCATGGACTCAGCGTAGAAGTCAACACGCCAGTTCTCAAGACGGTGTTGACAGTCGCTCAGATTCGTTTCAGTATGGTGTTGAAGCCGAGGGTGCTCCACCGCCCAGAGCCTCACGCGCCGCTCCACCGGTGCACACAAACGAAGACGGCCCCAGCTCAGGGACTCCACTCCCTGGCCAGGGCCTAACCACCAGGTTCTGCGAAGGAGACCCTGTGGCTACCGAGATCGTACAGGCGCCCAAGAGCGTCGATCACACGGGCGACACCGCCCCGCTGCCGCCGGCCGCCGTCGACGCGATGCGCCGTCTGGAGGCGGCACTGACCGTCCCGGACGCCGCGACCGTCGAGAAGGTCCGGGCCGCGCTCGGCTACCCCGCCGGCTGGAAGCCCCGCCCGCACCTCGGCGAGACCGCCACCCACCTGACCGTGTGGTCGCAGGTGGAGCTCAACGACTTGTTCGAGCAGGTCGGCGGCATCGCCACCACCCGGACGGTCGAGCGCACCGCCTCCGACGGCACCACCTGGACCGCCACCGAGATCACCCTCACCGTGCACGTGCCCGACGTCGGCCCCGTCGACGTCGTCACGGACATCGAGGACGACCCCGAGCACGGCTACCGCACCGACGTGCCCGTCGTGATGCTGGCCCGCTACCGGGCGGCCTCCGTCCGGGCGGGGCAGCTCGCCGCCCTCGCCGAGGCCGACGGCATGTCGGACCTGGACGCGGACTCCCTGGCCCACGCCGAGGACCTCGTCGCCGGCGCCCGCGCCACCCTCGCCGCCGCCGGCCGCCTCGACCTCATCGGCGGTGCGTGATGGCCGCCTACGACCCGCTGCACAACCCGGACCGGAAACCCGCCGGGCCGTACAACCTCGACGTCGAGATCGCCGTCACCCACCGCCTCCTCAACGAGACGGCCGGCCTGAACATCCACTCCAACGACGACATGCTGACGGCCGCCGCCGCCCTCAACGCTCGGCTGCGGACGCTGCTCGCCGCGATCGAGGCCGAGCGGGGTGAGACCCGGTGACCGGCGAGCGGGAGCGGCTGCAGCTGCTGCAGGCGAAGGCCCAGGAGATCGTGGCCGGTCTGCCCGCGTGGGACGGCGAAGCGCCGGCGGTGCTGGTGACGGTCGTCGACCCGGTGACCCGGCAGCGGCTCGGCCACTGGTTCGTACCGGCCGCCGCGGCACCCCAGCCCCAGCCCCGTCCGGGCTCCCGGCACCTGCGGCTCGTCGGGGAGGCGTCGTGAGCCTCGCCGCACAGGGCGCCGCGGCGAAGGCCCTCGCCGCGCAGGCCCGCCAGAGGACCGAAGCCGCGAAGCAGGCCGCCGCCGCTGCCGAAGCCGCACGCCGCGCCCGACAGCGCTAACCCCCAGTACCGCCGCGGGTGGCGGACGTTACGGCTCCCCTCCGGCCCGCCACCCGCGGCTCTCCACCCCAACCCACTGCACTCGAAAGGCACCGCTATGTCTCCGTTCCTGTTCTCCGCCGACCACGCCCACTCCGACCTGGGCGTTCGGTTCCGCACGTCGGTCACCGTCGCCGAGGTGCTGACCATGTCGATCAGCGAGGTGTTCGAGGAGTACGCCGAGGCCCGAAAGTCCGGTGACCTGGCGCGTATGGCGGCCGTCCGCGAGTACGCGGCGCTCCTCGACGCCGGCCTGGCCGACGAGCTGGCCGGCTTCGACTACCCGGCCGCCGCCTGATGGCCGTCGTCCTGGAGTCGCACTTCCACTGCCCCGACTGTGGGCCGCTCATCTACGGCGTCACCCGCGCCCTGTGCGGCCAGCCCATCCCTGCCCCGGTCGTCGTCGACGGGCCCGTCCGCGAACGCAAGTGCCCGCCCTGCAAGAGCAGTCTCCGCGCCCACAAGAAGGGGCACCGCCGATGAAGATCCGCCGCCGTCAGGAGCCGACCGGCTACCGGCCCACCGAGGCCGAAGTGGCCGACGCCGCCGCGAAGCTCACCGCGGGCAGCCAGGACGCCGCCTACGACCTGGCCGCCCACTCCGGCGACCGGCAGCAGGAGACCGCGATGCGGATCCTCAGCCACTGCGTCGAGTAGCCGCCCCCAGCCCCGGCCACGCCGCGACGGTGCCCGATCGAATCGGACCCGGGGCACTGCACCACCCACCCGATCACCCAATCGAGAGGACGTCCGATGGCGAAGTTCAAGCTCACCGCGACCAGCCGAACCGGCCAGAAGGTCAACCCGCTCGGCGGGTCCAGCGACTCGGTCACGGTCTACAGCCAGGCCGACCTCGACCGGCGCCTGAAGGCCGCGAAGGCCGACCCGCGTGACCTCGACGTCAAGGTCGAGCGCCTCAGCTGACCCCCCAGTCCCGGACCCGGCGTGACGCTGCCGGATCGACTCCGGCCCGGGGCACCAACCACCGCCACCGACCACCCCAGACCCCGAGAGAGGTCCCCGTGAACCGCATCGCCCGCTGGCTCCTCCTGGTCGCCTTCCTGATCGTCGTCGGCCTGTGGCCGGCCGCCCTCGCCCCCGTCGACCTCGCCGCCGCCGGCGCGGCCGCGGTCCTCGCCGCGATCCCCGGCCCCGTGCTCCTGGCCCTCGCCGCCATCGGCTGGCTCAAGCACAAGCCCACCCCCGCCACCAAGACCGCCCGCGCCTGACCCCCGAAAGGACCCGAACCCTCATGGACTGGAACGAGCAGCGCCGCCTGGACAAGGCCGCCGCCGCCGACCAGAAGCGCAAGGACGCCGACGCCGCCGCCGAACGCGCCCTGAAGCTGCGCGCCGCCGAGGACGAGCGCCGCCGCAGCAACCGGCAGGCCGACAAGGCCGAAGCGCGCGCCGAGATGGTCCAGAAGCGCCGCGAGAAGCGGGAACGCCGTCGCGAGCGCATGCAGGCGTGGACGAAGAACACCACCCCGGCAGTCGTCTACCGGCGCGGCACCCTCGCCCTGGTCATCGCGTCCGCGCTGGCGTCCCTGCCCGCGCAGATCATGCACTTCGTCGGCATCTCCTGGATGCTGCTGCCCCTTCCGTTCGCGCTCGAGGGCGCGGCCTGGGTGATGGCCGCCGGCGTCGCCTACGCCGACGAGAAGCGGCTCCCGGTCTGGGTGCGGTGGCTGCTGCGCGGACTGTGTCTCACCGCCGCCGGATACGCCGCCTCCATCAACTACAGCTACGGCGCCCACATCGACCAGGCCGTCGGCTACGGCCTCGCCGCAGTCACCCTCCTCGGCCCGCTGTTCTTCGAAGTCCGCCAGTGGGTCAGCACGCTCACGGTCGATGCCGGCGAGAAGAAGCGCCGTGCGGAGGAGAAGGCCCGCGCCAAGCACGAGAAGCGCCGGCGGTCGCACCACAAGGACGTCGTCCAGCTCGCGGAGCGGCTGGTGTCTGCCGCCCCGTTCGGGACCCTCGAACTCGAGGACGCCTTCGTCGCCGCGTGGGAGATCTTCTACGGCACCGCGACGCCCGGCATGACCCCCGCCATGCACGCCCAGCAGCTCGCCTCACGGCAGGCCCTCGCCGCCGCGATGGACGAAGCGAACGGGGCGCCGATAAGCACTCGCGGGCGTCTCCTCCAGATGCTCCACCCGGCGCCCTCAGTGCTCATCTCGCAGTCTGGATCATCGCAGGTCGCGTCCGATCTACCCCCCTCCCCTGAGAAGCCCCAGAAGGCGGCTCAGAAAGGCGGCCGTAAGGCGCCTCCGCCGCACCGCCGCAGCAAAGGCGACAGCGTCCCGTTCAGCTCCGTCGCCAAGGTCGAAGCCGCCCTCGAGCGAGGCGGCACCCCCCGCCGCATCCATGCCGTCAACGGCCACCACCACTGACCCCGCGAAGGACACCCCGTGAGTATCGAGACGACCCCCAGCAGCACACCCGACCCGGAGTGGGAGCAGATCACCGCCACGCTCACGAAGGAGCGCGAGCCGGCCCGCGTCTACGAGTTCGAGAAGCGCCCGCGCCCCGCGTGGATGATGTCCGGCGAGCAGCTCCGCCAGTGGGCGGTCTACGCCCGGGACAACGCGGTCGACGCGGTCCGCTACCACGCCGCCCACTCGCCCTACTACCTCGGCTGGTCGGTGCGCGGCTACCGGAGGCTGTGCCTGAAGTGGTGGCAGGCCCGGCACGACGACTACCGGCAGCAGATCGCCACCGCTCAGCAGATGATCCGCGAGGCGAAGGACCTGCCCCGCGGCAAGGACCGGGCCGCCGCCGAGTCCGCGGCCCGGGCACTGCTGAACGTCCGCCGGGCCGAGTTCAAGGCGCACAAGAAGCGGCACTGGATCCGCACCGGCATCAGCGGCCTGATCGCCGTCGGCGGCGGCACGCTCGCCGCCGCAGCCGGCGGGCTGTGGGTGCAGATCCTCATGGCACTCGCCGTCATCCTCACCGGCGCCTGGTTCGGCCGGCCCGAAGAGCCGGCCGTCGCCCCCGTCCAGGCACCCACCCGCACCAGCCACCTGGGCGAGGACACCATGCGGCGCGTCCTCGTCGAAGCCGGCGCCGTCCCCGAGAAGCGCGGCGCCGAGATCCGCGGCGTCGGCATCCCCCACACCGAAGGCCCCGGCATCGCCTACGAAGTCGACCTCCCGTCTGGGATCCCCGCCGCTGTCGCGGTGGCCAGGAAGCAGCAGATCGCGTCCGCGCTCGCCGTCCACCAGGACTGGCTCGACCTCGAAGTCGGCGACATCGAGTCCCGGCTGAAGGTATGGGTGGCCAGCAGCGACCCCTTCGCCATCGTGCGACGCTCCCCGCTCCTCGACCACGAGGGGCCGATCAACACCTTCCGCGACGGCATCAGGGTGGCGTTCGGCAAGCGTGGCGAGCCCATCACCCTGTGGATCCGCGACAGCAGTCTCATCGTGGGCGGCGCCACCCGCCGCGGTAAGGGCATGCTGCTGGCGAACATCCTCATCGGCGTCGCCAAGGACCCGTGGGTCAACGTGCGCATCTTCGACGGCAAGGGCACCGCCGAGCACAACGCCTACGCGCGGATCATGGGCACGTTCACCAAGCGCAACGCCCAGCGCCTGGCCCTGGCCACCCGCGCGATCGTCGAAGAGCTCGCCCGCCGCTCCGACCTCCTCGACGAGCATGGCTACGAGAAGATCGACGACGACAACTACGAGGAGTGCATGCGCCTCCTCGGCGGGCGTGAGGTCTTCATCGTCGACGAGCTCGCCACCTACACCCCCAAGGGCACCAGCCCCTACGCCGACGAGATCACCGAGAACCTGTCACAGATCGCCGCCGTCGGCGCCGCCCTCGGCATCACCCTGATCAGCCTCACCCAGGTCCCCGAGGTCGACGTCGTCCGCGGCCGGCTCCGGCAGAACCACACCTCCCGCGCGGCGATGAACACCGAGTCGGGGACCGCGTCGAACACCATCCTCGGCGACGGCATGACGGGACAGGGCCACGATGCTTCGAAGATCCCGCTGACCCAGCCGGGCCGGGCCTGGCTCTCCACCCCCGAGACCGGCGTCATCCAGGTCCGCTCCTACCTGGTCAAGCCCGACGACAAACGGCGCGCGGCAGACGAGGCCTACGAGATCCGCAAGGCCGCCGGGCGGCTCCCCGGCCAGTGGAAGGACCCGATCGAGGAGTACCTGCTCGCCGAGACGGGCGTGTCGTCCGCGGCCGGCGGTGAAGGCGGCAAGGGGCGCATCGGTTCGGCCCCGGCCGTTCTGACCCTGCTGGACCACCTGATCGACGCCGCCGAGTCCACCGGCCGGGGGGAAGCCACCCGGGCCGAGGTGTTCGCCCACCTCGCGACCGTCGACGACCGGTACGGCTACCGCGTCGACGAGACCGACACGCAGTACAGCGCGCGGGCCGGGAAGCTGCTCGCCGCGGCGCTGACAGCCGAGGGCCTCGACATCAAGGCCGTGAAGGTCTCGACCGCCGACGACAAAGAGGCTCGCGGCTTCCGCCTCGCCGACCTCAACGCCGCCCGATAGATCCTGTTTGCACCCTGCCCGGACCCTGCCCGACCCGGTAACAGCGCAGGTCACAGCGCTGACGACCCTGCCCCGACCCTGCCCCGTCGGGGCAGGGTCCACCACCCCGACTCCAGCGCCAGACAGGGTCCAGGCAGGGTCCCACCTGCGGAAACGTCACCCCCGGACATGGTCCAGGCAGGGTCCACACCACCAGAGAGGAGGACCGAATGCTCACCCTGAAGATTCAGCAGATGACGATCGACGGCGCCCCATACACGTGCCCCGAGTGCCTGTCCGTGGCGTTCACCCTCGACGGCAACAGCTTCATCGACGCCATGCCCGTCCGCGCCAACTGCTGGCAGTCCCACAGCTGGGAAGCGATCCCGATCACCGTCGGAGACCTGAAGCGCATCAAGGCCGCATCGACAGGCCGCCAGCGCCCCGACGACGCCGACCTCTTCGAGATCACCATCGGGGGCGCGGTCCTCGCCGGAGAGCTGTACCCGGAGGTCACCCCCGAGGACGTGAAGGCCGTCGCCCGCGTCTACTGGCGGAAGCTGATCAAGCCCGCCCTGCGGAAGCAGAAGCGGCGGGCCGTCCGCGCCGTCACCCAGCCCGTCAAGCAGGCCGCCCGCAACACCGTCGCCGCCGCGAAGGCCGGGGCGCTCGAGACCGCCTGGACCGCCCAAGCCGGCGGCTACCAACCCGACCCCGACCACACCCCCGAACCCATCAACCCGTGCCCCGCCTGCAGCGGCAAAGGCCGGCACCGCATCGACACCCGTCTGCACGACACCACCAGCGTCCGCTGCTCCGTATGCCACGGCACCGGCGAAATCGACTAGGAGACCCACCGACATGACCGAGCCCGTCATCCCGCTCAGCGAGGAGGTGGCAGAGAAGGAAGCCGCCCGGCTCATCGCCGCCGCCTACCAGCCCACTGCCTACCGCGACGACAGCCCGCTCCCGCAGTACGGCACCACCCCGCCCGTTGCGCAGCCCGGCCGGCCGCCGATGAGCAGCAAGGCCGTCGACGACACCGCCCGGATGATCGGCGCCAGCGTCCTCATCGCCACTTCGGGCGGAGCCACCACCGCGGTCCTGTGGGCTTCCGGGTACGCCAACCCGGCCGTCGTCGCTGTCGTCTTCGGTGCACCCACCGCCCTCGTGCTCGCGATCTCGCGACTGCTGCGCAGCGCGAAGCCGGAGCCGGAGGTGCACCAGCACTTCCACGGGCCCGTCACCCACCAGACCACCCACAGCCGCACCAACGGCGTGTGGGCCCGCACCAACAACCAGAAGTGAAGGAGACCAACATGGAACCGACCATCTACGGCATGGAGATCGACCCGGGCATGGAGATCGGGGACGGCATCCCCGACTGCTGCTATGGGTCGATGGAGAAGAAGAGGCAGGAGGCTTGCATCTGCTGCCGCCCCGGCGACACCGACGGAGCAGGGACGGGCGCCCACGCCGAGTACGCGTGCGACGACTGCGGAACGGTCGTCGAAGTCGACGGACTCGGCCTCGTCTTCGACATCCGGGAGAAGGCCACGGCCTGAGCGTGGGTCTTGCTTGACCTGGCGATCACCGCTATGTCACAGTGCCCTCATCCGGATACTCGTGTGTCCGCAGCTACTTAGAGCCCCCAGCTTCCGGCCGGGGGCTTTCTGCATGCTCGGGGGAGGCGCCATGGACCCGGCCGATCTGTACCCGGACGATCTCGTCTACGAGCATGAGGCCGTCGCCGAGACCGGCGTCCCCGGGCCGGTGATCCGGCAGTGGGCGCGGCGCGGGAAGATCCAACGCTTCCAGGGCAACGGGCAGCTCACCGGCCAGGGGCACGAGTACAAGACGATGTACGCCCTGCCCGAGATCAAGGAGCGGGCCCGCGCCTACCGGCCCACCCCGCAGCGGCGCCCCAAGGCCGCCTGAGACCGGGGCGGTCCGGTCGCCGTCCCGTAGTCCCGCCGTCCGTGCCTGTCCCCGGACGGCGAGGCCCCAACGCTGCAACGGATCAGCCACGCCCCTGACATCGCGGACCACTTCGGCCACCATGGCCCGAACCGCGACGACAGGAGCAAGGCGTGTTCGGGAAGAAGACCGACGAAGAGAAAGCCGCAGCGAAGCGGCAGCGTCAGATCACCGCATCAGCCGCAGCAGCAGGCCTCACCGTCATGGGCGGCCAGTTCCGTGCACCCAACCAGGACCCCGTACCTGTGGAAGGCGCACACATCACCATCGAGCGGGGCGAGGAAGCCGGCAAGCGCGTCACCGCCACCCGCGTGCTCCTCACCGGACTGTTCGCCCTGGCGTTGAAGAAGGACATGAACCAGCTGTTCATCACCATCGAGAACGGCGGCCACGTCATGCTGTGCCCCGTCCAGGCGAAGAAGGAAGGCGCAGCGCGCATCCTCGCCACCATGGTCAACGGCGAAGCTACGGGGGTGGGCAAGGGGGAGTAGGCCCCCCGGCATAGCCCGCCCCCCTCCCCGGGATATCCCCCAGGGTGAGGACCCCGGCCCCGGTCGACTTCACCCTCGGACCGGGGCCGGCCCACAACCTGGGGAGGTGGCCATGCCGACCGCACCACCAACCCGATGCGGTGCCATGAACTGCCACGAGTTCGCCACCAACCGCGGCCGATGCGGCGAGCACCAGCCCAAGTCGTGGGCCAACAGGGTGCGCAAGCAGGACCGCTACGGCATCAGTTCCGGCACATGGCGCAGCATCAAACGGCAGGTCGCACGACGGGACAACGGCTGCTGCTACGTCTGCGGACGCGAGCCTGAAGAGGGCGAGACGTTCGACCTCGACCACAAGACGCCTATCAGCGAGGGTGGCTCGGCGAGGGACATGGACAACCTCGGCGTCATCTGCCCGGAAGACCACGCGCTGAAGTCGAAGGCCGAAGCGGCGCGAGCCAACCGCGAACGCACCCTGCGACGCCGATTGAACATCACGGATCTCTGATCCCCTTCCCGGGAGGGGAAGGGGGGTCAAAATCTCTGACGTGATCTTCTGGGGGCCCGCCGCGGTCAGTGAAGGAGACGCCTGCACAGAATCGGGCATAGGGGGTATGTGATCATGGGCCGTACTGCTCAGCCTGCTGCCCTCAAGCTGATCAAGGGGCGTGGGGACGGCAAGGACACTGCGGGCCGGCCGGTCAATCAGGGTCCGGCGTTCAAGCGGGTGCCGCCGAATCCGCCGTCGTGGCTGTCGCGGGAGGCTGCGGCTGAGTGGAAGCGTGTGGTCCCTGGCCTGTCCCGGCTGGACTTGCTGAAGCCCGAGGACCGGGCGGCGCTGGCTGCGTACTGCGAGGCGTGGGCGACGTTCGTGCAGGCGACCAGGGTTGTGCAGCAGGAGGGGCTGACGATCGATGCGAAGCAGGGGACTTTGCCTCACCCGGCGGTCGGTATCGCCCGTGCGGCCGGCCGTGAGCTTCGGTCGTGGGCGGGGCACTTCGGTCTGACGCCTTCGACGGAGCAGGCCCTGGCGAGGGGGGCCGACGATGGCGGCGAGGACGACAACCCGTTCGGCTGAGCTGCCCGACGCCGACGAGCTGGAGCGGCTGAAGCTGTCGCCCGAGGTTGCCTGGTATCTGCAGGACCGTGGGATCCCGTTGCCGGACTGCCCGCCGCTGATTCAGACGCCGTCACCGGGCGAGGCGCCGGGCGCGGTGTTCGACCCGGACCGGGTGGACCGGGTGATCAAGGCGTTCAGTCTGCTGCGGCATACGCAGGGGCAGTGGTCTGGACAGCCGTTGCGGCCGGACCCGTGGCAGGTGGCGTACATTCTGGCGCCGGTGTTCGGCTGGGTGCGCTGGGACGATGACGCGGACTCGTTTGTGCGGGTCGTGCGTGAGTTGTACGTGGATGTGCCCCGCAAGAACGGCAAGTCGACTCTGGCGGGCGGCCTGGCGATCTACATGACGTGCGCGGACGGTGAGGGCGGCGCGCAGGTCATCACGGCGGCGACGACGAAGGAGCAGGCGGGTTTCGTCTTTGAGCCGGTGAAGAAGCTGGCGGAGGCTGCTCCGGCGTTGAAGCGGCACGTGAAGCCGCTGAAGCACGTCATCCTGCATCCGAAGTCCGGTTCGTACTTCAAGCCGATCTCGTCGGTGGCGGGTGCCCAGCATGGAGCGAACATCCACTGCGCAATCGTGGACGAACTTCATGAGCATCGGACGCCCGAGCTGGTGGAGACCATCGAGACGGGGACCGGCTCGCGCCGTCAGCCGCTGGTGGTCATCATCACGACGGCGGACTCAGGGAAGCGTGAGAGTGTCTACGACCGGAAGCGGCAGCGGATTGAGAAGCTGGCCCGTCGGGTGTTCGAGGCGCCGAGCGTGTACGGCGTGGTGTGGGCGGCGGAGCGGGACGATGATCCGCACGTCGAGGCGACGTGGCGGAAGGCGAACCCCGGTTACGGGGTTTCGCCGACCCGCTCGTACTTGCAGGCGAAGTCGGATGAGGCGAAGCAGAGCCCCGCCGACCTGGCGAAGTTCCTTCGGCTGCATCTGGGCCGGCGGACGAAGCAGGAGACGAAGTTCCTGACGCTGGAGTCGTGGAACCGTAACGCGGGCATGGTCGACGAGGCCAAGCTGATGGGCCGCGAGGCGTATGGCGGCCTGGACTTGGCGGCGACGTCCGACCTGCTGGCGCTGTGCTGGTTGTTCCCCGACGAGGGCGGCGGCTATGACGCCCTGTGGCGGCTGTGGACGCCGGAGGACAACGTCGAGGTGCTGGACCAGCGCACGGCCGGTGCTGCGTCGGTGTGGGTGCGTGAGGGCCTGCTGGTGGCGACGCCGGGGAACGTCGCGGACTACGACTACATTCAGTTGCAGATCGAGCGGGATCTGGATGCCTTCGACGTGCGGGCGTTGGGCTACGACCCGTGGTCTGCGGTGCCTTTGACGAACAAGCTGGCCGAGTCGAATGCTCCGATGGTGAAGGTCCGTCAGGGCTTTGTGACGATGTCGCCTCCGTTGAAGGAGCTGCAGCGTCTGCTGTTGAAGGGCACGCCTGAGAGGCCGATGTTCCGGCATGGCGGCAATGCCGCGGTGACGTGGATGGTCGACAACCTGGCTGCGGCGATGGACCCGGCCGGGAACGTGAAGCCGGACAAGGCCCGCAGCGCGGAGAAGATCGACGCCGTGTCTGCGGCGGTGACTGCCCTGTCTGAGGCGATGGCCCGCGAGGTGCCGGTGAAGTCGGCTTACGAGGACGGCGGCCTGGAGGTCGTGTGAGGGGGTGGCCGTGGTGTGGGGCTGGTTTCCGTGGCGCAGGACCGTGGTGCGCAGGCGTGTGGTGGTGAACCTGGCGGACAAGGCGTTCGCGGGGGTGCTGTGGGCGAAGCGGGGCCCGCTGCTGGTGCTGCGGGATGTGACGCTGATGCAGCATGGCGCGGCGGATACGCCGATGGACGGCGAGGTCATCGTCGAGCGGGCCCGGGTGGAGTTCATTCAGGCGACGGGAGGCTGACGTGGCGTTCGTCGTCTCTCAGGGCCAGCTGTCGGCGGTGTCGGTGGCGCCGCTGGCTGCTCCGGCCGCTTACGTGCGGCTGGCGGATGGGATCTTCCACGAGTACGCGCACCTGTATCGGGTTCAGCCGCAGATCCGCACGGTCGTGTCGTTCCTGGCCCGGAACATTGCCCAGCTGGGGCTGCATGCGTTCCGGCGGGTGTCGGACACGGACCGGGAGCGGCTGACGGATCACCCGCTGCCGCGGATTCTGGCGGCGCCTGGAGCTCAGCTGACCCGCTACCGGCTGATCGAGCGCCTGGTGTCCGATATCGCGATCTATGACACGGCGTTCTGGGTGAAGGTCCGCGTCGATGGTGGCGCCGTGATCGGGGTGATTCCGATTCCGCCGTCGCGGATGACGATCGAGGGCGACAACTGGCTGCAGCCGGAGATGTTCAAGGTCCATGGGGCGAAGGGCGATCTGGAGCTCACGCCGGATCAGGTGGTGCATTTCCACGGCTATGACCCGGTGGATTTGCGGCACGGCTCGTCCCCGATCGACGCGCTGCGGTCGCTGCTGGCGGAGGAGTTCGAGGCGAATCGGGCCCGTGAGCAGATGTGGCGTAACGGTGGCCGGCTGTCGGGTGTGCTGAAGCGGCCGGCGGATGCGCCGCAGTGGGCGCCGGAGGCCCGGAGCCGGTTCAAGGAGGGCTGGCGCTCGTACACGCAGGGCGGGGGGACGCCGATCCTCGAGGACGGCATGGAGTACGAGCAGCTGGCGATCGATCCGGCGAAGGCCCAGTACATCGAGGCCCGCAAGCTGACCCGCGAGGAGGTCGCGGCGGCGTACCACATCCCGCTGCCCATGGTCGGGATCCTCGACAACGCGACGTTCTCCAACATCAAGGAGCAGCATCAGCAGCTGTACCAGGACACGCTGGGCCCGTGGCTGCAGATGATCCAGGAGGAGATCGGCCTGCAGCTGATCCCGGATCTGCCGGACAGCCAGGACGTGTACGTCGAGTTCAACCTGCAGGAGAAGCTGCGCGGTTCCTTCGAGGAGCAGGCGCAGCAGTTGCAGACGGCGGTCGGCGCCCCGTGGCTGACGCGGAACGAGGCCCGGGCGCGGATGAACCTGCCGCAGATCGACGGCGGCAGCGATCTGATCACTCCGATGAATGTGCTGGTGGGCGGTCAGGCGTCGCCGACGGATTCGGCGCCGGAGGTTGCGGCTCTCCCAAAAGCGCGGGGCCGCCTGGTGTTGATGAAGGCGGCGGGAGCGGGCAGGCCGGACGGTCTCGGGGACTTCGACGAGGAGCTTGAGGCGTTCACGGCCGCACTGGAGCGGTGGACGGGTCGGCAGTCGGCTCGTCTGCTGTCCCGGGCGGGTGTGAAGGCGGACGGCGTGCCGGATCTGCTGGCGTGGTGGGACGAGGGTGTCGAGGACCGGCTGGCGGAGCTGCAGTCTCTGCTGGCCGAGCACGGCTACCGCATTGCCCAGCTGGCGGCGTGGGGCGTGCTGGATTCGTTCAATCCGGAGGCGGCGGGCTGGGATCCGGAGGTCATGCTGCCGTGGCTGTTGGCGGCGGCGGAGACGCACGCCGCGCAGCATGAGCAGGCCGGCCGGGATGCTGTTGAGGCTGTGCAGGAGGATCCGGGCGACGACTGGCGGGCCGGGCTGGAGCATGCGGCCGGGCTGTGGTCGGTGGCCGCGCAGGTGCGTGCGTCGACGGCGGCGACGGAGGCTCGCGGTTTCGGCTCGCATGATGCGGCCGGGGCGTCCGGGGTGACGAGGAAGATCTGGCGGACGGGCGGGACGAATCCCAGGCCGTCGCATCGGGCACAGGACGGCGAGGCGGTTTCGCTGGACGACGTCTTCTCGAACGGCCTCCGGTGGCCCGGCGACGGCAAGGGCGAGGCCAAGGAAACCGCGAACTGCAAGTGCCGTCTCGACTATTCGACCGAGGAATGACAGCAGCTGCCGGTAGAATTGACGCGACAATGACATAAGGCGGCCCGGCGGTGCGCTATCACCCCGGGCCTGGCCGACACCTGGTGAGAGGTGCCGACATGGGTGAGTCTACCCACACCAAGGCATGCCCGAAATGCGGGCAGAGCAAGACGCGAGCCGACTTCCACAAGGACAAGCGCCGCAAAGACGGCCTTGCCTCCTGGTGCAAGGAGTGCGCCAAGGCGAATGCGAAACGCTGGCGCGACGCAAACGTGGAAGCGATCGAAGAGCGGCGACGTGGGAAGTACACAGAGAACCCGGAGCCGGTCAAACGTCGATCGCGCGACTGGGCGAAGCGGAACCGTAGCGCAGCTCTCGCAGCGAAGCGCGCCTACTACGAGGCGAACCGTGAGCGAATCAAGCAAGCGGTCCGCGCCCGGGTAGCTGCGGACCCAGAGAAGTACGCGGCCATTGTTAGGACGGCCAAGGCTAAGAAGCCTGACCACTACCGGGCTCTGGGTGCGAAGAACACGTCAAGGCGTCGAGCTCGCGAGGCAGCCGCCCCGACGGTGCCGTTTACGGCGCAACAACTGCTGCAGCGCGTGGCCTACTTCGGCAGTCGCTGCTGGATCTGCGGCGGGCTTCAGCAGGCCGTCGACCACGTCAAGCCGATCCATGCAGGCGGTCCGCACATGTTGGCGAATCTGCGCCCCATCTGTACCCCATGCAACAGCCGAAAGGCCGGTAGGTGGCCTTACCTAACTTAGATGAGGAGGGGCTGGGGTGAAGACCAAAGAGTTCGACGCCCATGTCAAGGCCACCGAGAATGACGGTCTCGCTGAAGGCCAGTTCGAGGCTCTGGTCAGCGTCATCGGAAACGTTGACGGTGTCGGCGACAAGGTGATGCCGGGAGCTTTCACGGAGAACCTTGCCGAGTGGGAGAAGAGCGGCGCGCCCATTCCGGTGGTGTGGAGTCACCAGCATAGTGACCCTTTCGCCCACATCGGCCACGTCGTCAAGGCGGAGGAGCGCCCCGACGGTCTTTGGGTCCGCGGAGAGCTGGACCTCGAGAACCCCACCGCAGCTCAGGTGTACAAGCTTCTGAAGGGCCGCCGGATCACCGGCATGTCGTTTGCATACGATGTGCTCGATGGTGCACCGGTCGAGGCTGACGGCGAGAAGTTCTATGAGCTGAGGAAGCTGGCCGTCCACGAGGTTGGGCCGACAATCATCGGTGCGAATCGCGAGGCTCAGCTGTCCGCCGTCAAGGCTCGCCAACTCGCCGAGGCAGCCAAGGCGGGACGTGTCCTGTCGCAGAAGAACTACGAGATGCTCTCTGACGCGCACAAGGCCATCGGAGAGGTACTCAAGACGGCGTCGCCGAGTGACGACGCAGCGAAGTCTTCCGAGCTGACGAGTTCGGAGAAGCCAGGCCAGCCGGGGCCAGCGGAGGCCAGCGGGGCAACCCCGTCCGCCAAGTCCGTCCGTCCCGAGCCCGCCGCGCTCACAGCAGATGAGGTCCGAGGGATCGCCACGTCTGTTGTCGAAGAAGTACTCAGTTCCCTCAAGTCAACGATTGCCGACGAGAAGGCCAGGCCCGGGAGCCGCGAAGTACCCCACGAGGGTGCCGCCATGCCCAGCCCCGCCTCGCTCCGTCAGCTCGCCGACCTTCAGGCCCTCGAGGCCGAGGTCTCCACGCTCACGGGATGAGGACCCCATGCCTGTCAAGACTGACGAGCTCCTGGACGAGCTCACGCACCACCTGAAGGAAGCTCGGGAGATCGCGGCGAAGGCCGAGGCCGAGGACCGGGACTTCACCGACGAGGAGCGCACGCGCCTCAACGAGCACATGGCCAAGGCCAAGGACGCCAAGGGCGGCCTGGAGAAGGCGAAGGCGTCCGCCACCATGCGGCAGGCGCTGGCTGACCTCGGCGACGGTGTCGAGCTGAACGAGAAGGCCGGCGAGCGCCGGACCGCGTCCGGCCTGATCGTTCCGCCCGACGCGGGCAGCCTCGGCGAGTCGTTCGTGAAGTCGGACGCCTACGCCGGGCTGATGGCGTCCGCGCCGCGGGGCGGGTTCGGGGCCAAGGCGCGCGTCCAGTCGATGCCCGCCAGCTACAAGACCCTGGTGACGGGCGCCTCCGACACGTCCGGCGGTGCTTTCGTCACCAACGAGATGCGCGGCCTGCAGGTCGGGCTGGACCTGTTCCAGCGCCCGCTGCGGCTGCGCGACGTCGTCGCGAACGGCACCACGGGCAGCGACACGATCGAGTACGTGCGCGTCACGTCGACGACGAACAACGCCGCCCCGGTGGCGGAGGCCACCTCGTCGGCTGGACCGTCGGCGAACACCACGACCGGCGCGCTGGAGACGGTGGCGGGTGGCGGCTACAAGCCCGAGTCGGGGCTGGCCGTCGCGAAGGTGACCACCCCGGTGCGGACGATCGCGCACTGGATCCCGATCACCAAGCGGGCACTGTCGGATGCGGCGCAGATCCGCACCCTCATCGACTCCTTCCTCCGCTACGGCCTGGAGGAGGAGCTCGAGGACCAGATGATCGCCGGTGACGGCACCGGCGAGAACTTCGAGGGCCTGGCCAACGTGTCCGGCGTCCAGACGCAGGCGTGGGACGCGACCGGCACTGGCGAGGACATGCAGCGCCTGCGCACCCTGCGCAAGGCCAAGACGAAGGTCTTCACGGTCGGGCGGAGCAACCCGAACGCCTACCTGCTGCACCCCTCGGACGTCGAGTCGATCGACCTGTCCGTGAACGGCAACGCCGACTTCTACTTCGGCGGCCCGGGCTCGGCCGGCACGGCGACGGCCCTGTGGGGCCTGCCGGTCATCCAGACCGAGGCGGTCCCGGCGGGCACCGGCTACGTGGGCGACTTCCGCAAGGCGATGCTGTGGGACCGCGAGCAGGCGTCCATCACCGTCACTGACTCGCACGCGGACTTCTTCGTGCGGAACCTGGTGGCGATCCTCGCGGAGATGCGTGCCGCGTTCGGTGTCATCCAGCCCAGCGCGTTCGTCGAGATCGACCTGACCTCGGCGTGACCCTGATCAACTCACGGAGTGTGCGAGGGCGGTGCCCGGTGTGCGGCGGCGAGCATGCCGCATGCGGCCCGCCCTCGGCCTCCGTGCCCTTCGACCAGCGAATGGAGGTGGCCGCTGTGGGCGAGCCGCTGAAGGAGTACGAGGTCACGCTGCCGGGTGGCAGGAAGACCACGATGAAGCTGAACGATGCCGACGCCGAACGCTACGGCGTCCTCGAGGGCGGCTCCGGCGAGCAGCAGGAGCCGGCCGGTGAGGCGCCCGCCGAGGAGACCGCGGTGAAGTCCCGCCCGGCGACCCGCAACAAGGCCCGCACCGCGTCCGACAAGGGCGATGGCTGAGCCTCTGGCCGACCCGGCAGAGCTCGCCGTGTCCCTCGATGTGCCGGCGGACGACCCGAAGCTGCTGTGGGCGCTGAATGCCGCCTCAAGGCGGTTCCGCGGTGCGGTACGGCATCCGGTGTCCGCGGTCGCAGCGGACACCATCGTGCTGGACGGCAACGGGCGGGAGTCGGTGCTGCTGCCGACGGCGCCGGTGACGGCAGTCAGCTCGCTGACGCTCGACGGCAGCCTGCTGGTGGACGGCACAGACTTCGAGTGGTCGGCGGACGGGTTCCTGCGCCGCCTGGGCGGACTCTGGCCGGACCGGCTGCGCTGCATCGGGGTCGTCTACGACCACGGTTTCATTCCGGTGCCGGAGGACGTTGCCGAGGTGGTCATCGACCAGGCGCGTGCCCTGTTCCGGATCGAGCCCGGGGTGGCGTCGATGACGGTGGGGGCGCAGTCGGTGGCGTTCGGCACGCAGACGGCGATCGGTGTGACCGCTCAGTGGACTGCTGCTGTCGAGCGCTACCGCCTCAACAGGGGTGACCGGCCGTGATGTTCCACCAGAGTGCGGTCCGGGTCCGGGCCGGAACGAAGACCGACCGGGGGGGCAACACCGTCCCGGACTGGTCGAATCCTGACCGGCTCACCGTGACCGGTCTGAATGTCCAGCCGACCAGCCAGTCGGAGAATGTCGACGAGCAGCGCACCGCGGCGATCACCGGCTACCGGGTGCAGTCCAGTGAGGGCACGGCGCCGGACATCAGGGCGACGGACCGGATCGAGTGGGCCGGTCAGACCTTCGAGGTGGACGGTGAAGTCGCTGTGTGGCCGCGCCTGTTCTCGGACGCGGTGCATCACATCGAGTTCGTGATGGTCCGCGCCACCGGATAGGAGGCGGGGATGCTGGAACGCTTCGAGCTGGACACGGCGGGCGTGCGGGAGATTCTGCGCGGCCCGGACGTCCGGGAACTGATCGACGGTCTGGCCGACGAGGTCGCCGGGAACGTTCGCGCCTTGGTGCCGTCCGGTACGCCGGTCGAGGTGCGCGGGTACACCACGGACCGAGGAGCGGCCACGATTGTCGTCGCGGACGCCCGGGCGATGGCCTGGCAGGCCCGGGACGGCATCCTCACTCGCGCGGCCGGCTCGTCCGGCCTCGAGGTGAGGGCGTGGCAGCGGTGAAGCCGCTGGTCGTCTTCGGGGACGTTCAGGCCGCGGGTGCTGGAGTGCTGCGAACGGCTCTGGCCGGGCGGCCGGAGCCGTTCGCAGCCGATGTCACGGTCGGAACCCGGGTGCCCACGATCCGCTCCCCGGAGGATTCAGGGCTGCCGTTCGTGCTGGTCCGCAAGGACTCCGACCTGCCGCATCCGAGCATGGCGAACGCCCGGTGCACGCTGCGCTGCACCGTGTGGCATCAGGACGCGGACCAGGCGCACGATCTGGCGATGCTCTGCCAGGGGCTGTGGCTGGTGCACTCCGGTCCGATCATTCGCGGCTTCCGTCCCGGCACGGGCCCGCTACCTGCGACAGATGACGACTCCGGCGTCGATCTGGCGACGTTCACGGCGATTGCCAACGTGAAACCCCAGCCTCTTACGGCGTGACCTGCTGGGCCGAACCGCGACGACTACCCCTGTACTTGAGATGAGGAGGACGCCGTGGCCGGCGACCCGCTGAAGGCAAATCTGTGGACGGACGCGGACGTCTACATCTCCACCAATCTGTCCGCGACCCTGCCCGCCGACGCGAGCACTCCGTTCGGGCCGGACTGGGACCTCGTCGGCCTCCTGGACGGCGACGAGGGCTTCCCCGAGTCCCGCGACGAGGACACCGACGACAAGTTCGCCTGGGGCGGCATCCTCGTCCGCACCAGCCGCAACCACTTCAAGCTGACCAAGTCGTTCACCGCGCTGGAGGACAACGAGACCACCTACGGCCTGCTGTGGCCGGGCTCGTCCGCCACCCAGATCGTCGTTCCGCGTCCGGCGAAGGTTCTGGTCGCGTTCGAGACCCGCGAGGGCGACAAGGTCCGCCGTCTGATCTCCGCGAACTACGCCGAGGTCTCCCTGGACGGGGACCACGGCGAGAACGAGGCCGACCTCGAGTCGATGACGTTCGCCGCCACCATCTACCCGACCGGTGGCGGTGTGCTGTTCAACCGGCAGGCAACGCCGGTGCTGTCCAGCCTGTCGGTGGATCCGGCCACTCTGTCCGTCGCCGATGGGGCGATCGGTGCGCTCACCGCGACCGCCACCTACGACGACGCCACCACGGCGGACGTCACCGGGGAAGCATCGTGGGTGTCGTCCGACCCGGCCACCGCAACTGTGTCCAACGGGTTCGTCACCGGCGTGGCACCGGGGTCGGCCACGGTGACAGCCACCTACCAGGGCCAGACGGATACCTGCGCGGTGACCGTCACGGTCTGACCATGCCACCGGGGCGTGGCCCTTCGTCGCGGTTCGGCCGCGCCCCGGTGTTCGACTGGAAGGAACCGCGATGAACATCAAGTACTCGGACGCCGACATCGCCGCGAAGGCTGTACAGCTCGGCCTCATCGAGGACGGCGACGACCTGCCCCGGCATCTGCGAGGCAAGGTCGTGGCCGCACTGCTGCAGGAGCAGACAACGGACGCGACCAGGCCGGCGGCACAGCCGCAGATGGCACGGGAGGTCGTCGTCCAGCCGGGCGGCGTGATCCTCGTCGACGGCGAGCCGTTCCCGTGGCTGGTCGCTCAAGCGCCGATGGAGATCGGCCTCAACCCTGACGGCATCAGCACCGTGCGCTTCACCCTCATGGCCGCAGCCGTCCAGATCATCAAGCCTGAACCGCGAGAGGAACCGCGATGACCACCCGAACCGCGACGAACAAGCGCGCCGACAGCCAGCCGTTCGACTTCAACCTGGACGCCGTGCAGGCCGAAGTGGAACTCACTCCGTGGCGCGTCCACTGGGCGGGTCGCCGCTTCGAGTTTGCGCATATGGAGGCGCTCGATGTGTGGGGGCTGATGGAGGCTGCTGAGGGCGGCGAGGTCAGTGCCACGATCGGCATCTTCAAGGCGGCGCTCAGCGAGGAGGACTGGATCGAGTTCCGCAAGGTCAGGCTTCCGCAGTACAAGCTGAAGGCCCTGTTCGACGCCTACCGCAAGCACTGTGGTGTGGGCGAGGGGGAATCCGAGGCCTCGTCCGACTCCTGAGGGAGCACGGCGAGGCTGTCCAGGCAGATCTGCGCGAGCACTACGGCATCCGCCTGTCGGACCTGTTCCGCCGGGACGGGCAGGGCCGGCGACTGCTGACATGGCGCGAGCTCGGCGGGTACATCCGGCAGCTCCCGCACGACGCCCGCACCCGGGTCGCGCTCGGCGACGAGGACAGCATCTGGGGCCTGCAGGAGCACCTCACCGCGGTCGTCATCGACGAGCTGCGGACAGCGAACTGGCAGCGCGGCAACGAGGGCACCCCCAAGGGCAAGCAGAAGCCGCCACCGAAGCCGTTCCCCCGCCCCGGGGTGGGCGGCAAAGCCAAGCGCGCGGACCGGTCGAGCCCGGAGCGGCAGGAAGCACGGCAGCGGGCCCTGCGGCGCGCAGCTGAACGGAAACGGGCCCTGGCCGCTGGAGAGATCACCTGACGGGAGGTGCTCATGCCTTCCGTCGGATATGCGACGATTCAGATCATCCCCAGTGTCCGGGGTATCTCGGACGAGATCCGCCGCCAGTTGACCGGTCCGGCAGGGGACGCGGGCGGGGCGGCGGGCCAGGAGTCCGGCTCGCGGTTCGCGGACAAGTGGAAGGCCGGCCTGGCTGTGGCCGGTGCTGCCGCGGGGGCGATCCTGGCGGCGGCGACGGTTTCAGCGGTGGAGAAGGAGAGGATCGGCGACCGGCTGTCCGCGCAGCTCGGCCTGTCCGGGAAGGGCGCCAAGCAGGCCGGGAAGGTCGCCGGTGACCTGTACTCCCGCGCAGTGGTCGACTCGTTCGAGGACGGGGCCGCCACGGTGCGCGCCGTCATGTCCTCCGGCCTGATCCCTGAGGGCGCCACCACCAAGGCCATCGAGGGCATCACCACGAAGGTCGCCGACCTGGCGTCGACCTTCGACCAGGATCTGACCGGGACGGCGAACGCCGCCGCGCAGATGATCCGCACAGGACTCGCCAAGGACGGGACACAGGCGCTTGACCTGCTCACAGTCGGCTTCCAGGGGTCGGCGGACAAGGCCGGCGACTTCCTCGACACGATCAACGAATACGGCGTCCAGTTCCAGAAGGCCGGCCTGGACGGACAGACCGCGATCGGCCTGCTCAACCAGGCCATCGCCGCCGGTGCCCGGGACTCCGACCTCGCGGCTGACGCCATCAAGGAGTTCTCCATCCGCGCGGTGGACGGCTCGAAGACATCCGCCGACGGCTTCAAGATGCTGGGCCTCAACGCGGACGACATGGCGGGGAAGTTCGCCAAGGGCGGCTCCACCGCTAACGGCGTCCTCGACCTGACCCTCGACAAACTGCGCGGGATCAAAGACCCGGTCAAGCAGAGCCAGGCCGCGGTCGCCCTGTTCGGGACGCAGGCCGAGGATTTGGGATCGGCTCTGTTCGCGATGGACCCGTCGGCTGCTGCCGACGGGCTGGGCAAGGTCGGCGGTGCGGCAAAGCGTGTCGGGGACACGATCCGCAGCAACACGGCGACCGAACTGAAGGTGCTGCAACGGCAGCTGATGAGCGTCGTCGGCTCGGTCGTGACGTCGGTTGTCCTGCCTGCCCTGCGCGGCCTGAACGATGCCGTGAAGTGGGTGGGTGACGCGGCGGCGGCGACGGGCCGCTGGTTCCAGAAGTGGGGGGCCTGGCTGATCCCTGCTGCTCTCCTCGTCGGCGGACTGACCATCGCCCTGAACGCTCAGGCTATCGCCACCGGTCTGGTCACGGCGGTCTTCGCCGTCTACCGGGGTGCGATCCTGGCCGGCACGGCTGTGACGCAGGGGTTCGCCGCCGCACAGGCCCTGCTCAACTCGGTGATGGCGCTGAACCCGATCACGCTCATCGTGATCGCGCTGGTGGCGCTGGGTGCGGCTCTGTTCGTGGCGTGGAAGAAGTCGGAGACGTTCCGGCAGATCGTGACGGGCGCTTGGGAGGGCATCAAGACGGCGGCCCTGTACGTGTGGAACAACGTCCTCAAGCCTGCGTTCGAGGGCATCAAGACGGCCTTGTCTGCTGTCGGTGCAGCGTTCCAGTGGCTGTGGACGACCGTCATCCAGCCGGTGTTCGGGTTCATCAACACGGCGGCGCGCATTCTTCTGACGGTCCTCACGATCGTCGTGTTCGGCCCGATCTATCTCGCGGTGAAGCTGCTGGGTGCGGTGTTCTCCTGGCTGTGGGCGACTGCCATCAAGCCGGTGTTCGGGTGGATATCCGCCGGGGCGCAGCTGCTCTGGGCTGGAGTGCAACTGATCTTCGGATACTTCAAGGCGGGACTGCGTGCCCTGGGTGCTGTCTTCACGTGGCTGTGGAACAACGCCGCCAAGCCCGTATTCGGGTGGATCCGGCAGGGTGCCGGGCTGCTGTGGTCGGGCGTGAAGGTCATCTTCGGCTACTTCACGGCCGGCCTGAAGACCGTGGGCGGCTGGTTCAAGTGGCTGTACGACAACGGCGTGAAGCCTGCGTTCAACGGCATCAAGTCGACCATCTCCACGGTGTACTCGGTTGGCATCAAGCCCGTCTTCGACAAGCTGAAGGCCGCGACGGGGAAGGTCGCCGACGCCTTCGTGGTCGCCAAGGACGGCATCAAGAAGGCGTGGGACAAGGTCAAGGGCATCGCGAAGACGCCCGTCGCGTTCATCATCGACACCGTCTACAACGGCGGCATCGTCAAGGTATGGAACGCCGTCGCCTCCAAGTTCGGCGCCCCCACCCTCAGCAAAATCAAGGGGTTCGCCACTGGTGGCGTGCTGCCCGGCTACACCCCGGGCCGCGATGTGCACATGGCTGCCCTGTCCGGCGGCGAGGCCGTCATGCGCCCGGAGTGGACCCGGGCGGTCGGTCCCGGCTACGTCCACACGATGAACGCCGCCGCTCGCTCGGGCGGGGTGAGCGCGATCCGCCGCATGGTCAGCGGCGGCATGCCGGCCTTCGCGGACGGCGGCATCTTCGGCTGGGTGAAGGGCGCCGCGAGTAAGGGCGTCGACCTGGTCAAGGGCGGTTTCGACTGGCTGAAGGACGGCATCAAGGCCAGTGCGGTGGCGGGCATGAACCGGATCGTGAAGCCGCTGATCGACAAGATCGCAGGATCGGCCTCCGTGTACCGGGACATGATCTCAGGCGTCCCGAAGCGGATGATCAAGGCGATCGTGTCGTTCTCCGGCGAGGCCGACAAGAAGATGGAGGCTCTCGGCATCGGGGGAGGCAGCTTCAAGAGCGCGTTGTCCTTCGCACGGGCCCAGTCCGGGAAGCCGTACATCTGGGGCGGCGTCGGCCCGACGGGCTACGACTGCTCCGGCTTCATGAGCGCCATCGAGAACGTGATCCGTGGCATGCGGCCCTACTCCCGCAGGTGGGCGACGATGGCGTTCTCCGGCGCGCAGGCCCCTTCGGGCTGGGCCAGGAACAGGAAGTCGCCGTTCACGGTCGGCATCACCAACGCGGGCGTCGGCCACACCGCAGGCACGCTGAACGGCGTCAACGTTGAGTCCAGGGGCGGGGACGGTGTTGTGGTGGGCAAGCGTGCCCGCGGCTACAAGTCGTCGCTGTTCACCGACTGGTACGGACTCAAGTACGACTCCGGCGGCTGGCTGAAGCCGGGGCAGACCGGCGTCAACCATCTCGGTGAGCCGGAGGCTGTTCTCACACCATCGCAGTCGACGGCGTTCGTGCGGATGGCTGCTGCCGCGGCGCAGTTGGCCGCTCAGCCTGCTGTCGCCCGGGAAACCACGGCCGCACCGTCCGGCATCGGCCTGCAGCCAGGCGACCGGCTTCGGCTGGTGGTCGACGGCCAGGAGTTCTCCGCCTACGTCGACACCCGCGCCGACGGGCGAGTGGCCGCCGGGTTCGGTGCGGTACGCCGCAGTATCCGCACCGGATTCAAGCAGGGGTAAGGAGAGGCACCAGGATGCCGATGATCGTGGACCCGTCCGCGCCGCACGTCACTCCGCCCACGGTGGTGACCAGCCCGGACGGATGGCTGTCTGCTGTGGTCGATGCCCCGTGGGCGGGCGTGCTGCTCGGCTACAACGCCGACACCCCGCCCGCCCTGGCCGACGTTGCCGACGTCAGGAAGGTGCGGATCGTCCGGCAGGACCCTGGCGCCGCGACGCCGGTCCCTGTCCGGTCGGCGGACGCGGCATGGGCCATCGAGGGAGTCGGGGCGGCCTACGACCATGAGGCGCCGCTCGGCGTCGCCGTCGTCTACACCGCCACCCCCGTCTACGCCGACGGCAGCGAGGGCCCGTCCTCGTCGCTCGCGGTCACCGTCCCGGAGCCGACGCCGACTGCCGACGTGTGGATCAAGTCCCTCGATGAGCCCGGCCTGTCCGCGCGGGTCACCGTCGTGTCCTGGCCCGAGCTGCAGTGGGCGTCCCGGATCGACAGCGCAGACATTGCCGGATCGCCCTACCAGGCCACCAGCCAGGACGTGTACGCGTCCGCGGGATCCGCTATCACCGTGGATGCCGAGGGCGACCAGATCGAGACCCTGCGGACTCTGCTGACGACACCGGGCGTGCGGCTGATCCAGACCCGCACCGCCAACCGGCGCCCGGACCAGTTCGTTCTGTTCGCCAGTCCCGCCGAGGCCGTGGACGCCGGCCCGGATGGGGCTCGCACGTTCTCTGCGGCTGTGCAGCAGGTGCAGCGTCCCGACACGACCGGGCAGCCGCTGCGGATCCCGGGCTGGTCTTACGACACGCTCGCCGCGAGCTACGGCAGCTACGACGCTGTCGCCGCGACGTTCTCCTCCTACCTGCAGCTCGCGACGAACGGCCGCCTGGGATGATGCCGATCGCGCCCGAGGTGCTGGCCGCGCTGGGCCAGGCAGTCGGCCGCCCCTACTACGCGGAGTGGTCCAACGACGGCGGCACCACGTGGACGCCGTGCCGTCTCGTCGCAGGGTCGGCGACCGTCACCGCGGACCGCTCCTCGGAAACCCGCTACAGCGCACAGGCTCAGCTGGCCGACGTCGGTGAAGGCCGCGGCGGCATCAACGCCATCACGACCAATGTCCGCTTGTGGCAGGGCATACAACTGCTGCGCCGGGACCCCGTCTGGTTCCCTGCGGGCCGCTACGCGGTGAGCCGCACCACCGCAACCCTGCACGGCGTCAGCGTCGAACTCAACGGCCTCGAGGACGACCTGCGCGAGGCGGCCTTCCCGGTGGCCCGCACAGTCGGGCCGGGCACGGCACGCGTGCTGGTGGAGCAACTCGTATCCGAGGCGCTGCCCGGAGTACCGGTCTCCTGGCGGTCCGGTGTCGACCCGGACACGGTCATCCCGCGGATCGTCGCCTCCGAGGACCGTTGGGCTGTCCTCTCCTCCGGCACTGATTCCACCGGATCATCCACCGGTATCGCCACCGCACTCGCGGGGGAAATCTGGGCGGATGCCCGCGGCGTCATCACCATCGGCCCTGTACCGACGCTGAGCGATCCCGTGGTGTGGTCCGTCGGGCGAGGCATTGGTGGCGCCCTGGTGAAACCGCAGACGGAGACCACCCGTGACGGGCTGGCCAACGTGTGGGCCGTCACGGGTGACGGCGGCGACGGCAGCCCAGCCGCCGGGCCGGCGTTCGCCTGGGACGACGACCCCAACTCGCTCACCTACGCGGGACCCGACCCTGTGGGCGATCCCCTCGCTCCGCAGCGCCTGGGCCTGAACGGTGTGCGGGTCCGCGTGCAGCGCTACTCGTCGTCGGTCATCACCAGCGCCGGGCAGGCCGCCCAGGTCGCCATGGCGAAACTCGCCGACTCCCTCGGCGTGCAGGCCAGCCTGGCTCTGACCAGCGTCTGCAACCCGGCCCTGGAACCCGGGGACGTCGTCTCCGTCGAGGTCGAGGAAGGGGCGTGGCAGCGGCACATCCTCGACTCGCTGTCCTACACGCTCGGCGCGGCCTCCATGTCCTGCAAGACCCGCACGACCTCGAGGAGGCTGTGATGGCGACCGCATGGGACGGAGAAGCCGCCCAGCTCGCCCAGGTCGTCAGTGCGGCAGGGGAAGGCGGCGACGTCGCCTCCATGGAGGTCGCCGACGTCACCGAGTCCGGCCGCGTCAACCTCCAGCTAGGGGACGGCTCGCTGCTCCTCGAGGTCGCCTGCCCCGACTCCTACCGGGACCGCAAGGCCGGCGACTGGGTCGCGGTGCGCATGTCGTCGGTGCCGGTTGTGCTGTGGCGGCTCGGTGACGACCCGGCCACCAGCGGATCCGACTCACTGCAGACCGCCGCGGAACAGGCGGCGCAGGACGTGCAGGTGGTGCGGGCGGCGACCTACGGCACCGGCGTTCCATCGGGCAGCGGATGGATGCAGGTCACCACTACCTACGTCCGCAGGGTCGACGACCGGATCGAGCAGTATTTCCAGGTGGCCAGCGTCACCGATCCGTCGCCGGACGCGCCGTCTGCCCCTTCGCCCAAGCCAGTCACCATCTCCCCGAACTCGTCGGGTTCGTGGCGCAACGGCCGCCCGGACGACTACGTCGACTATCCGATGCAGGGCGACTGGACCGGCGGCGGCAACCGCAGGGGCGGCTGGTTCTACGGCACGAAGATCGCGGATGCGTGTGCTGGGCGGACGGTGGCGAAGATGACCGTCGCGTTCACGCGCCGCAGCGGATCCGGCGTCAATAGCAAACGGCCGCTTCACCTGTACCTGCACGACTACACGTCACCCCCCTCGGGACAGCTCAGTCTCGGCGACGGACCGGAGGATCTGCTGCGGCTGTCCGTCGGCGCCAAGGGCACCGCGACCCTCCCCACCTCCTGGCGCACCGCTCTCGCCTCCGGATCCGCCCGCGGCCTCGCCATCTACGCCTCCGGCCGCGGCGACTACATGGCCGTGTCGGACGGGCGGATCACGATCACGTTCTCCTGAAAGGAGCCCCGTGGCTGACATCGGCTATGCCAAACTGCCCGTCCCCGGCGGCGGCGACGCACCCACCACCCCCGGCGACCTCGCCGCTCTCGCCCAGGCCATCGACCCGCACCTGGTGCAGCATGTGGCGGACAAAGCCGAACGCGACGCCACCTACGCCAACGCACCCCTGCACACCGTCGTCGGTGCCGCCGACGGCACCTTCTGGAAGAAGACGTCCTCGAGCTCCAACACGTGGGTCACCCTGTGGGAGCCGCTGCCCGCATGGCGGCCCATCGCACTCGCCTCCGGCATCGGAGTGTCGGGTGACACCCCGCCGAGCATCCGCCTCATCGGCGAATGCGTATACCTGATCGGCACCCTCGACAAGACCGACGGCACCAACTTCACCGGCGACGGACTGGTCATCGCCACTGTGCCCAGCGACTGCATTCCCAGCCGACGCCGCCGCTACATCGGCGTCGCGTCGGTGGCCGGCGACACCACTGACGCCGCCGTCCGGATCGAGATCAGCGGCACCACCGACGCGACACCGGGACAGGTCATCGTCTGGTATCAGGCGCCCGGCGGTTCGCCCTGGTTCGACCTGTCCGGCAGCTACTGGAAGGACGGCCCCGCCTAATGGCCCTGTACACATTCGGCGGTAACCCGTCCTCGGTACTGACCACCATGACCGGCGACGTCGTACCCGACTACCCAGTCACAGTCCGCGTCGCCGGAACCGGCGCCCTGGTGACCGCCCTGTTCGAGGAGGACGGCGCCACACCGATCGCGCAACTGCGCAGCAACCCCACCTCCAGCGACACCCCCGGCGCCATCCGCGTCTTCAAGGCGCAGGACGTGCCCGCCATCGAGTACGAGTACAACGGCCCCAACGGAGTGGTGCGCTGGTACGAGGCCGCCCGCGAGCTGGCTTCCCAGGCGAGTGAGCTCGCCCAGGACGCACTTCCCCGCAGCGGCGGCACCATGACCGGCACCCTCCAGCATGAGGCGACGGCCGCGTCCGCTGTCGACGAGGCCAGCAGCGTCACCGGAGACCTCCACGACCGGTACCGCAGGACCGCCGACGGCACGATGTCGTGGGGGCCCGGCACCGCCCCACGCGATGTCTCCCTGGCCCGCACCGACGCGAACACCCTGACCCTGACCGGGAACCTCGTCGTGACCGGGCAGGGCGGATCCTCGATCCGTGCCTACACACCGCAGGACCACGGGGCGAAGGGCGACGGCACCACCAACGACGCCCCCGCAATCCAGCTGGCACTGAACGCGGCACGCACCGCGGGTGGCGGCTGGGTGATCGTCCCCCCGGGCGTCTATCGGCTTGCCACACTGCCTCTGCGGATCTACAAGAACACGCGGCTGACGCTCCTGCCCGGTGCCGTATTCGTGCGCGCGGTCGCAGGAACGATGCTGCTCAACGGCGACGCCGCTCAGGAGTTCGGCGGCTACACCGGCCACGGCAACATCCTCATCGAGGGCGGCCGGTGGGAGATGCAGGCCACTGCCAGCGGGCTGACCGCATCGGCCATGTGCATCAGCCTCGGCCACGCCCGCGACATCATCGTGCGGAACGTCGACGTGCGGGACGTGCCCGGCTATCACGCCATCGAGGGCAACGCGGTGAAGAACCTCCTGATCGAGGGCTGCTCATTCCGCGGGTTCGTCGACCCGGGCGGCCGCTCGACGAGCGAGGCCATCCAGTTCGACCTCGCCGCCGGCAGCGGGTATTTCGGCGGCTTCGGGCCGTATGACTTCATCCCGGTGGAGGACGTCGTCGTCCGCGACTGCTACATCGGCGCCTCGGGCACGACGGGCACCACTGCCTGGCCGCGCGGCGTCGGCTCCCACAGCTCGATCATCGGCCGCTGGCACAAGCGCATCAAGGTGACCGGCTGCACCTTCGAAGGGCTGCTGCGCGAGGGCGTGCGCACCTACGCCTGGGAAGACACCGTCGTGTCGGGCTGCACCTTCATAGCGTGCGCGACCGGCGTGCAGTCGAGGACGGTCGACACGGCACGGACCGCCGACACGGTCGACACGGGCGGCGTGCAGACCAGCGCATCACAGGCACAGTCCGGGCTCGTCATCACCGGCAACACCTTCCGTGACATCACCGGCGCGAACGAGGAAGGCGCGATCTACGTCCAGGGTGAGGCGACCGGGAAGTGCCGCAACACCACGATCAGCGGAAACGTGATCGAGGGCGTAAGCAACGGCAAGAGCGGCATCCGGCTCGAGCACGCCCAGCGCGCCTCCGTCACCGGCAATGCGATCGAGGGCGTGACCGGCACAGCGGTCTCACAGTCCACCGTCGAAGACACGGTCATCACCGGCAACGAGATCAACGACATCACCCTGTCCGGGATCTCCGCGAACACCGGCACGAACGTGCTGATCGCCGACAACCTGCTGCGCACTCTCGGAGTGAACGGCATCCACATCGTCGGCGGCATCAACACGAAGATCAATGACAACTTCATCCGCGGCGCCGGCCGCGATAGCAGCGGCTACGGCATCCGGGTCACCACGTCCTCGGTGAAGACGACGATCACCGGCAACACGTACCTCAAGCACGGCTCGGGCAACGAGGCCATCAACGCCCTGTCCATCACGGCCGGGAACACCCTCGTGCGCAGGTGGGGCAACGACTGGATCGGGCAGGGCAACCCCACCGACGTGGTCGACTCCTCCACCCCGAACCTCAGCCCCTACGACACGGGCGCATAGCCCGCACCAATCCAGTCCCGCCCCCGCCATGCCGGGGGCTTCCGCATGAAAGGGGGAGCCGTGGCCCTGAAGCTCGTCTCCCGATCCCGGTGGGGGGCCCGCGCCTACCGCACCCCCAACGGCGCCACGCTGTACAGCGGCAGCCGCCGCGGGGTGAAGCTCCACTACCTCGGCACCCCGTACAGCGACCGCACCCACGACAAGTGCGACGACTACGTCCGCCAGCTGCAAGCCCAGCACATGGACGGTAACGGCTGGTCGGACATCGGCTACAGCTTCGCCGTCTGCACCCACGGCTACGTGTACGAGGGACGTGGCCTGCGCCGCCGCAACAGCGCGAACGGCAACACCACGCTGAACAACCAGGACTACGCGGTGCTGCTGATGGTCGGCTCCTCCGGACTGACCCGGCCGACCGACGCGCAGCTGCACGGCGCCCGCGACGCCATCGAGTACTGCCGCAAGGAGGGCCCGGCCGGCACGTGGCTCGGCGGGCACCGCGACGGCTACGCCACTGCCTGCCCTGGCGACGCCGTTTACGCGTGGGTCAAGGGCGGGGCCTCGCGCCCCACCAGCATCGAGGAGGAAGACATGGCCATCAGCGACGCCGACGCACGGAAGGTCGCCCGCATGGTGTGGGAGCTGGATGGCTTCTTCGCCGTGCCGTGGGGGACGAAGGAGAACCCGGAGTGGGCCCCCGAGAGCGTCCTCCGTCACGCCACCGAGGTCGCCCGGGAAAGCCGCGGCCGCATCAAGGAGTTGCAGGCCACCGTCGGTGCCCTGTCCGGCGTCGTCTCCCAGCTCGCTGAGGGCGGCGGGCTGGACGCGGCCGAGATCCAGGCTGCCGCCGAAGCCGGGGCGCGCGCCGCACTCGAGCGGCTCGGCGAAACCCTCACCGAAACGGACGCCGCGTGACCGTCATCGACTACGACCTCGAATTCCTCGAGGATGGCCGCACCATCGAGCCGATCTCCATCGGCATGGTGTGCGACGACGGCCGCGAGTACTACGCGGTGAACCGCGACATGCCTGTGCGGAAGATCCGCAAGCACAAGTGGCTGATGGAGAACGTCGTCCCGGGGCTGCCCAAGGGACACGGCGACCAGCGCATCCACATGCCGAAGCGTTGGCTCTTCCACTACGCCGACCACAGGGTGAAGCACCGGACGACCATCGCTGCTGAGGTTGCCGAGTTCATTCGCGCGGCCGGGCCGGACGTCCAACTCTGGGCGAACTACGGCGCCTACGACCACGTCTGCCTTGCCCAGCTCTGGGGCCGCATGATCGACCTTCCCGAGGGCGTCCCCATGTTCACCCACGACATCCAGCAGGAGCGATCCCGTCTCGGCTTCGCCTGGGACGAACTTCCGCAGCAGGCGTCCGGAGAGCACCACGCTCTCGCAGATGCCCGCCACAACCAGACCGTGCGGCGCTGGCTCGCCGAACAGGAAGCGAGAACCTCATGAAGATCTTCGGTCGCGAGCCGGTGACGATCCTTGCGTTCATCGCGGTCGCCCTCAAGCTCAGCTCCGCCTACGGCCTGGACATGTCCGCCGAACTGCAGGCCGCCGTTATGGTGTTCCTCTCCTGCATCGTCGCCGTCGCCGAGGCATTCATCCTCAAGACCGGCGCCGCGTTCGCCGCGCTCGTCAACGTGGGCCACGCTGCCATCGCCCTCTACCTGGCGTTCGGTCTGAACATGAGCGCCGAGCAGCAGGCCAACTGGATGCTCGCCATTGAGGGTCTCGTCGCTCTGTTCATCGTCCGTCCCCAGGTGACGGCTCCGATCGCGGCCATGCGCCTCGAACAGTCGAGCGTCGTCAAGGCGGCCTAGATGCCGTGCCGTGCGGCCCGGCGGCTGTACAAGGCGTTGGGCCGCCGCGGCGCCTTCCTCGCGATCCTCGGCACCGGCAAAACCTGCTGGGGCGTCAGCTTCCTCGTCGACCCGCCCAATGACCAAGGGCTCCAGCTCCTCACCAACATCTGCTCGCTACGGCACTGGTCCTGGCTGTGGATCGTGTGCGGCATCGTCACCTTCGGCTCCGCGTTCCTGCGGATCGGCCGCGACCGGCTAGGGTTCCTCGCCGCGTTCATACCCCCCACCGTGTGGGCCACCGCCTACACCGTCGCCGTCGTATCCGGCGACTACTCCCGCGGCGGTTTCGTCGCAGTCTGGTACCTGACGAGTCACGTCGGGGTGATTCTGTGGGCGAGCGCGGTGCCCGAATACTCGGTCCCCCCACCCGCGCGCGTCCGGAGAGGCAAGGCCGCATGAACGTGGGCGAGTGGGCGGCAATCATCGGGGCCGCCGGCAGTGTCCTCGGAGGGGGCGGGCTGTTCGTCGCCCGCGCCACCGTCCGGGCGGCACAGGCCACAGCGCGCGCGGATGAAGCGGTCGCGACCATACAGGCGGCACCGCAGGCCCGCGCGCACGAGCTCGCTGTCCTCCAGGCGACGGTGCACCGGGTCGACGAGGAGAACGGCAACCTGCGCGGACGCATGTCCCGCTTGGAGCAGGTAGTCAGGGCGTTCGCGTGGACGACGGACCGGTGGGCCCGTCAGATGCACCGTGCGGGGATCGAGCCGGAACCCGCCCATCCTCTGGTGGATGAGTACAACCGAACTGGAGTGTGACCCATGCCGGAAGCACGCGAGCGCCGGCCGCGCCGCGACGACACGGCCGCCGACATCGGCACCCTCGTCCGCCTCGGCCGCGAAGACCCCCCGCCCGTGCCCCGGCCCGCGATACGGCCGTTCCTCGAGCCGGACTGGCCACCCGAGGACGAACCCGCCTGAACGACAGCGCCCCACTCTCCCGCTACGGCGGGGGAGTGGGGCGCTTCGTCGTGTCCTGAGAGGTGAGCACCTGGCGAGTCTTTGCCAAGCCGTTACCCGGCGCTCGGAGGCCGCTAGATACCTGCACGCGCACGCGTCCCTATAGGGGTAACTAGGCATATCTTGAGGGGTATTGCGAGCAATCCGAGCGTCAGGGCAGCATCAGGGATGCCGCCCGCTACTCACGCCATGGAGCTGCCGTGACCGCCACCTACCAGGACTTGCCCGTCTACAGCACCGGCAGCACACCCGCCGGCCTCATGACCCGCGCCCAACTCCAAGGCGCCGGGCGACGGCTCCGCCCCGGGCAAAAGAACCAGCCGCAGGCGTGGCTGTACTGCATGCCCCGCCACCACCACGCCCCGCTCTACACGCTCGAGCAGACCAGCCCGCAGCCTCAGTCCAGCCCGGCCCAACTCGCCGCGCTCGCCGCCGGACGCGCGGTCTGGTGGAAGCAGCACGCCTGCCCCCACTGCGACAGCATCCACAAGGGCTGGTGCGACCAGGAGATGGCTGCAATGTTCCGCGCGGACCACGACGCCGCGTCGAAGTGGGCACGGCAGGTACTCGACGACCCCGCCACGGTCGTGCTCGACACGGAGACCACCGGCCTCCACGACGGGTCGCGCATCGTCGACATTGCCGTCCTCCGCGTCGACGGCACGGTGCTCCTCGACAGCCTCGTCAACCCGCAGGTGTCGATGCCGGCCGAAGCGACCCGCATCCACGGCATCACCGACGTCGCAGTGTCAACGGCCCCCACATTCAGCGACCTGCTCGTGTCTCTCTCCACGGCACTACACGGCCGGAAGGCCATCATCTACAACCGGGACTTCGACAAACGCCGCCTCGCCATAGAACTCCACCACCACTACAGCGCCCGCTACGTGAACCTGGAGAAGCCGCGCAACGGGCGCCGACGCATCCACCCCGCCGCACGAGCCTGGCTCGCCGCCCAGACGTGGGAGGACTGCGCGATGGTCGCCTACGCCGAGTGGTGCGGTGACTGGACGTGGGACTACGAAGCGCGCGACGACGAGCCGCTGTACCGGCAAGGCGACTACCGGTGGCAGAAGCTCCCCGGCGCCGGCCACCGCGCAGCCGACGACTGCCGAGCCGTCATCGAGGTGCTCAAGGAGATGGCGGGTAGCGCGTAACGTGCCCGGAAGCGTGCCCGGTTGTCCGGACCGACTCTCGATAACATGCCGTATCGCGGGCCCCGCTCCCCCTCGGAAGCGGGGCCTACGTCATGCCTCGGTCAGTGGGATGTGCAGAAGCAGAAGCAGCCCTCGCAGAAGTAGCAGCTCGGAGCCCCGTAGCAGCGGCGGCATCGATCCGTCTGCAAGCAGTTCACTGGCTCGGTGTGCCTCTTGACCTCCCCGTCGTTCGTCTCGTTGTAGTCCTGTCGGCAGGAGGTGCATGTCGTCATGGGCGGGAGTGTGGCAGGTGCCGGGGCTGTGTCCACAAACGACCGACTGTCGACGAGGCGACCCTGAACTCCGTTTTCCCAGCGCGAGAGTGACGGATACTCGTGTCCTCAACTATGTCGCGCAAAGGGTTCGAAATTGCTACGCTAGGTCCATGAGAATCGGATACGGCCGCGTCTCCACACGCGACCAGAACCCAGACGCGCAGGAGGACGCACTCACCGCCGCCAAGTGCGACCGCATCTTCGTCGACAAGGCCTCCGGGAAGCTCGCCTCCCGTCCCGAACTCGACAAGGCCCTCATCGCCGCCCGCGAAGGCGACGAGTTCGTCATCACCAAGCTCGACCGGCTCGGCCGCTCCCTGAAGAACCTCATCGAGCTGTCCGACCGGCTGCGCGAGCAGAAGGTCAACCTCGTCGTCATCGACCAGGGCATCGACACCAGCACCCCGGCCGGCCGCATGTTCTTCCAGATCCTCGGCGCCATCGCAGAGTTCGAGCACGCGATGATCGTGGAACGCACGCGCGACGGTCTCGAAGCTGCGCGGGCCCGCGGGCGCAAGGGCGGACGCAAGCAGGCCCTCAAGCCGCGGCAGGTCCAACTCGCGCAGGAGATGTACGACGAGCTCGGCGACGACGGCAAGCGCAAGCACACCGTGCAGGACATCGCCGACGAGCTTGGCGTCGCCCGCACCACCATCTACCGGTACCTGGAAAGGGAGAAGTGACTATGGGGCGTGAAGTACGACGAGTGCCGCTCGACTTCGACTGGCCGCTCAACAAGATCTGGGAGGGGTTCCTGAGCCCCGACAAGTTCGACGAGACACCCTGCCCCGACTGCAAGAACGGCTACTCGCCGCAGGCCCAGAACCTGTACGACCTCTGGTACGGCAAGCTGCCGTTCGACCCGACCAGCACCGGGTCGACACCGTGGAGGCACGACAGCCCGGCAGTTCGCGCCTTCGCCGAGCGCAACCAGTCCAACGCCCCCGACTTCTACGGCACGGGCGAGGCAGCGACCGTCCGTGAGGCGCAACGGCTGGCCGACCTGTTCAACGGCAGTTGGTCGCACCACCTCTCGCAGGACGACGTCGACGCACTCGTTGCCGGCGGACGGCTCTACGACTTCACCCACGTCGTTGTCCCCGGCAAGGGCTGGCAGCCCAAGAACCCTCCCGTCACGCCGACGGCCGCCGAGGTCAACGAGTGGTCACTGCGCGGCATGGGGCACGACGGCATCAACGCTCACGTGGTGATCGAAGCCCGATGCGAGCGCGAAGGCGTCGAGACCCGGTGCCCGACCTGCAAGGGCCACGGGAGCATCGAGAAGTACGAGGGGCAGCGCGCCGAAGCCGAGGCGTGGGAACCGACCGACCCGCCGAACGGCTACGGCTGGCAGCTGTGGGAGACCGTGTCCGAAGGCTCTCCGGTCAGCCCTGTGTTTGCCACGGCTGACGAACTGGCCGGGTGGATGTCCGATCCGTCGCGCGGCGATCGTTGGGTGCCGGGCGACGTGGCCCGCAAGTTCATCGACGACGGGTGGGCCCCGACCGGGGTCATCACGCCGGGGCGCGGCTACTCGTCCGGTGTCGAGGCTGTCGGATGGAGCGACGACGAAGACTGAGCCGACAGCAGTACGGCTCCCCGCCCAGGGAAAGTGGGCGGGGAGCCGCTGCGTCAGCATAAAGGTGCGGCCACCGTGCACCCCGAAGGGCCCCACCGAAGTGGTTGCGAACACGGTGGCCGCCCGGACACGGTACGCGGAAGCCGTCCGTCCTGTCAGCCTCCGTGCCACACTGGCCGCGGGCCCGTCTCGCACCCCCGTCGAGGCGGGCCGTCTGGCATCCTGGGTGCGGGGCCGTTCGCTGCTCTGGCGCAGCGGCTGGTGGGGAGCCCTACGCGGCGTAAGTCCTATCCCGAGGCGTTGAGACTCCGAACGGCCCCACCTGTCGCGCCGTCCGCGGTGCCCAGTGGCGACAGCCTGGCGTGGTCGCCGAACCCCGAGCGCCCGTTCCCCCAGAGCGGGCGCTCGCGCTGTCAGTGCGCCCAGTCGTCGGGCCCGCCGCCCCGCCACTCGATCAGCGTGCTGCGGACGACGTCCATCTCGTCGAAGTTCTGCAGCCCGGCCTCCTGCATGAACGCGGCGACGTCCTGCACCGAGTAGGCGCGGCCGGCGATCTGCCCGTCGATACGGACACGCCGACCCCCCTCCTCGTCGGGCGGGTACACAACGACGGGGCGATCAGCAGCCATGACGCCATGGTGGAGGGCCCGGCGGGCGGACGCGCGGCAGGAGGGGCCATGCTGGGGACGTGCACCCCGACCGCTACCACGTCACCCTCACCCTCGACGGCCGGCCGACGCTGCACGGCTGGTGGGGGAGCGAGGCCGTGGCCCGCACGCAGTTCGCGAGTCTTGTCGGCCAGTACGGGCAGCCCGGCGCACGCGTCACCCTCGCTGATGAGGAGACCGGCGAGACGTTGACGGAGTGGCCCGAGGAGCCGTGATCGTCTGGCAGGGTGTGCGCATGAGCGTCCGCCCGTACCCGTCCCGCGACCGCGCCCTGCGGCAGATCCTCCGCCGCCGCGTCCCGCAGCCCGCCCACGCGCCGCAGCCCGGCACCTACGTCCTGTCGACGCGACGCCCCGACACTGTCAGCGAGCCGTCGTAGGCTGGTTCGACTATCAGCCCATGCTGGCGCAGTGCTGACACCGCCCCCGCCCGTACAGCACCGGAACGGGGGCGGACTGCTGTCAGGCCGCGGTCGTCACCTCGGCGCGCACGGCCGCCGCATACTCCCGCAGCAACTCCTCGTACTCGACCCGCTCCACATCCGACAGCCGCCGCCGCGTCCGCTCCAACAGGGCGCGGATCTCCGCATTCACGACGGCAGACGGCCGCGCAGGACCCTGCGACAGGGAGACGGGAGACATGCCCGAATCGTATCCGCGCCCTCTGACAGGCGCCTACGACTTCGGCGGCTGCGGCAGCTCGGTGACGAACGTGCCGATGCCCGGCTGCATCTCCGCCAGGCCGGCCGCCCGCAGCTCCTTCAGGACGCGCTTCGCGGTCACCTGACTGATGCCGAACTCGTCGCACACCGCCATCGCCGAGGGGAGCCTGCTCGCGGGCGGGTAGGTGCCGTCGAGGACGCGCTCCGACATCACGGCATACACCTGCCGCCACCTCGGAATCTCCGGCTCCCACCTCATGATCCCGGACGCTAGGCGGACCCACCCGAACACGCGAGATCAGACGGCCCATACGACCTATACCGCCTATCCCGCAGCGGTACCCTGCAATTGCAGGACCCCCGCGACCGCCGTCAACGGCCCGGGGGCATGGCCGACGAACTGGAGCCGTCAGCGTGGACGAGCCTAAGGACCCCGCACCCGTACCCGGAAGACGGCCTCCCGTCGCCGCCGGCATCCGCCTCAGCCCTGTACAGGAAGCGTGGGGTGCCTACGTCGAGCATTCGCTGCACCTGTGCCCCGCCTGTCGGCGCGTCGACGGCAGTCCTTGCGAGGCTGCTGAGCTCCTGTACGGGGCTTTCCAGGAGCTCGCCAATGCGGGCATGGACAGGATGCGGGAATCCTAAAGCCCAGGCCAAAGCCTCAACGGCCGGTCACAGAAACACACCGGGTGCGCACAATCCGCACAGATAGATGCGCCGGACACCCTTTCTTTGCTGATCAACTTGTTGTTGACTCGACTTCTATAAGTGCAGTCAGGAAGCGGCTCCGCTCGTGGAGCGAGCACCATCTAACCCCCCACCCCCGCAGCCCTGTGGTGGCATATGCCGCAGGGCTCTAGGTAGTGTCCGTGAATCGAACGCACGTTCACCTGAAAGGGTGAATCAAAGGTCAGAAGTGCATCCGGGTGCGCAACCGGGGCACCAGGGCGCTGCCACCCCTCACGCTTACAGCCGGTCGACTCAAGGAGCGCCCGATGGAGAGACTGCAGATCCTCGCCCGCTATGACTGGGCAGACGGCGTCTGCTTCCGGCATCCCAGCAGGGGGGAGGTGCCGACGGCGGCGGTCGCTCTGATCCTCCTTCCCGGCAACGGTGGCCACGAGGTGCGCGCCTGCGTCGACTGCAGCCTCGCGCTGGAGGACATGAAGCGCGAGTCGGGTAGTCGCTCGGCGGGCAACTGCCAGCCCGCCGAATAGCCCTCTCCGCGCAGCTCGGAGCCGTCACAGGAGGTCTGGCGTTGGGGAGAATCTGGGGAGCGGGACCGCGCGGGGAGTGTTCGGGGAGAGTCAAGAAGGCCACTCGCCACCACCCCGCACCATTCACGGCCACTAGAAACCACCAGATCAGAGGCCGGAAGCGTCTTCGCTCGATCTCGCCCCCAGGTGGCACCTCCCTGTCGTGGCAGAACACCGCCTACAACCAGCCCCCGCACACCGGCTTCTTCATAGGCGCCGACATGCCGACCCCGCCCAGGCCGGCGGTCTTCGCCCCCTGAGCTACGCGCAGCTCTCGGAGACCCGCACCACATCGAAGACCACCGGGTACTCGGTCATCTGCTGGTGAGGCCCCGGCCGGGAGTCGCAGATCTTCCACTCGGCAGGGTCGTCCACCGGACGGCCCTGCCCGCTCGCGTCCTCGAAGACCATGTCGAGCTCGGCACCCATCTGCTCGTGCGCACGCCCGGCGTTGCCACCGAGCACATCGGGCATGCTCGCCGTGACCGGTGTGGAGTCGGCCGGGGGAGCGGTGCCGACGGTGCTGGGCGCGGCGACCGCCGGGCCGTCGCCCGGCACGGGTTCCGTGCCGCAGGCGGTGGCCGTGGCCAGGAGGGCGGCGACGAGCACGGGTCTCAGCAGCTTGGTCATGGGCATGCCCTTCTTGGTGGGACGACAGTCTGGAACTGTACTTCCGGTCACCGTCCGAGCGGACGGCACCCCAGGGCCCGCTCGGCCGCGTCACCACCCCGGTCCGCCACCACCCGGTACAGCCGGGCTCCGGGGGCCCGCGTCACGGCCTCGTCGAGCCGCCCGTCCGTGAACAGCGCCCCCACTCCGTCCTCCACGGCCCATCCGCCGGGCAGCATGCCGCCCGCCACGGCCCTCCGGTACGAGTCCCTGCGGCCGGGTTCGCTGTCGTAGTGCGGACACACCGACCCGGGCAACAGTCCCAGCCCGTCCGTCAGATACGTCAACCGGCCGAACGAGTCGGTGTGCGACCCCTCGGCCCAGCAGTTGGCCCCGGCGCTGATCCCGCACAGCAGCGTCCCGCGCTCGTATGCCTCCCGCATCAGACGGTCCACGCCGTGCACGCGCCAGACGGCCAGCAGATTGGCGGTGTTGCCGCCCCCCACGTACACGACGTCCTGGGCCAGCAGGCAGTCCCGCAGCGCCTCGTCGTCGAACTCCCGCCGGAACAGGGGCAGCACGGACGGCTCACAAGCCCGTGCCCCGAACGCGTCGAGGAACTTCTCGACATACGCGGGGGCGTCCCCACTGGCCGTCGGCACGAAGCACACCTTGGGCCGGCGCCCACGGGCATGACCGAGCAGCCAGTCGTCCAGCAGCCCGTCTTCGTCGGTGGAAAAACCTCCGCCGAGGAGGGCCAGGCGCCGTGCGGGTACGCCGACGTCCCGGGTCATCGCCCGACCATTCCCGGATCGGAAGGAGGCCACGGGCATGTGGACGTACGGTTCGCCAGTGTGCGCAGCACTTCACGGGCGACGCTGGACCTGCCCGAACTCGACGTGTCGTTCGGCAGGATGATCCGTCCGGACACCCGGTGCTCCCTCGCTGTCGCCGGTGGAGTGGAGGGATCATTCTCCACCGGCGGATCCTCAGCGCACCACGCAGGGCCGGCCACCCAGCTCGAAGGAGGTGGGCACCGCGTTCGCCGTCGAGCGGGTCGCCGTGAAGCCGAACGCGGCCGACGCGCCCGCGGCCACCGCGCCGTTCCAGTCGGTATTGCGTACGGTCACCGCCGAACCCGACTGGGAATGGGACGCGTTCCAGAGCTGGGAGATCCTCTGACCGTCCGGGAAGGACCAGGTGAGGGACCAGCCGTTCCAGGGGGCCGGGCCCGTGTTGGTGAGCCGGACGTCGGCCTGGAAGCCATCGGACCACTGATTGGTGATCCCGTACGTCACCTCGCACGTGCCGGACGGGTCCGGGTCGGGACCGGGGGCCGTGTCGGACGTGTCGCCGTAGATCACGCCGCGGCCGTTGGTCGCCACGTACACACGGCCGAAGACCCGCGGGTCACCGGTGATCGCCGCGCCGGTCCAGCCCCACTGGTGGGCGTCGTCGTTGACGCGGGTCCAGGTCGTGCCCCGGTCCGTGGAGCGGAAGATGCCGCGCACGCCGTCGATCTCCGCGCTGGTGAACAGGGTCGGGTACGAGGCGCCCGGTGCCGCCTTGCCGAAGCCGACGGTGTCGGCCTCGTCGACACCCGGCAGCTTCGTGAACGTCGCTCCCGAGTCCGTGGAGTGCCACAGGCCGTACGGTCCGTCGTTCGCGCCGCCCGCCAGCCAGACATCGCCCTTCGCCCCCGGGAGCGCCTTGAAGCGCACGCTGTCGCCGCTCGGCAGTCCCGTCGCGGACGAGGCCTCGAAGGTCGCGCCGCCGTCCGTACTGATGTAGAACGTGCCGGACTTGAAGCCGTAGAAGGTGGACGGGTCCTCGCGGTCGGATTCGACGACCGCGCCCGCCGGGATGCCGCTCGACGCCGACCAGGACGTGCCGAACCCGGTCGCGTGGTGCACGCCGGCGCCCTGCGGACTCCACACGAAGCGGCTGCCGTCGGCCGCCGCCGCGACCGTGCCGCCGCCGCTCACGCCGGAAGGGTCCGTCCCGGCGAACCAGTTGGCGCCGTTGTCCGTGGAGAACGCGATGTGCGGGCCCGAGTCCAGGTTGCCGGACCGGACCACGATGTCCGGGTTCGACTCGGCGAAGTCCAGACTGGTCGTCGACGTGAAGTTCGGCTGGGTGAACATCATCGGCGGCACGGTGGTGAGGTCCGTGTGCCGGAAGCCACCGATGTCACCGAGGGCGCTGATCAGCGGCGCGCCCGACGGGGGAGAGACGAGGTCGTTGACGGCCGTCTCCTCCAGGCCCCGCACCATCGGCCTGATGGTGAACGACGTGTCGTCGTCCCAGTTCGTCAGGTTCTCCGTGCCGTAGATCGTCGCCCCCGTCCCGTACATCATCCGGTCCGGGTCGAACGGGTCGATCTCCAGCGCCTCCGTCATCCAGCCCAGCTTCGGCGTCCGTTCCGGCGGGGACGGGTTCGCGCCCCAGGTCAGCCAGGGTGAGGACGAGACGTCCATCGTGTAGCGGTTCTCGCGGTCCGGGTACGCCGTGTAGCTCCACGCCTGCGTCCATGTGCCGCCCCTGTCCGTCGAGCGGAAGATCTGGGTGTCCGGCCACCAGGAGCTGTACGCCGTCGCCATCACCGTGCCCGGGTTCTGCCGGTCCACGGTCAGACCGCTGAAGCCGTAGTAGGTGTCGGCCTCCGCCACCGGGCTGATGTCCGTCCAGACGCCGGTCGCCGTCGCGTACCGGTACAGACGGCCCTTGCCCCCGTCGTACGGGCCGCCCGTATCGCTGTACGCGAGGTAGAGGAAGCCGTTCTCCGCGTCCAGCACGCCCTTGTGTGCCAGGTAGCCGGTGGGCTGCCCGGCGATCCGCTGCCAGGTCGCGCCCGCGTCCGTCGACCGGTACACGGCGTTCTCCTTGTCGGCGACCCCGACGTAGACCGTCTTCGTCGCGCTGCCCGCACGGCCCGTCGACTCGTCGAAGGTGACCCAGACGATGCCCTGGTTGTCGGACGCGTACCCGGACGTGTCGCCCGGATCCTGCGCGTAGTTCCCGGGGTTGGGAAAGGCGGTCACCTCCGCCCAGGTGGCACCCGCGTCGGTCGACCGCCAGAGCCCGTGGCCGCTGGGCGCGCCCAGGTACAGCACGTCGTTGTCGTGGGGGTCGACGGCGAGGCGTTCGCCCATGCCCCGCCCCGGCATGTTGCCGCCCAGCTTGAACGGCAGATCCGCCTTCTGCCAGCTCGCGCCCCGGTCGGCGGAGCGCAGCACCGCGCCGTTGCCCGGGTCCCAGTCGTTGGTGTACGTGCCGACCGCCGCGTACACCCGGTCGGGGTCGACCGGATCGGACGCCAGGCTCACCACGCCCGTGTGCCCCCAGTGGTCCCAGCCGACCGAGTCGAGCAGCGGGGTCCAGGTCTTGCTCGACTGCTGCCAGCGGTAGGCGCCGCCGATGTCGGTGCGGGCGTATGCCAGGTCCTTCTCGGCGCGGTTGAAGACGATGCCGGGCACAAAGCCGCCGCCGTCGATGCGCGCGTTCTTCCAGGTGTAGGTGTCGGCGGCGAGGCGGGTGGCCGGCTCCGGGGCGCCGGCGGCCAGGGCGGGCGGGCCGCCCGCGAGCAGACCGGCCGCCAGCGCGAGCACGACGGTGAGGATACGGGTTCTTCGCACGGTGCGTTCCTTCCTCATGGGGGAGGGGAGGGGGAGGGAGCGTGCGAGGACCGGGCGGCCCTCCGTGCGCGAGAGGGCCGCCCGGCCGGTTGGTGGCCCCGGCGTCAGGTGCCGGGACCGGTACGCGAAGCGCCGGCGGGGGCTATTCGAGGAGCTCCGCGTACGAGCCCATGGCCAGGGCGATGTCGGCCTGGGCCCAGAACCGGTGGTACGTGAACGTGGGCGCGGCGCCGCCCTCGAGGTAACTCTCGATCTTCGACCAGGCCGGGTCGTCCTGGTAGAAGGACCGGATCGAGGCGAAGGTCGACGACGAGTCGATCGTGTCGCCGTTCGGCATGGTGCCGCTCCAGCCGCTGGGGACGTACACCGGGTCGTCGAAGCGGTTGTAGTCGGCGCGGGTCTCCGGGACGGCGATGCCGAGTGCGTCCTGGTTGTTCTCCCACATGCCGTCCAGCAGCGCCTTCGCCGTGGACGCCGCCTCGGTGTCACCGGAGCGGTCGGCGTAGTACGTCAGTGTCTTGGCGTAGGCCGCCGCCACACCGACGTCGTTGGTGTAGTCCGCGACCGTGACGTGCAGGTCGCCGTTGTCGCCCGGGGACGAGGAGTTCCAGGTGTCGGGCTGCCCCGACCACTGGAGCGTCGACGGCATCAGGAACGAGCCGTCCGGGTTGACCGTGGTCTCCGACAGCGCCCAGTCGACCCACTTGTCGAGGACGACCTTGGCGTCGGCGTCACCCGTCTGCTGGTAGTACTCGGCGACCCGCTCCATGGACCACGCCTGGAAGCCGAACCACTGGTTGGACGGCGGGTCGTGGTACACCGGCTTCTCGTCGTAGTGCATGCCGTAGAACGTCGGCGTCCCGGCCGGCGGTGCCGCGTACCGGCCGCCCCAGCTGTTGGTCGCGCCGCCCGCGATGGCACCCTCGTCGGACTGCAGCCAGCGGTAGAACTCCAGCTGCCGGTCGAGGGACTTGCCCCAGTCCGCGGCGCCCGTCGACGACTTCGGCTTCAGGTCCGGGTAGGAGCTGAGCGCGTACGCGGCGAGGGGGTTCTGGTAGCCGCCGTGCGCGTGGCTGGATCCGATGCGCCAGGCCCAGCCCGCCGAGGCGTCGGTGGCGCCGCCCCAGGCGTAGTACCAGGACATCAGGTAGTGCGAGGCGTCCTTGCCGGTGCCGGCCGGGCAGGAGGTGCTGGTGCAGTTGCCGACCTTCTTGAAGTACTTGTCATACATGGAGTAGCGCAGGTAGTCGCCCATCTTCGCCGCCTTGGCGACGGTGTCGGCGATCTCCCCGTCCTTGCCCTGCTCCCCGGCCCACAGGTCCGCCCAGTACGCGGCCTGCACGGCACGCGCGTCGGCGTCCGGGGCGTTGGTGAACTTCCACTGCTTGGCGTACGAGGCGTCCTTGGTGAACAGGTCCAGGTAGCCGTTGGGCCCGCCGTACTCGAAGGCGTCACAGGTCGGCTGCGGAACCGTCTCCCACACCGACTCCTGCGCGCCGCGCTGGAAGGTGTTGATGTACGACGGTCCGGTCGCGGTCGGGCCGGCCTCGCACTCGCCGGGCTCGTTGCCGTAGCCGTAGACGTTGTCGACGTCCTGCAGCCAGTGCATGCCGTAGACGTCGTCCGTGCCGTACGCGCTCTTCAGCTCGGCGGCGATCGGGTCGGAGCCGACGGAGACATTGGAGTCGAGCTGTGACGGGTACTCGTTCGGCGTGTCGTGCTCGGGCGCGTAGGTCGCCGGCTTCGAGGGGTCGTAGAAGGAGCTGGTCGCCTGGTCGGCGTGGGTGGGGATCATGTATTGCTCCATGATGTCCCAGGCCTCGTTGAACCTCGACCAGTCACCGGTCACCTTGCCGTACATCGCCTGGAGCCACAGCAGGTAGCTGTACGCCTCCGAAGTCGTCTCGTGACCGTGGTCCGGCGCCTCGACGATCAGCGTCTCGACCGAGTGGTACGGGATGCCCTCGGGAGAGAAGTAGCCGTTGGCCGGGTCGGTGATCTTCCCGTACAGCTCCAGGAAGCGCGCGTCGTACGTCTTCGCCGCGCCCAGCTGGGTCACCGTGACCGCCGCCTTGGCGTGGCCGGGTGCCGAGGACTCGAAGACGGCCGAGCCGCTGCCGGAGTCGTCGGCGGCGATCGTCACGCTCTGCGCGGTGTTCCAGTTGGAGGGCGTGAAGGTGAGCGAGTCGCCGGCGGACACCGACAGGCCCGAGTTGCCGCTCGCCCGCGACGTCGTGACGGTCACGTTCGCGCTCGGCTGCTTGGACAGCTTCACCTCGAAGGAGTCCGACTCACCTTGCTGGATGCCCAGTTGGGACGGGGTGGCGACCACGGCCGGGCCCGAGGCGACCGTGATGCCCACCGGGGTCGAGCTCGCGGAGGCACCCATGCTGTCGTACGCCTTCGCCACCAACGAATGACTGCCCACGCTCAAGCCGGCGACCGACAGGGTGAAGGGAGCGCTGGTGTCGGTGCCCAGCAGCTCGGTGTCGTCGTAGAACTCCACCTCGGTGATCGTCGCCTCGTCGGCCGCCGCGGCGGTGGCCGCGAGCGGGACCGTCTCGCCCTGCGTGTAGACGGCGCCGGCCTCCGGGCTGGTCAGCACGGTGATCGGCGGCTGATGGGCGCCGGCGCAGGTGGTGCCGTTGACCGCGAAGGACGTGGGAGCGGTGTTGCTGCCGCTGTAGGTGAACTGGCCGCCGGTCGTGACGGCGGCGCCGGCGGCGATCCGGGCGTTGTACCCGGCGTCCTTCACGGTCACGGTCGCACCGGACTGCGACCAGGTGCCGTTCCAGCCGTTCACCAGCTTCTGGTTGCCCGAGTAGTCGTACGTCAGGGTCCAGCCGTCGATGGCGTCCGTACCGCGGTTGGTGACGGTGAGCTCCGCGGTGAATCCGGAGCCCCAGTCGTTCGCCCTGTAGTCGACGCTGCACTGCACAGCGGCCGCCTGAGCGGGAGTCGAGCCGGTCGAGAGCATCGTCAGCGGCAGCGCCAGAGCCGCCGCGGCGGCCGTCAGCAGCCGCCGTAAGCCGTTGCGTCTTCTGGGTGGGGGATGCATGGTGCTGGTTCCTCCTGCGACTCGGTGAAGTCAAGCCTTGAACCAGTGGGAGCGCTCCCATAGTGAGGACGGGGTGGTGAACGGTCAAGCCTTGTGGAGAATCGAAAAGATTCGACGATCCGAGTGGGGTGAAAGTCAGTAGTTCCTCTGTTCTTCGCCGTCACTTGGCGCTAACTTCAAGAGCACCAGTGGGAGCGGTTCCATCAGTCGACGCGTTCGTCACGACGCGTCCGAGCTGCAAGGAGTCGCTCATGCGCCACCCCCCGCGTTCAGTACTTTTAGCCACCCCCGTGCCTGTGTGGAGCACCTGACGCGGGGCCGCTCGTTCCCGTGGGATCCACCCGCCGTCCGTGCTGCCCGAAACTCCCGGCCGGCATCGGCAGGCCTGTCCCGACCAGGTCTGAACGGCACTCCCACCCCGTAAGGCACCAGGCCGCGCGATCGTCTGCGCGCGCCCAGAAGGACAGCCCCCTACGGATAGGAAACCCGCACCATGAGTCGCACCAGAACCGCGCTCCTCGCCGCCACGGCGCTGGTCGCAGGCGCCGCCGGAACGGCGATGGCCGCCGTCCCCGGCGATGTCGGCGCGGCCGCCGTCCCCTGCACCGTGGACTACCAGGTGCAGAACCAGTGGGACACCGGCTTCACCGCCTCCGTGACGGTCACCAACAACGGCGCCGCCAAGTCGTCGTGGGCGGTGAACTGGTCCTACGCCGGCAACCAGAGGGTCACCAGCGGCTGGAACGCCAAGGTCACCCAGTCCGGCGCGAACGTCACCGCCGCCAACGAGTCCTACAACGGCACGCTCGCCACCGGCAGTTCGGCCACCTTCGGCTTCCAGGGCACCTACAGCGGCAGCAACGCGGTCCCCGCCACCTTCACCCTGGACGGTGTGACCTGCAACGTCGACTCCGGTGGCCCGACCGATCCGCCGGACCCGACCGATCCGCCGGCCGAGGGCGAGCGGGTCGACAACCCCTACGACGGCGCCCAGGTGTACGTGAACCCCGAGTGGTCCGCGAACGCCGCCGCCGAGCCGGGGGGCGACCGCATCGCCGACGAGCCCACCGGTGTCTGGATGGATCGCATCGCGGCCATCAACGGCGCCAACGGCAAAATGAGCCTGCGTGAGCACCTCGACGAGGCGCTGACCCAGAAGGGTTCCGGCGAACTGGTCTTCCAGGTCGTCATCTACAACCTGCCCGGCCGTGACTGTGCCGCCCTCGCCTCCAACGGCGAGCTCGGCCCGACGGAGATCGACCGCTACAAGACCGAGTACATCGACCCGATCGCGGAGATCCTCTCCGACCCGAAGTACGCCGACCTGCGGATCGTCACCACGGTCGAGATCGACTCCCTGCCCAACCTGGTCACCAACGTCAGTCCGCGGGCCACCGCCACGGAGAACTGCGACGTCATGAAGGCCAACGGCAACTACGTGAAGGGCGTCGGCTACGCCCTGAACAAGCTCGGCGACGCCCCCAACGTCTACAACTACGTGGATGCCGGCCACCACGGCTGGCTGGGCTGGGACGACAACTTCGGCCCCTCGGCGGAGCTGTTCCGGCAGGCCGCGAACGCCGAGGGCGCGACCGTCGCGGATGTGCACGGCTTCATCGCCAACACGGCCAACTACAGCGCCCTGAAGGAGGAGAACTTCTCCATCAACGACAACGTGGCCGGCAAGTCGGTGCGCGAGTCGACCTGGGTCAGCTGGAACCGCTACGTCGACGAGCTGTCGTACGCCCAGGCGCTGCGCGAGGAACTGGTCTCCCTCGGCTTCGACTCCGGTATCGGCATGCTGATCGACACCTCCCGCAACGGCTGGGGCGGTACGGACCGGCCCACCGGTCCCGGCGCCACCACCAGCGTGGACACCTACGTCGACGGTGGCCGCTACGACCGTCGCTTCAACACCGGCAACTGGTGCAACCAGTCGGGTGCGGGACTCGGCGAGCGGCCCCAGGCCTCCCCGGAGGCGGGGATCGACGCCTACGTGTGGATGAAGCCCCCGGGCGAGTCCGACGGGTCGAGCGAGGCCATCGACAACGACGAGGGCAAGGGCTTCGACCGGATGTGCGACCCGACATACGAAGGCAACCCGCGCAACAACGACAACATGTCGGGGGCGCTGCCCAACGCCCCCATCTCCGGGCACTGGTTCTCCGCCCAGTTCCAGGAGCTCATGAAGAACGCCTACCCGCCGCTGTCGTGACGGGCTGAGCACCGGTCCGGGGGGGGGGGGGGGGGGGGGGGGGGGGGCGCGGGGGGGGGGGGGGGGCCCCCCCCCCCCCCCCCCCCGTTCTGCTTCAAGCCCTTCCAGGACAGCAAGGTTGGGGGGGAGGGGAGGGAAACGGGGTGGTGGGTCTGAGGG